>NZ_CATKPU010000075.1:0-355 GCF_949767825.1 Pseudomonas sp. IT-P258 | reverse complement strand
TCAGGGCGACAAGGTCACGGTGAGCATTGCCAGCAACGGCGATGTACAGGAAAACCTCGCGCCGACCTTCACCGTCAAGGTTGACCAGAAACTCGATCACGACCTCAAGGTCACCCTGAGCAACGGCGACACCGTCACCATCGAAGCGGGCAAATTGTCGGCCATCTACACCGCGCCGGTGCAGGGTGACGACGTCTACAGCGACCCAAGTAACCTGAGCCTGACCGTCGGCTCGGCCAGTGTCGACGGCAAGACCTTCGAAAACCTGGTGATCGATGGTACCGCGGCCAATGTGGCCATCACCGACACCGTCAGCGAAGTGATCGCCACCCTGACCGCCGACAAGTCCACCGTG
>NZ_CATKPU010000074.1:0-357 GCF_949767825.1 Pseudomonas sp. IT-P258 | reverse complement strand
CTCCACGGCTCCAGCAGCCCCGACCGACCTGGTGGTCAGTGCCGACGGCACGACTGTCAGCGGTAAAGGCGAGCCGGAAACCACCGTCACCATCAAGGATGCCAATGGCAACGTCATTGGCACCGGTACCGTTGGAGCCGATGGCACCTTCGAGGTCACGCTGACCACCCCGCAAATCAACGGCGAAACCCTGAGTGCAACGCTGACCGATGCGGCGGGCAACGTGTCTGCCCCGACAACTGTCGATGCGGGCGATTCCACGGCTCCAGCAGCCCCGACCGACCTGGTGGTCAGTGCCGACGGCACGACTGTCAGCGGTAAAGGCGAGCCGGAAACCACCGTCACCATCAAGGATGC
>NZ_CATKPU010000073.1:0-365 GCF_949767825.1 Pseudomonas sp. IT-P258 | reverse complement strand
CCGCGTATCGGTGAATTGCTGATGGCCATGGCTCGCGAAGGCGTCAAGGTGCGGATATTGGGGTGGGAAATGCCGTTTAACAGCGCGGGCTTTGCCGACGAATCCAATCTGCCCGGTAAAGGCCCGTACCGGATATACGACCGGGCGATGCAACCCTCCACGGACGAGCAATATGCTTATGACCGCCAGTGGTTTGCCAACTGTGCGCTTGCCGACAACATGGCCGCTGCGCATCTGGCGGCTCGCGGCACTCCAGTGTTCGTCAGTCGCGGTTTCAGCGTACTTGAGAGGGCCGAAATAGCCCATCAGGCGAAATACAAAAGTCTCGACCCGCAGGTCAGCGCCACCACGCAATTCATCCTGAC
>NZ_CATKPU010000072.1:0-378 GCF_949767825.1 Pseudomonas sp. IT-P258 | reverse complement strand
CGCCAGCATCTGGTCGCCGTCACCGACGCGCTGGGCCAGACCACCACGCTGGAACGCAAACCCGACGGCGAAGTGCTGCGCATCAATCATCCGGACGGCAGCGCCGAGTCCTTCACCTACAACGCCCTCGGCCAGGTGCTCAGCCATACCGACGGCAAAGGCCAGACCACGCGCCTGCTACGCACCGCCCGAGGATTGCCGAGCAGCCGCCAGGACGCCAAAGGCCAGCGCATCCGCTACGAATACGACCCGGCGATTCGCCTGACGGCGCTGATCAACGAAAACAACGCGGCGTACCAGTTCGCCTACGATGCGTGCGACCGGTTGATCGAAGAAAAACGCATCGACAACCTGACCCGGCGTTTCAGCTACAACCTG
>NZ_CATKPU010000071.1:0-378 GCF_949767825.1 Pseudomonas sp. IT-P258 | reverse complement strand
AGCCAGCATCTGGTCGCCGTCACCGACGCGCTGGGCCAGACCACCACGCTGGAACGCAAACCCGACGGCGAAGTGCTGCGTATCAACCACCCGGACGGCAGCGCCGAGTCGTTCACCTACAACGCCCTCGGCCAGGTGCTCAGCCATACCGACGGCAAAGGTCAGACCACGCGCCTGCTACGCACCGCCCGTGGCTTGCCGAGCAGCCGCCAGGACGCCAAGGGCCAGCGCATCCGCTACGAATACGACCCGGCGATTCGCCTGACCACGCTGATCAACGAAAGCAACGCGGCGTACCAGTTCGCCTACGATGCGTGCGACCGGTTGATCGAAGAGAAACGCATCGACAACCTGACCCGGCGCTTCAGCTACAACCTC
>NZ_CATKPU010000070.1:0-385 GCF_949767825.1 Pseudomonas sp. IT-P258 | reverse complement strand
TCTGGCGCTGCTCGCGCGGGGCCGGCAATACCGGATCTACCAGCACCGGTCGGTGCCGGAAATCGTCGAGCACATCCTGCGCGGCCGTCACGATTTCCGGGGCCAGGACTTCCTCTTCCACCTGCACCGCGAGTACCCCCGGCGCGAGCAGGTGATGCAATACGGCGAAAGCGACCTGGCCTTCATCGCCCGGTTGCTGGCCGAAGTCGGCATCTGGTACCGCTTCACCAGCGACGAACGCCTGAGTATCGACGTCGTCGAATTCCACGACTCCCCGCGCGCCTACCAGTTCGACGTCGAACTGCCGCTGCGTCCGCTCTGCGGGTTGAGCAGCAGCGGCGAGGACAGCGTCTGGGCCTTGCAGTCGGAACACCAGGTGGTGGAG
>NZ_CATKPU010000069.1:0-388 GCF_949767825.1 Pseudomonas sp. IT-P258 | reverse complement strand
CGTTCTCGTCGAGATCCAGCAACAGCGGCGAGCAGTCCTTCATCATCGGGATGAATTGCTCGTAGCCGACCCACGCCGAGTCGAACAGGATGTAGTCACACAGCTGGCCGATGCGGTCGACCACTTGCCGGGCGTTGTACACGGTGCCGTCGTAGGTGCCCAGCTGAATGATCGCCAGGCGAAACGGCCGTGGCAGTTGCGCCTTGTCCGGGGCGACTTCGGCGATCAGTTCGCGCAGGTAGTCCTCTTCGAAACAGTGGGCGTCGATGCCACCGATGAAGCCGTAAGGGTTGCGCGCGGTTTCCAGATAGACCGGCGTGGCACCGGCCTGCAACAGCGCGCCCTGGTGGTTGGACTTGTGGTTGTTGCGGTCGAACAGCACCAGGTC
>NZ_CATKPU010000068.1:0-389 GCF_949767825.1 Pseudomonas sp. IT-P258 | reverse complement strand
TGCCGCCGCCATGCAACGCCTTGAAATCGGCATCGCTGGTGTTGAGGGTATAGGTGTAGGTGCCGTTGGCATTCAGCACCAGGGTGCCGTAGGTGCCGGTGAAGGTGCCGGGGGTGATCGGGCCGCTATTCTCCCCAACCGTCACGCGGTCGGCGCCTTGCACGTCGTTGCCCAATACGTTGCCGTTCAACGTCAGCAGGGTTTCCGAAGCGGTGCCATTGCTGTCGCCCACGGCGTTGGGCAGGTCGTCGACGATGTTGACGTCGAGTGAACCGGTGGCGGTGGTGCCGTTGTCGTCGACCACGGTGACGGCGAACTGCTCAGGGAGTGAGTTGGCACCATTGGCAGTTGGGTGGGCTTCGTTATCGACCAAGGTGTAGCTGTAGCTG
>NZ_CATKPU010000067.1:0-413 GCF_949767825.1 Pseudomonas sp. IT-P258 | reverse complement strand
CCCAGCACCAGCACCACGTCGGCCTGGCCGAACTCGGAGTTGATGTCGTCCATCTCGAACACCTGGTCGTAAGGCACTTCGGCCTCGGCCAGCAACACGTTCATGTGGCCGGGCATACGACCGGCAACCGGGTGGATCGCATACTTCACGGTCACGCCGCGATGGGTCAGCTTCTCGGTCAGTTCCTTCAGTGCATGCTGAGCGCGTGCCACCGCCAGGCCGTAGCCCGGCACGATGATCACGGTGTCGGCGTTGGTCAGCAGGAAGGTCGCGTCGTCAGCCGAACCGGATTTCACCGGACGGGCTTCTTTGGAACCCGCCGGGCCGGCCGCCTCTGCCGTATTGCCGAAGCCACCGAGCAGCACATTAAAGAAGGAGCGGTTCATCGCCTTGCACATGATGTACGAGAGGAT
>NZ_CATKPU010000066.1:0-426 GCF_949767825.1 Pseudomonas sp. IT-P258 | reverse complement strand
ATGGAGCAGCTGAGTCGTCGATTAAGGAGGTGATCCAGCCGCAGGTTCCCCTACGGCTACCTTGTTACGACTTCACCCCAGTCATGAATCACACCGTGGTAACCGTCCTCCCGAAGGTTAGACTAGCTACTTCTGGTGCAACCCACTCCCATGGTGTGACGGGCGGTGTGTACAAGGCCCGGGAACGTATTCACCGCGACATTCTGATTCGCGATTACTAGCGATTCCGACTTCACGCAGTCGAGTTGCAGACTGCGATCCGGACTACGATCGGTTTTGTGGGATTAGCTCCACCTCGCGGCTTGGCAACCCTCTGTACCGACCATTGTAGCACGTGTGTAGCCCAGGCCGTAAGGGCCATGATGACTTGACGTCATCCCCACCTTCCTCCGGTTTGTCACCGGCAGTCTCCTTAGAGTGCCCACC
>NZ_CATKPU010000065.1:0-397803 GCF_949767825.1 Pseudomonas sp. IT-P258 | reverse complement strand
GGCGGCGTTCCGACGATGGCGCCAGAAACAGCAACACAAAAACCAGATCAGCTCAGTCCACCCGACTCAAGGAAGTCCACAACACCTGCGCCGCATACCCTCGATAAGGCCGCCACCCTTCAGCCCGCAACAGCAACTGCTTCGCTGTCACCGGCCCACCCTCCAGTGCCGCCATCGCATTGATCAGCCCCACATCACCATTGGGAAACCCGTCCATCTCCCGCAACTGACGCAAGGCAATGTATTGCGCCGTCCAGTCACCAATCCCGTGCAAGGCCAGCAACCGCGCTATGCCCCCTTCCCGGCCGGGCTCAAACAATCGCGGATCATCGAGCAATGCCTGAGCCACCCCCGACAAGGTCCGGCCTCGGCTTTTCGGCATGCCCAGCGTCGCCAGATCTGCGTCTGCCAAAACCCTGGCCTGGGGAAAAACATGGGTCACTCCCGGCAATGCTGAATTTAACGGTGTGCCGTACCGCGCTACCAGTTTGCCCGCCAACCGGATCGCCGCCACCACCGTAATCTGCTGCCCCAGTACCGCGCGGATCGCCAGTTCCAGCCCATCCCACGCTCCCGGTACGCGCAGGCCCGGGCGTTCGGCAATCAACCGCGCCATCAGCGGATCAACCGCCAGGTGCCGGTGAATCGTGGACAGCTCGGCATCCAGGTCGAACATTCGCCGCACTCGCGCAACGATCTCGGGCACGGCACCAGCATCCGGAAAGTCCAGGGTCAGCTCAAGCGCATCGGATGCGGCAGGCTGGATCGAAAACGTACCGTGTACGCCATGCAAGTCGATGCTGCGCGAGTACACACCCTCGACCACCCTTTCCAGACCCACGATCGCCCGCGCCGACAAGAACCCCAGCAACGCCGGCCAGTCAAAGGGCGGCTGGTATTCCAGCAACACCCTCACAGGCTGAGCACCCCGCTGTACAATCCATAAGCCGCCAACCCCGCCCCCCCGATGACACAGGTGAAAATGCCTTTCTCGACCACCGTGAACAGCGGCTTGCCCTGCTCGTTACGAGCCTTGGCGAACAGGATCACACCCGGCGCATACAGCAACGCCGACAGCAGCAAATACTTCAGGCCGCCGGCATACAGCAGCCACACCGCGTAGCCCAGGGCGATGCCACCGATCAGCAGGTCCTTGATCCGTTCGGCGGGTGCCTGTTGGTAGGTTTCACCCCGTGCGCACAACAACACCGCATAGGCCGCCGACCACAGGTACGGCACCAGAATCATCGAGGACGCCAGATAAATCAGGCTGGTGTAGGTGCCGGCGGAAAACAGCGTGATCAGCAGGAACAACTGGATCATCGAGTTGGTCAGCCACATCGCATTGACCGGCACACGGTTGGCGTTTTCCTTGGTCAGGAATGCCGGCATGGTCTTGTCTTTCGCCGTGGCGAACAGGATTTCGGCGCACAGCAGCGCCCAGGACAACAAGGCCCCCAATAGCGAAATCGCCAGGCCAACGCTGATCAGCAACGCCCCCCAAGGGCCGACGATATGTTCAAGCACCGCCGCCAGCGAGGGGTTCTGCAGTTTCGCCAGTTGCGGCTGGGTCATGATCCCCAGCGACAGCACGTTCACCAGCACCAGCAGCGCCAATACCCCAATGAACCCGATCACCGTCGCGCGGCCCACGTCGGAGCGTTTCTCTGCCCGGGCCGAATAGACACTGGCGCCCTCGATACCGATGAACACGAACACGGTGACCAGCATCATGTGTCGAACCTGATCCATCACACTGCCGAATTCCGGGTTGTTGCGTCCCCAGATATCGAGGGTAAAGATGTCCGCCTTGAACGCCACGGCGGCGATCACAATGAACATGATCAGCGGCACGATCTTCGCCACCGTGGTCACCTGGTTGATGAACGCCGCCTCCTTGATCCCGCGCATCACCACAAAATGCACGGTCCAGAGCAGCACCGAAGCGCAGACGATGGCGATCGGCGTGTTGCCTTCACCAAAGACCGGAACGAAATAACCGAGGGTGCTGAACAGCAGCACGAAGTAGCCGACGTTGCCCAGCCAGGCGCTGATCCAGTAGCCCCAGGCCGAAGAAAAGCCCATGTAGTCGCCAAACCCGGCCTTGGCATAGGCGTACACCCCGGAGTCCAGTTCCGGCTTGCGATTGGCCAGGGTCTGGAACACGAACGCAAGGGTCAGCATGCCAACGGCGGTGATTGCCCAACCGATCAGGATCGCCCCGGCATCGGCCCTGGCCGCCATGTTTTGCGGCAGGGAAAAAATCCCGCCACCGATCATCGAACCCACCACCAACGCGATCAAGGCGCTCAGGCGAAGCTTGTTCGGTGATTGCGCCATCGTTGCATCTCCATTTTTCTGAGGGGCGACAACTGCCGCGAGATCGTCACATAACGGGCGTCAATTAAACTGTTGAAGAGTAATAACGTTTATTGGATAACGCCAACATAGGTCTTTTACTTGCACAAAACGGCTATTAGAGGCGCCGATATAATCATTTGTTGTATAGGTTTTTCCAATACATCAATTTTGTACAAAAAACCCGCGAGGAAAAGTTGCGATTTTTGAAAAACCAACTAGCGTCATAATTCGAAACAAATTCTAAAAGTACTTAAATAATCCACAAAAGGCTCTAGAACAAGCATTACAGACAGCCGCCCTGCAAATGATGGCACTTCGCTAAAAACTGGAAAAGCTCTCATTTTGTGATCTAAGTCAGCTGATTTGATATTCAACGGAATTAGTCTGTTGTTTCTCTTCTCCTGCATTGGAGTCATGCAATGTCTGAAGCTCCCGGAAAACTCAAACTCGGCGCGCTGGTCGCGTTAGTCGTGGGTTCGATGATTGGTGGCGGGATCTTTTCCCTGCCACAAAACATGGCCGCCAGCGCGGATGTCGGCGCCATTCTGATCGGTTGGGCGATCACTGCCGTTGGCATGCTCACCCTGGCGTTCGTGTTCCAGACCCTGGCCAATCGCAAACCCGATCTTGATGGCGGGGTCTACGCCTACGCCAAGGCCGGTTTCGGCGACTACATGGGCTTCTCGTCCGCCTGGGGGTACTGGATCAGTGCCTGGCTGGGCAACGTCGGTTACTTCGTCTTGTTGTTCAGCACGCTCGGCTATTTCTTTCCGCTATTTGGGGAGGGGAATACCCCTGCTGCCGTGATCGGTGCCTCGGTGCTGCTCTGGGCCGTGCATTTCCTCGTACTGCGAGGAATAAAGGAAGCAGCGTTCATCAACCTGGTGACCACCGTCGCCAAGATCGTGCCGCTGCTACTGTTCATGCTGATCGCCTTGTTCGCCTTCAAACTGGACATCTTCACCGCTGACATCTGGGGCCTGAAGAACCCGGACCTGGGCAGCGTGATGGACCAGGTGCGCAAGATGATGCTGGTCACCGTGTGGGTGTTCATCGGCATCGAAGGCGCGAGCATCTTTTCGGCCCGGGCGGAAAAACGCAGTGACGTGGGTAAAGCCACCGTGATCGGCTTCGTCACCGTGCTGCTGTTTTTGGTCCTGGTGAATGTGCTGTCGCTGGGGATCATGACCCAGCCGGAACTGGCCAAACTGCAGAACCCGTCAATGGCCGCCGTGCTGGAACACGTGGTCGGTCACTGGGGCGCGGTGCTGATCAGTGTCGGTTTGATCATCTCGTTGCTGGGGGCGCTGCTGTCGTGGGTGCTGCTGTGCGCGGAGATCATGTTCGCCGCCGCCAAGGACCACACCATGCCGGCGTTTTTGCGCAAGGAAAACGCCAACCATGTACCGGTCAATGCCCTGTGGCTGACCAACGCCATGGTCCAGGTTTTCCTGATCATCACGCTGTTCTCGGCCAGCACTTACCTGTCGCTGATCTACCTCGCCACCTCGATGATCCTGGTGCCGTACCTGTGGTCGGCGGCCTATGCGTTGCTGTTGGCGGTGCGTGGCGAAAGCTACGAAGGCGCGGCGGGCGAGCGGCAGAAGGATCTAATCATCGGTGCCGTGGCCCTGATCTACGCGATCTGGCTGCTGTACGCCGGCGGCACCAAATACCTGTTGCTGTCCGCCCTGCTCTACGCCCCCGGCGTGATCCTTTTTGCAAAGGCCAAGCTGGAAATCAACAAACCGGTTTTCACCAACGTCGAGAAGCTGATTTTCGCTGCGGTGGTCGTCGGCGCCGTGGTGGCGGCCTACGGCCTCTATGACGGCTTCCTGACCCTTTAACTCCTGTTTCTAGAAGCACAACCCTGTTTTGTCATCTGGAGGATCACTGTAATGACCACGGAAAAAGTTAAGTACGGCGTCCATTCCGAAGCCGGCAAACTGCGCAAAGTCATGGTTTGCTCCCCAGGCCTGGCCCATCAGCGGCTGACCCCGAACAACTGCGATGAACTGCTGTTCGACGATGTGCTGTGGGTGGCCCAGGCCAAGCGCGACCACTTCGACTTCGTTACCAAGATGCGCGAACGCAACGTCGATGTACTGGAAATGCACAACCTGCTGACCGACATCGTCGCCATTCCCGAAGCCCTGGACTGGATTCTGGAACGCAAGATCACCGCCAACTCGGTGGGCCTGGGCCTGATCAACGAAACCGCTTCGTGGCTGCGCAGCCTGGAGCCACGTCACATCGCCGAGTTCCTGATCGGCGGCGTATCGGGTGACGATTTGCCCACCAGTTTCGGCGGCAAGGCCATCGAGATGTTCCGCGACTTCCTCGGCCACTCCAGCTTCATCCTGCCGCCGCTGCCCAACACCCAGTTCACCCGCGATACCACCTGCTGGATCTACGGCGGCGTCACCCTCAACCCGATGTACTGGCCGGCGCGCCGTCAGGAAACCCTGCTGACCACCGCCATCTACAAGTTCCACCCCGAGTTCACCAACGCCGACTTCCAGATCTGGTACGGCGACCCGGACAAAGACCACGGCAACTCCACCCTTGAGGGTGGCGACGTGATGCCGATCGGCAACGGCGTGGTGTTGATCGGCATGGGAGAGCGTTCGTCGCGCCAGGCCATTGCCCAACTGGCGGTGAACCTGTTCAAAAACAAGGCGGTCGAGAAAGTGATCGTTGCCGGCCTGCCGAAATCCCGCGCGGCGATGCACCTGGACACCGTGTTCAGCTTCTGCGATCGCGACCTCGTCACGATCTTCCCGGAAGTGGTGAACCAGATTGTCGCCTTCACCCTGCGTCCCGATGAAAGCAAGGCCGGTGGCATCGACATCCGCCGAGAAGAAACCAACTTCCTCGACACCGTGGCCCAGGCCCTGAACCTCAAGGCGTTGCGCGTGGTGGAAACCGGCGGCAACAGTTTCGCCGCCGAACGCGAGCAATGGGACGACGGCAACAACGTAGTGGCCGTGGAACCGGGCGTGGTCATCGGCTACGACCGCAATACCTACACCAACACCCTGATGCGCAAGGCCGGTGTGGAAGTGATCACCATCAGCGCCGGCGAACTCGGCCGGGGACGGGGCGGCGGCCATTGCATGACCTGCCCGATCATCCGCGACCCGATTGACTACTAACCTATTACCTTGGCCCGCGCGGCCCTCTACCCAAGGGCATGCGCAGGCCAAGGGGATAACCGACACCTTAGGAGATCCAAAATGGCGTTCAATATCCATAACCGCAATCTGCTGAGCCTGGAACACCACACCCCTCGCGAATTGCGTTACCTGCTCGACCTGTCCCGCGACCTCAAGCGTGCCAAGTACACCGGCACCGAACAGCAGCATCTCAAGGGCAACAACATCGCGCTGATCTTCGAAAAAACCTCGACCCGCACCCGCTGCGCGTTCGAAGTTGCAGCCTATGACCAGGGCGCCAACGTCACCTACATCGACCCGAACTCCTCGCAGATCGGCCACAAGGAAAGCATGAAGGACACCGCCCGCGTACTCGGGCGCATGTACGACGCTATCGAGTACCGTGGCTTCAAACAGGAAATCGTCGAGGAGCTGGCCAAGTTCGCCGGCGTACCGGTGTTCAACGGCCTGACCGACGAGTATCACCCGACACAAATGATCGCCGACGTGCTGACCATGCGCGAGCACGCCGACAAGCCGATCCACGAGATCAGCTACGTCTACCTGGGCGACGCGCGCAACAACATGGGCAACTCCCTGCTGCTGATCGGCGCCAAGCTCGGCATGGACGTGCGCATCTGCGCGCCAAAAGCCCTGTGGCCGGCGGACGACCTGGTGGCTCGCTGCAAACAGTACGCCGAAGAAAGCGGCGCGCGCATCACCCTCACCGAAGACCCGAAAGCCGCGGTCAAGGGCGTGGACTTCATCCACACCGACGTCTGGGTGTCGATGGGCGAGCCGGTCGAAGCCTGGGCCGAGCGCATCCAGCAACTGCTGCCGTATCAGGTCAACGCCGAACTGATGAAAGCCACCGGCAATCCGCGCACCAAGTTCATGCACTGCCTGCCGGCGTTCCACAACAGCGACACCAAGATCGGCAAGCAGATTGCCGAGCAGTACCCGTTCCTGAACAACGGCATCGAAGTGACCGATGACGTGTTCGAGTCGCCGGCCTGCATCGCCTTCGAGCAAGCGGAAAACCGCATGCACACCATCAAGGCGATTCTGGTGTCGACGCTGGCGGATCTATAACGGCTGATCATGTCCTCTTGATCGCTCACTGACCCGTAGGAGCTGCCGAAGGCTGCGATCTTTTGATCTTTGAAGATCAGTAGCAAGATCAAAAGATCGCAGCCTTCGGCAGCTCCTACTCTAGAAGGACTGCACCATGCGTATCGTCGTTGCTCTGGGCGGTAATGCCCTGCTCCGCCGGGGCGAACCCATGACCGCTGACAACCAGCGCGCCAACATCCGGATCGCCACCGAACAGATCGCCAAGATCCATCCCGGCAACCAATTGGTCATCGCCCACGGCAATGGCCCTCAGGTCGGCCTGCTGTCTTTGCAGGCGGCGGCCTACACCTCGGTTTCGCCCTACCCGCTGGACGTGCTCGGTGCCGAAACCGAAGGCATGATCGGCTACATCATCGAACAGGAACTGGGCAACCTGCTGGACTTCGAAGTGCCCTTCGCGACCTTGCTGACCCAGGTCGAAGTCGATGCCAATGACCCGGCCTTCAAGAACCCCACCAAACCCATCGGCCCTGTCTATACCAAGGATGAGGCCGAAGCACTGGCCGCCGAGAAAGGCTGGGCCATTGCCCCGGACGGCGACAAATACCGTCGCGTGGTCGCCAGCCCGAAACCGAAGCGCATCTTCGAAATCCGCCCGATCAAATGGCTGCTGGAAAAAAGCAGCATCGTGATCTGCGCCGGCGGTGGCGGCATTCCGACCATGTATACCTCGCCCGGCAAACTCGAGGGCGTCGAAGCGGTCATCGACAAGGATCTGTGCTCGGCGCTGCTGGCCGAACAGCTTGAAGCCGATCTGCTGGTGATCGCCACCGACGTCAACGCCGCCTTCATCGACTTTGGCAAACCCACGCAGAAAGCCATCGCCCAGGCCCACCCCGACGAAATGGAAAAACTCGGCTTCGCCGCCGGCTCCATGGGACCGAAGGTGCAGGCAGCCTGCGAATTCGCACGCCATACTGGGAAAGTCGCAGTGATCGGTTCGCTCGCGGACATCGAAGCGATCGTCCAGGGCAAGGCCGGCACGCGCATCAGTACGGCGACACCGGGCATCAGCTATCAGTAAACGAAACTGCGGGGCAGGCCTGAGGCTTGCCCTGATTCAAGATCTTTTGAAGGAGAGTCAACAATGGCAACGTTCGAGCCGGGTCACCTGCACATCGAGCGACACGCGCTGAACAAGGATGACGTCAGCTACAACATCTGCATCGACTATGAAATCGCCCAGGATCCCAAGGAAGGCAAGGGGATGCAGTTCAAGATGCACGGCAACATCCAGGGCAAGGACATGAGCGAGACGTTCTTCCTGCCCAAGGACATGGCCTACAACTTCGCCAGCAACGTCACCAAGATTGCCGAGAAGCATGGCATCCCGAAAACCCATAGCAACATCGGTTCGATCCACAAACATTACGACGCAATGTTCGAAGACGTGCGGGTGCAGTTGAACATGAAATCGGGCGACCCGGTCAAACCCGAGCACCTGGAATAACGTTTGGAAGATCAAAAGATCGCAGCCTTCGGCAGCTCCTACAGGGGAATGCGTTCGGCGTAGGAGCTGCCGAAGGCTGCGATCTTTTCAAGCCATACCCCATCGACATTTCACCTGCCCCCTCCTCCAAGGCATACTTGCCACCCTTCGCACTGCAGACCCCAAGACCGCCCCATGCGTATCCACGTCAGCTTCATCGACCGCGTCGGTATCACCCAGGAAGTCCTGGCCCTGCTCGGCGGGCGCAATCTGAACCTGGATGCGGTGGAAATGGTCCCGCCCAATGTCTATATCGACGCCCCGACCCTGAGCCCGCAAGTCCTCGAGGAACTGCGCGATGCCCTGTTCAGCGTGCGTGGCGTGCAAGCGGTGACGGTGGTCGACATCCTGCCCGGCCAGCGCCGGCACTTGCAGCTCGACGCCTTGCTGGCAGCCATGACCGACCCGGTGCTGGCACTGGACAGCGACGGCAAGGTGCTGCTGGCCAACCCGGCCCTGATCGCCCTGTACGGTCGCGAACCGGACGGTGAAAGCGTGGGCGACCTGTTTGCCGACCCGGCGTTGCTCGACGCCCTGCTCGAACACGGCTTTCGCCTGCCGCTGCGGGAAATTACCGTCAACGGCCAGACCCTGTTGCTCGACGCCACGCCGATCACCGACGCCGGCGCCCTGCTGACCCTGTACCAACCGAACCGCATCGGCGAACGCCTTTCCGCGCTGCACCATGACCACGCCGAAGGTTTCGATGCCTTGCTCGGCGAGTCCCCGGTGATCCGCACCCTCAAGGCGCGCGCCCAGCGGGTGGCGGCCCTCGATGCACCGCTGCTGATCCAGGGCGAAACCGGCACCGGCAAGGAGCTGGTGGCCCGCGCCTGCCACGCCATCAGCGCCCGGCACAGCTCCCCCTTTCTGGCGTTGAACTGCGCGGCATTGCCAGAGAACCTCGCCGAAAGTGAACTGTTTGGCTACGCCCCCGGCGCCTTCACCGGCGCACAACGGGGTGGTAAGCCGGGGCTGATGGAACTGGCCAACCAGGGCACGGTGTTTCTCGACGAGATCGGCGAGATGTCGCCGTACTTGCAGGCCAAATTGCTGCGTTTCCTCAACGACGGCAGTTTTCGCCGGGTCGGCGGCGACCGTGAGGTCAAGGTCAACGTACGGATCCTCAGCGCCACCCACCGCGACCTGGAGAAGATGGTCAGCGAAGGGCTGTTCCGCGAAGACCTGTTCTACCGCCTCAACGTCCTCAACGTCGAAGTGCCGCCCCTGCGCGAGCGCGGCCAGGACATCCTGCTGCTGGCCCGCTACTTCATGCAGCAGGCCTGTGCGCAGATCCAGCGCCCGACCTGTCGCCTGGCGCCGGGCACTTACCCGGCGCTGCTGGGCAACCGCTGGCCGGGCAACGTGCGGCAATTGCAGAATGTGATCTTCCGCGCCGCGGCGATTTGCGAAAGCAGCCTGGTGGACATCGGCGACCTCGACATCGCCGGCACCTCGGTGGCCCGCCAGGGCGACCATGACGTCGACAGCCTGGAACAGGCCATGGACGAGTTCGAGAAAACCCTGCTGGAAAAACTCTACGCCAGCTATCCCTCGACCCGGCAACTCGCGACCCGCCTGCAAACTTCCCACACGGCGATTGCCCATCGGTTGCGCAAGTACGGGATTCCCAACAAGACTTGAAGCCTTGCGTCGACAGATGGTGGGCTGTGTACACCAACCTGTGTAGGAGCTGCCGCAGGCTGCGATCTTTTGACTTTGATCTTATGGTGCCTGCGACAAGATCGCAGCCTGCGGCAGCTCCTACGGAACGGATTGTCACTTCGAAAACTTCTTCACCTGTTTAAAAACGACCTCCACCTGTACTGAAAGCGCTACAGCGGAACGATATCGCTACACCCCTCTCCGATCACGGCTGTGCAAGGCTTTGATCCACCTCGGCTTTTATCATTGACATATGCCGTATCGATTTCGCTACAACGATTGATTTTCAGCCTTTGTCGAAACCACCTAAATCATTGATCAATAACAATAAAAACAACGTTGGCCGCGTTCTTGCTATGTACTCCCGCATAAACCGGGCATTGCCCAAGCATTCAATCGCGTCCACCAGACGAGTCTGGCCCCTTAGGAGTTTCCATGAGCGAGTTGCGTTTTACTGAAGATCACGAATGGCTGCGCACCGAAGCTGACGGCAGCGTCACGGTCGGCATCACCGCTTTCGCACAGAATGCCCTGGGCGACGTGGTTTTCGTTCAACTGCCTGAGCTGCAGTCCTACGACAAAGGCGCCGAAGCCGCCACCGTGGAATCGGTAAAGGCTGCCAGCGGCGTGTACATGCCGCTGGACGGCGAAGTGCTGGAAGTGAACCCGGCGCTGGACAGCAGCCCTGAACTGGTCAACGAAGATCCGCTGGGTGAAGGCTGGTTCTTCCGCTTCCAGCCAAGCGACGCCTCGGCAGTCGCCCAACTGCTGGATCAGGACGCCTACGACCGTCTTATCAAAGCCCAAGCCGAAGCCTGAGGAGCACTGACATGACCCAGATTAATCCTGCCGTTGTAAACATAAGTACCGCCAACGAATTCATCGCACGTCACATCGGCCCGCGCGCCGGTGACGAGCAAGCCATGCTCAACAGCCTCGGTTTCGACTCCCTGGAAGCCCTGAGCGCCAGCGTGATTCCCGACAGCATCAAGGGCACCAGTGTCCTCGGCCTGGAAGACGGCTTGAGCGAAGCCGATGCCCTGGCCTTGATCAAGTCCATCGCGACTAAAAACCAGTTGTTCAAGACCTTCATCGGCCAGGGTTACTACGGCACCCACACGCCGTCGCCGATCCTGCGCAACTTGCTGGAAAACCCGGCCTGGTACACCGCCTACACCCCGTATCAGCCAGAAATCTCCCAAGGCCGTCTCGAAGCGCTGCTGAACTTCCAGACGCTGATCAGCGACCTCACCGGCCTGCCGATCGCCAACGCCTCGTTGCTGGACGAAGCCACCGCCGCGGCCGAAGCCATGACCTTCTGCAAGCGCCTGAGCAAGAACAAGGGCAGCCACGCATTCTTCGCCTCCGTGCATTGCCACCCGCAAACCCTCGACGTACTGCGCACCCGTGCCGAGCCTTTGGGCATCGACGTGGTGGTTGGCGACGAGCGCGAACTGACTGACGTAACGCCATTCTTCGGCGCGCTGCTGCAATACCCGGCGAGCAACGGTGACGTGTTCGATTACCGCGAGCTGACCGAACGCTTCCACGCCGCCAACGCCCTCGTTGCCGTGGCTGCCGACCTGCTGGCCCTGACCGTGCTGACCGCACCGGGCGAATTCGGCGCCGATGTGGCTATCGGCAGCGCACAGCGCTTCGGCGTGCCACTGGGCTTCGGTGGCCCGCACGCGGCTTACTTCTCCACCAAGGACGCATTCAAGCGTGACATGCCGGGCCGACTTGTCGGTGTTTCCGTAGACCGTTTCGGCAACCCGGCCCTGCGCCTGGCCATGCAGACCCGCGAGCAACACATCCGTCGCGAGAAAGCCACGTCGAACATCTGCACCGCGCAAGTGCTGTTGGCCAACATCGCCAGCATGTACGCCGTGTACCACGGTCCGAAAGGCCTGACGCAGATCGCCAACCGCGTACATCACCTGACCGCAATCCTGGCCAAAGGCTTGAGCGCACTGGGCCTGAGCGTCGAGCAAGCGAGCTTCTTCGACACCCTGACCGTGAAGACCGGCGCGCAAACCACCGCCCTGCACGACAAGGCACACGCCCAGCGCATCAACCTGCGCGTGGTCGATGGCGAACGCCTGGGCCTGTCCCTGGACGAAACCACCACCCAGGCCGACGTTGAAACCCTGTGGAGCCTGCTGTCCGACGGCAAGGCCCTGCCGGACTTCGCCGCCCTCGCCGCCTCGGTCACCAGCACCATTCCGGCAGCGCTGGTGCGTCAGTCGCCGATCCTCAGCCACCCGGTGTTCAACCGCTATCACTCGGAAACCGAGCTGATGCGCTACCTGCGCAAACTGGCGGACAAGGACCTGGCGCTGGACCGCACCATGATCCCGCTGGGTTCGTGCACCATGAAACTCAACGCTGCCAGCGAAATGATCCCGGTAACCTGGGCCGAGTTCGGCGCCCTGCACCCGTTCGCCCCGGCCGAGCAAAGCGCCGGCTACCAGCAACTGACCGACGAACTGGAAGCAATGCTTTGCGCTGCAACCGGCTACGACTCGGTATCCTTGCAACCGAACGCCGGCTCCCAGGGTGAATACGCCGGTCTGCTGGCGATCCGTGCCTACCACCAGAGCCGTGGCGAAGACCGTCGCGACATCTGCCTGATCCCGTCGTCGGCCCACGGCACCAACCCGGCCACCGCACAGATGGCCGGCATGCGTGTCGTCGTCACCGCCTGCGATGCCCGTGGCAACGTCGACATCGAAGACCTGCGCGCCAAGGCGATCGAGCACCGCGAACATCTCGCCGCACTGATGATCACCTACCCGTCGACCCACGGCGTGTTCGAAGAAGGCATCCGCGAAATCTGTGGCATCGTTCATGACAACGGCGGCCAGGTGTACATCGACGGCGCCAACATGAACGCCATGGTCGGCCTCTGCGCCCCGGGTAAGTTCGGCGGCGACGTTTCGCACCTGAACCTGCACAAGACCTTCTGCATCCCCCACGGCGGTGGCGGCCCGGGCGTCGGCCCGATCGGTGTGAAATCGCACCTGGCGCCATTCCTGCCAGGCCACGCCCAGATGGAGCGCAAGGAAGGCGCCGTTTGCGCGGCACCGTTCGGCAGCGCGAGCATTCTGCCGATCACCTGGATGTACATTCGTATGATGGGTGGCGCGGGCCTCAAGCGTGCTTCGCAGCTGGCGATCCTCAATGCCAACTACATCTCCCGTCGCCTCGAAGAGCACTACCCGGTTCTGTACACCGGCAGCAATGGCCTGGTGGCGCACGAGTGCATCCTCGACCTGCGTCCACTGAAAGACAGCAGCGGCATCAGCGTCGATGACGTCGCCAAGCGCCTGATCGACTTCGGCTTCCACGCACCGACCATGTCGTTCCCGGTGGCCGGCACGTTGATGATCGAACCGACCGAAAGTGAATCCAAGGAAGAACTGGACCGCTTCTGCGACGCCATGATCCGCATCCGCGAAGAAATCCGCGCAGTGGAAAACGGCACCCTGGACAAGGACGACAACCCGCTGAAAAACGCGCCGCACACCGCCAAGGAGCTGGTGGGCGAGTGGTCGCACCCGTACAGCCGTGAGCAAGCGGTGTACCCGGTTGCGTCGCTGATCGAAGGCAAGTACTGGCCGCCGGTCGGTCGCGTCGACAACGTGTTTGGCGACCGCAACCTGGTCTGCGCTTGCCCGTCGATCGAAAGCTACGCTTAAACGAATGAGTGGGGCGGATTGATCCGCCCCACTCAAGAACACCGCAAACCTCCTGTAGGAGCTGCCGCAGGCTGCGATCTTTTGATCTTGATCTTGAAAAAACAGGATCAAAAGATCGCAGCCTGCGGCAGCTCCTACGCAAAGCATCTCCCGTGATACGCCTATAACAAGAAACCGGAGAACCACCATGTCGTTAAGCGTGTTCGACCTGTTCAAGATTGGCATCGGCCCCTCCAGCTCCCACACCGTCGGCCCGATGCGCGCCGCTGCGCGTTTCGTCGAAGGCTTGCGCCGTGAAGGGCTGCTGACGGCCACCACCTGTGTCAAAGTCGAGCTGTACGGCTCGCTCGGTGCCACCGGCAAAGGCCACGGCAGTGACAAGGCTGTGCTGCTGGGCCTGGAAGGCGAACACCCGGACACCGTGGATACAGAAACCGTCGCTGCGCGCCTGCAAGAGATTCGCAGCAACGGCCGCTTGAACCTGCTCGGTGAACACAGCATTGCGTTCAACGAGAAAGAACACCTGGCGATGATTCGCAAACCGTTGCCCTATCACCCCAACGGCATGATTTTTCGCGCCTTCGACGCAGCGGGCCTGCAGATCCGCAGCCGCGAGTACTACTCGGTCGGCGGCGGTTTTGTGGTCGATGAGGACGCCGCCGGCGCCGACCGCATCGTCGAAGACGCCACCCCCCTGACCTTTCCGTTCAAGAGTGCCAAGGATCTTCTCGGTCATTGCGTCAAATACGGGCTGTCGATCAGCCAGGTGATGCTGACCAACGAAAGCGCCTGGCGCCCGGAAGCGGAAACCCGCGCCGGCCTGCTGAAAATCTGGCAAGTGATGCAGGACTGCGTCGCCGCCGGATGCCGCAATGAAGGCATCCTGCCCGGCGGTTTGAAGGTCAAGCGCCGGGCCGCCGCGCTGCATCGGCAGTTGTGCAAGAACCCGGAATCGTCGTTGCGCGACCCGCTGTCGGTGCTCGATTGGGTCAACCTCTACGCCTTGGCGGTCAACGAGGAGAACGCCAACGGCGGGCGCGTCGTAACGGCGCCCACCAACGGTGCGGCGGGGATCATTCCAGCGGTATTGCACTACTACATGCGCTTTATCCCCGGCGCCAATGACGACGGCGTGGTGCGATTCCTGCTGACCGCCGCAGCCATCGGCATTCTGTATAAGGAAAACGCCTCCATCTCCGGCGCCGAAGTCGGCTGTCAGGGTGAAGTCGGCGTCGCCTGCTCGATGGCCGCCGGTGCCTTGTGCGAAGTGCTTGGCGGCACTGTGCAACAAGTGGAAAACGCCGCGGAAATCGGCATGGAACACAACCTCGGACTGACCTGCGACCCGATTGGCGGGCTGGTGCAAGTGCCTTGCATCGAGCGCAACGCCATGGGTTCGGTCAAGGCCATCAATGCCGTGCGCATGGCTCTGCGCGGCGACGGACAACACTTCGTCTCCCTCGACAAGGTCATCCGCACCATGCGCCAGACCGGCGCCGACATGAAAAGCAAATACAAGGAAACCGCCCGTGGCGGTTTGGCGGTCAACATTATCGAGTGCTGATGCGCGCTCATCTGCACCCTTCTTCAGGAGCTGAATATGTCCACCGAACAACTGTTGAAAACTCCGTTGCACGCACTGCACATTGAACTCGGCGCCCGCATGGTGCCCTTCGCCGGCTACGACATGCCCGTGCAGTACCCGCTGGGCGTGATGAAAGAACACCAGCACACCCGCGACCAGGCCGGGCTGTTCGATGTCTCGCACATGGGCCAGATCCGCCTGACCGGCGACAATGCCGCCAAAGCCCTGGAAAGCCTGGTGCCGGTGGACATCATCGACCTGCCAGTGGGCATGCAGCGTTACGCCATGTTCACTAACGAGACCGGCGGCATCCTCGACGACCTGATGGTCGCCAACCTGGGTAACGACGAACTGTTCCTGGTGGTCAACGCCGCCTGCAAGGATCAGGACCTGGCCCACCTTCGCAAGCACATCGGCGACCAGTGCAGCATCGAGCCGCTGTTCGAAGAGCGTGCCCTGCTCGCCCTGCAAGGCCCGGCGGCAGTCACTGTACTGGCGCGTCTGGCGCCGGAAGTGGCAAAGATGACCTTCATGCAGTTCGCCCGCGTGAAGCTGCTGGGCGTGGACTGCTTTGTCAGCCGTTCGGGTTACACCGGTGAAGACGGCTATGAAATTTCCGTACCCGCCGCCAACGCCGAAGCCCTGGCTCGTGCCCTGCTGGCCGAACCGGAAGTGGCCGCCATCGGCCTTGGCGCTCGTGACTCCCTGCGCCTGGAAGCCGGCCTGTGCCTGTACGGCCATGACATGAACACCGACACCACCCCGATCGAGGCAAGCCTGCTGTGGGCGATCTCCAAGCCACGTCGCGCTGATGGCGCACGGGCCGGCGGCTTCCCTGGCGCCGAAACCGTATTTGCCCAGCAACAGGCAGGCGTGAACCGCAAACGTGTAGGTCTGCTACCACAGGAACGTACACCCGTGCGTGAAGGCGCCGAGATCGTCAACGAAGCCGGCGACATCATCGGCAGCGTCTGCAGCGGTGGTTTCGGGCCGACCCTGGGTGGGCCGCTGGCCATGGGTTATGTCGACAGTGCCTACATCGCACTGGACACACCGGTCTGGGCAATCGTTCGTGGGAAAAAGGTGCCTTTGCTTGTAAGCAAAATGCCATTTGTTCCACAACGCTACTATCGTGGTTGATTGACTGTTCCTATAAGTAACGCGGTTGCGTTAACTGTGCACTAATGTGTAACGCAACCGCCATAAAATAGTGCAATGTTTGGCTCTAAGCTTCGATTATGAACTTTGCTTATAACGATCGAAAACAATTGAACGAGGTTAGAGAATAAGGCCCCACTAGTGGACTGACTTTGCCAGCAACCTGAGGAAATCCGGGGCCTTCACGGGGCTTGTTTTTTCTCCCGTAGTTGGCGTAGAGTTTGTTCACTGTGTTTGCATGGGTCGCTTGGAATCGTGACCTGGGCAGTAGCCTACAAGTTAGCTACATCCCGTTCGACGTCTTCTTACTCTCCTGCAACCAGCCCCAGTACTCTTTCATGAGAAGGAGACTGTCATTAATTTTTTGCGTCAAAGGAAATAAGAAATGTCCCAACGTCAGAGCGGTACCGTCAAGTGGTTTAACGACGAGAAAGGTTTTGGTTTTATCACTCCTGAAAGCGGTCCGGATCTGTTCGTGCATTTCCGCGCCATCCAGGGCAACGGCTTCAAAAGCCTGAAAGAAGGCCAGAAAGTGACTTTCATCGCTGTGCAGGGCCAGAAAGGCATGCAGGCTGACGAAGTACAAGCAGAAGCCTAATCTTCTGTAACGAAAAAGCCCCTGATGCTGACATCAGGGGCTTTTTTGTGTGCATAAATCCGTAAAATGGCTTCTTTTTTTGCCGAGAGCCTGCCATGTCGAAACACCTGCTTACCCCCCAGGGCGAGTTCCCCGCCGCTGGCCTGGGTCGTCGCCTGGCAGCCATGTTCTATGATTTCCTGCTGTGCACAGCCCTGCTGATCGTCACCAGCGGCATCTACAAGATGATCCAGATGGCGATCATCGGCGAAGAAAGGATGCGCATCCTGACCGAAGCCGGCGCCTTGGACGGCGACCCCCTGCTCTCCACAGTCCTGTTGTTTGTATTGTTCGGCTTCTTCGCCAAATTCTGGACCTGGTCCGGTCAGACCCTGGGCATGCAGGTCTGGTGCATCCGCGTGCAGAATGCCGATGGCTCGTCCATCAGCCTTTTGCAGGCGCTGCTGCGCTTTTTGGTGTCGATTGCTTCACTGCTGTGTGTTGGCCTGGGATTCTTCTGGTCGCTGTTCGACAAGCAGAAACGCAGCTGGCATGACATCTACTCCAATACCCGGCTCGTACGTATTCCAAAGAAACAAAAGTAACGCCCATAAAAAAGATCGCAGCCTGCGGCAGCTCCTACAAGGGAATGCAAAACCCTGTAGGAGCTGCCGAAGGCTGCGATCTTTTGCTTTCTGGCCTTTAAGCGTTACCGGCCAGCTTCATCCGTGCCGCCTGGGTGAAATCAAGCATGCGCTTGAGCGGGCGAATAGCTTGCGGAATCAGCGCCGGGTCGACAAAGATCTCGTTCGACCCTTCCTTCAACGCCCTGAGCGTGCGCTCAAGGGTGTTCATGGCCATCCACGGGCAATGCGCACAACTGCGGCATGCGGCGCCGTTACCCGCCGTTGGGGCCTCGATAAAGACCTTGTCCGGGCACAGCTGCTGCATCTTGTAGAAGATGCCACGGTCGGTCGCGACGATGAGTGTCTTGTTCGGCAGGCTCTGTGCCGCCGCGATCAACTGACTGGTGGAACCCACGGCGTCCGCCAATTCGATCACCGAGGTCGGCGACTCCGGGTGCACCAGAATCGCAGCATCCGGGTACAGCGCCTTCATGTCTTCAAGCTGCTTGGATTTGAACTCTTCGTGAACGATGCAGGCACCGTCCCATAGCAGCATGTCGGCACCGGTCTGGCGCTGGATGTAGGTCCCCAGGTGCTTGTCCGGGCCCCAGATGATGGTCTCGCCGTTGTCCATCAGGCTTTCGACGATTTCCAGCGCACAGCTTGAAGTCACCACCCAATCCGCTCGGGCCTTTACCGCAGCGGAAGTGTTGGCGTACACCACCACCGTGCGCTCCGGGTGTTGATCGCAGAACGCGGAAAATTCGTCCACCGGGCAACCCAGGTCGAGCGAACAGGTCGCTTCAAGCGTCGGCATCAGCACGCGTTTTTCCGGGTTGAGGATCTTGGCGGTTTCACCCATGAACTTCACGCCGGCGACGACCACGGTCTTGGCCGGATGGGCATTGCCGAAACGGGCCATTTCAAGCGAGTCGGAGACACAACCGCCCGTCTCTTCGGCCAGCGCCTGAATGACAGGGTCACAATAGAAGTGGGCCACCAGCACCGCGTCCTGAGCCTTGAGCTCGGCAGCGATGGCGGCACGGTAATAAGCCTCTTCATCGGCGGTCAGCGGCTTGGGCTGTTTGGCGTCGAGGTGGGCTTGAACCAGAAGGCGTTCGGAAATTTGCGTCATGTTCGCAAGACCTGCAGGCGCATTCGCGCGAAAGTCGAGTATACACCCGGCTCCGTACCCTTCAGGGTACCGCCGGGAAAGTGAGTATTCATCAGGCACGGACAGCGTTGAAGCTGCGCAAGGCTACAGAATATCCGACGGATGCAAAAGGTGATTCTGACCTGCGTGATGGGTAGCAGCCTGCAACGAAGCGGACAGGAATCGCAGGCAAAAAAAAACCCGGAAATCCTCACTTGCGTGGGCCTTCCGGATTTTCTAAACCGCCAAAAATGGTGGGTCGTGTGGGATTCGAACCTACGACCAATTGGTTAAAAGCCAACTGCTCTACCAACTGAGCTAACGACCCGCTGTGTGGTGGCGCGTATAATACTGATTTTTAAGGACTATTCAACACCTATTTTGAAATAAATCAAAAATAAGGGGTTGGATCGCTGATTCCGGCCGCCGCAAAGCCTTCTGCACGCAGTCGGCAGCTGTCGCACTTGCCACATGCACGACCGTTATCGTCGGCCTGATAGCAGGAAACGGTCAGTCCGTAGTTCACGCCAAGCTTCACGCCGGCCTGGACGATCTGCGCCTTGCTGAGGTTTTGCAGCGGTGCCTGGATGCGGAAGCCATTGCCTTCCACGCCGGCTTTGGTTGCCAGGTTGGCCATGCGCTCGAACGACTCGATGAACTCGGGACGGCAGTCTGGGTAACCGGAGTAATCCACCGCATTGACGCCGATGAAGATGTCCCGTGCGCCGAGCACTTCTGCCCAGCCCAGGGCCAGGGACAGGAACACCGTGTTACGCGCAGGCACGTAAGTCACCGGAATGCCCTCACCCAACTCTTCCGGAATATCGATGCTGCGGTCAGTCAGCGCCGAGCCACCCATGCCGTTCAGGTTCAGGCCGATCACCTTGTGCTCGACCACACCCAAGTCCCGTGCCACACGCTCGGCGGCGTACAGTTCGGCGTGAGAGCGCTGACCGTAGTCGAAGCTCATGGTGTAGCAGCTATAGCCTTCGGCACGAGCCATGGCCACGACGGTCGCCGAATCCAGGCCACCGGACAGCAGGATGACCGCACGTTTTTCAGCAGTATTGAGTTGTTCAGTCATTTCAGCGCCCCGGCTCGTCATTCCATAGATATTTATGCAGCTGCAGTTGCAAACGCACTGGCAGGTTGTCCGCCACCACCCAATCCGCCAGATCCCGGGCATTGAGATCATGGTGACTTGGGGAGAACAGGACTTCACCGGCACGCAGGTTGAGACCGTACTGGATCAGCTTGGAAACGGACCAGTCATAGTCCTCTCGCGAGCAGATGACAAACTTCACCTGATCGTTGGGCGTGAGCAGCTCAATGTTTTCATAGCGATTGCGGTGTGCTTCCTTCGAACCCGGGGTTTTCAGGTCGACAACGCGACTGACCCGGGAATCTACTGCCGAGATATCGATGGAGCCACTGGTTTCCAGTGACACTTCGTAACCGGCGTCACACAAGCGCTTGAGCAAGGGAATGGCGTTTGGCTGTGCCAGGGGCTCGCCGCCCGTGACGCAGACATAACGCGGGCGAAACCCTGCAACCTGCTCGAGGATGTCGTCGAGGGTGCGAATGGTTCCGCCGGTGAACGCGTAGGCGCTGTCGCAGTATTGGCAACGCAGGGGGCAACCGGTCAGGCGCACAAAAACAGTGGGCAGGCCGGCAGTCCGCGTTTCACCCTGCAACGAGTAGAAAACTTCGGTGATTCTCAATGTGTCTTGCATAGTCGCCACGGGCGTAACAGCTAAACAGGCTGTCCGCCTCCGTCAGGCACTTGAAGGAACCCCGGCAAAGCGCAGGCCCCTAAAAGCGTGTTTCATAAAAAGGGCGTGAATTCTAACGAAAAAACCCGCGACAAGCGCGGGTTTCTTTGAAACGGGTCAAGCAGGCTTACATTTTTTGCAGATCGCGCTGGGCCAGCTGAGCGGCGGAAGTGCCCGGATATTGGGACACCACCTGCTGCAGAATGCCTTTGACCCGGTCGGTATGACCCAGGCGACGCTCTACATCAGCAAGCTTGTACAGCGAGTCCGGCACTTTGGCGTGCTTGGGATACAGCTGCGAAACCTTGGCAAATGCCTGACCCGCGCCATGCAGATCGCCTTTGGCCAGGTTCACTTCGCCCAACCAGTATTGGGCGTTGCCCGCGTACTGGCTGTTCGGGTATTTGCGCAGGAAAGCGGCAAAAGCCTGGCTGGCCTTGTCGAAATCCTTCGCCTTGATCAGGTCGAAGGCCGCATCGTAATAGAGCTTTTCCTTCGCCGGATCCGCCGGCTCGCTACCCGCGGCAGGTGCTTGAGCGGCGGCTGCGCCTGCTGCCGCACCTGCTGCTGCACCAGCGGCATTCATATCACCACCGGTGGAAGAATTTTCAGGAGTCGCGGCTGGTGCAACGCCGGTTCCTATGCGCCGATCAAGATCCTGGTATCGCTCCAGGTTTTCCTGCTTCATGCGCGCTACATCATTTTGCAGAACCTCGATCGCACCTTGCTGGCGCTCGATCTGTTGCTGCATTGATTGCAGTTGGTTGAACAGCTCGCCCTGTGCCGAGACAGGGGCCGAAACCCCTCCCCCGGCATAGGCGCCGTTCGTACCGTAACCTGCAGGCGGATAACTGCTCCCGCTAGTGTTATAGCCGGAGTCATTATCGACCACAGGAACCGCAGCCCACACCGCTAGCGGCGCGAGGCTGAGAGCCAGGACAGTTACAGCACGACGGCACGTTCGCATGACGAATTACTTACGCAGTTCGACGCGACGGTTTTGAGCCCAGGACTGCTCGTCGTTGCCGGTAGCAACTGGACGCTCTTCGCCGTAGGAAACCAGTTCCAGCTGAGCTGGGGAAACACCTTGCAGTACCAGGTAGCGCTGAACGGCTTTCGCACGACGCTCGCCCAGTGCCATGTTGTACTCACGAGTACCACGTTCGTCGGTGTTGCCTTCCAGAACAACGCGAGCGCCGTTTGCTTTCAGGTCTTTGGCGTGAACGTCCAGAGCGCGCATGGCTTCTGGCTTCAGGTCCGAACTGTCGTATTCGAAGTAGAAAGTGGTGATAGCGCGCAGTGCAGCTTCTTCGCTCAGGGAGCCGTCAACTGCACCAGTGTTTGCGCCGTAACCAGCGTTTGGATCTACCGCGCCTTCACCGGCATTGTCGCCGCCTTTGGACGAGCAACCTACAGCTACAGCCATGGCCAGTGCCAGCGCAGCAAATTTACCAAACTTCAGCATTTCCATCGTGAAACTCCTAATGAACCCCAGTGTGTTAAGTACAACGTATAGCGCCGCGTCAGTTCAGGTAAGGGGACCAGGAAGGTTCTCTGACTTCGCCTTGTGCGGTAGGAAGCGGGAGCCTTACGCGTCCATTGATGGACACGAGCATCAAGACTCCCCGGCCCTGCTGGCGGGTGGCGTAGATTACCATGGTGCCGTTGGGCGCGACAGTAGGCGACTCGTCCAGAGTGCTATCAGTGAGGATTTTTACACTACCTCGCTGCAAATCCTGGGCTGCCACCTTGAAATTGGTGAAACCATCCTGACGGTGAATCATGACAAGCGTCTTTTCATCGGCTGACAGTTTAGGGTTGGCATTGTAGTTACCGACGAAAGTCACGCGTTCGGCACCGCCACCACCGGCACTGGTCTTGTAGATCTGCGGTTTGCCGCCGCGGTCGGACGTGAAGTAGATAGTCGAGCCATCCTTGCCCCAGAACGGTTCGGTGTTGATGCCGGGACCGTTGGTAACGCGGCTGATCTGACGCGAACCCAGGTTCATCACATAGATGTCCGGGTTGCCGTCTTTGGACAGCACGAATGCCAGGCGATTGCCATCCGGCGACCAGGCTGGCGCACCGTTCAGGCCTTCGAAGTTGGTGATCTGCTCACGACGACCGGTGTCGATGTTCTGCATGAAGATGCGTGGGCGCTTCTGCTCGAAGGAGACATAAGCGATGCGCTTGCCATCCGGTGCGAAACGCGGCGACAGGATCGGCTCGCGCGACTGCAGCAGGGTCACGGCGCGAGCACCGTCATAGTCCGAACGTTGCAGAGTGTAGCGAGTGTTGTTCTCGGAGAAACGCTCGGCCGTTACGTACAGCAGGCGAGTCGAGAAGGCACCCTTGATACCCGTGAGTTTTTCGAACGACTGGTCGGAGATGTAGTGCGCCATGTCGCGCAGCTGATCGACGCCGCCGGACACGCTGCCGGTCAGCACTTGCTGCTCGGTGGCCACGTTGAACAGTGCGTATTGCACCTGCAGGCGACCGCCCGCCGGCACAATGCTGCCGACCATGACGTACTGGGCACCCAGGGCCTTGAAGTCACGGAAGATGATTTCGCTGGCCTGGCTCGGCTGGCTGATCATGTTCTGCTTTGGAAGCGGCGAGTAGTAACCCGAGTTGCGCAGGTCATTACCGATGATTTCCGCCATGTCGTCCGGCAGCACGCTACCGCCCTGGAAGCCGAACGGCACGACTGCGATCGGGGTCGCCCGATCGCTGCCGCTGGTAACCAGAATGTTTTTCTCATCTGCCATCGCCATCCCTGCCATGCAGCAGATAACGACCAGCATTCCTCGAAGAAGGTTTCTCACAAGGCTAGATCCTCAGGTGTGAATGTCATCTTGAATGAACGATACGGAGCGAAATCACTCGGCTTCATTCCCTGCATTTCTGTCAAACGTCCAATATTCTTCACTGCTGCAACAGCCGATGCGTCAAACGGACCGTCGCCACTGGACTTGGAGACGCTGACCGAAGTCACCGTACCGTCCGGCAACATGCCGATTTGCAACACGACCGTCATGCCTTTGCGTGCCGAAGGTGGACGAGCCCAGCCTTCCGCTGCACGCGCACGAATCAGGTCATCGAAACTGCCGGCGACTTCGTCGCCCTGCTCATCGGCCAAGGCCTGCTGACGCTGCGGCGTGTCGGAAAGCAAATCTGCCAGGGCCTGGGCCTTTTTGTCTTCGGCGGATTTACGCGCCGCATCCTGCGATTTCTTCTTCGCAGCATCGGCGGCAGCTTTCTTCTTCGCTTCCTCGGCGACTTTCTTCTTCGCCTCTTCAGCTTCAGCTTTCTTCTTGGCGTCTTCCGCGGCTTTCTTCTTCGCGTCTTCGACGATCTTTTTCTTGGCTTCTTCAGCGGCCGCTTTCTTGGCCTCTTCTTCCGCGGCTTTCTTGGCTTCTTCTTCGGCTTTCTTCTTGGCTATATCAGCCAATTGTTTCTCTTCTGCCTTCTTGGCTTCCGCGGTTTTCTTCGCATCGTCGGCTTTCTTGGCTTCGTCAGCCTTTTTCGCCTCGTCCGCTTTCTTCGCCTCGTCGGCCTTCTTGGCTTCTTCGGCCTTTTGAGCCGCCTCTTCTTTCTTTTGTTCCGCAGCCTTCACCGCTTCCTGCTCGACCTTTTTCTGTTCCATCTGCTCGACTTCGGTCTGACGCGCAGCGGATTTCTGCGCTTCACCGGCAATCTTCTGATTGGTCTGGGTGGTCGCCCGACTTTTCGATTTCAGCTGGTACAAGGTCGCCTGGACAATCGGCTTGGCAGGCGGCAGTTCCGGGGTAAAGGCAAAACTGACGAACAGCATGCCGAACACCAGCACGTGCAAGCCAATCGCCCAGACACTAGGCCAGAAGTAGCTTTCCGAGGCGGACGGCTCTCGCTGTTGCTGCATCAGGGCGCCTCGGTAATCAAGCCAACATTACCGACCCCGGCTTTCTGCAACCCGCCCATCGCGCCCATGACGGAGCCGTAATCGACGGATTTGTCGCCGCGAATGAAGACCTGGGTACGCTTGCCGCCTTCGTTGCCGACACGAATGATCTTGGTCACCGCGTCAGTCATCTGCGGCAGGGTCATGGCCCGATCCTGCTGCTTTTCGGTGTCGACTTCGCTGCCAAGGTTCCAGTAGTAGGTCTTGTCGGATTTGATGGAAATGGTCAGGACCTGGGTGTTGTTGTCCTGCGGCAAGGCTTCACTGGAAACCTTGGGCAGATCAACTTTCACGCCCTGATTGAGCATCGGAGCGGTCACCATGAAGATGACCAGCAGCACCAACATCACGTCGATGTAAGGCACCACGTTCATCTCGGCGACCGGCTTGCGCTTTTTGCGAGCTCGAGCGATTAAAGCCATTGGAAATTACCTGCTTATTCTTCGCTGGTGTGCACTTTGCGGTGCAGGATCGCCTGGAACTCGTCGGCGAAGGTGTAGTAGCGGCCCAGCAGGGTTTCGCTGCGAGCAGCAAAACGGTTGTAAGCGATAACGGCTGGAATGGCAGCGAACAGACCGATCGCGGTGGCGATCAGTGCTTCGGCGATACCCGGGGCCACAGTGGCCAGGGTCGCTTGCTGGGCGGTGGCCAGGCCACGGAAGGAGTTCATGATCCCCCAGACGGTACCGAACAGACCGATGTACGGGCTGACGGAACCAACGGTGGCCAGGAAAGGCAGGCTCTGCTCGAGCTTTTCTTCTTCGCGGGAAATGGCAACGCGCATGGCACGGGCCACACCTTCCATGACCGCTTCCGGGTCAACGCCTGACTGCTGGCGCAGACGGGAGAATTCCTTGAAACCGGCACGGAAGATTTGCTCGACACCCGAATCAGGGTCCGGATTGCTGCCGGCCTGACGGTACAGCTTGGACAGGTCGATACCCGACCAGAAGCGCTCTTCAAAGCTCTCCAGGGCACGTCGACCGGCGCGCAGCAGGTTGCTGCGCTGAAAGATCATGATCCACGAGGTCACCGATGCGGCTACCAGGATCAGCATTACCAGTTGCACCACGATACTGGCATTGCTGACCAGGCTCCACATGGAGGAATGGTCGACGACGTTAGCTTCCACGCTTTATCTCCTGCTTTGAGTGTGTACCCGCGCCGCTCACGTCGGCAAAGGCCGCTCGTAGAGCTTCGGGAATGGCCCGGGGTTTCAAACTTTCAGTGCGCACACAGGCCACCAGAAACTGCCCTTCGCAGAGCAGTGCATTATCCGTTGCCCGCCTGACCTGCTGTTTGAAGCGCAGGCTGGCACGGTTCAATTCGATTACCTCGGCGCTTACCAGCAGTTCGTCATCCAGTCGCGCCGGCGCGTGGTAGCGCGCTTCGCTGGAATGCACGACGAACAACAGGTCCTCCCCGACAAGCTGCGATTGGGCAAAGCCCAGATCTCGTAGCCGCTCGGTTCGAGCCCGTTCCATAAACTTGAGGTAATTAACGTAATACACGATGCCGCCCGCATCGGTGTCCTCGTAATAAACGCGACAACGATGTGCGAAAGGCTCAAGCCCGTTTTGCGCGCGCATACTCTAGTGCTTACTCCTCAGGTTGCCAATCCGGCATGGCAACTGTTTTTCATTGTTCTGCGGCTTTCTCGTGAAAGTACGGTCCTGGGACCCTACATTGCCCGAAAAAATCAGCACGCAATGTTAATTAATCGTCAGCGGCATTGAGAAACTCGTCTACCACGGGCATTTCGCCCAATCGTGACGGAATGTTTAAACCGAAATGCAGGTAAGCATGCCGCGTCACCACCCGCCCCCGAGGCGTACGCATGATGTAACCCTGCTGGATCAGGTAAGGCTCCAGCACGTCTTCGATGGTGTGACGCTCTTCGCTGATGGCTGCGGCCAGGCTGTCGACCCCTACTGGCCCGCCGTCGAATTTCTCGATCATGGTCAGCAACAGACGCCGGTCCTGGTGATCGAAGCCACGCTCGTCGACGTCCAGCAGGTTCAGCGCCAGGTCGGCAATCGGCTTGGTGATATGCCCCTTGGCGCGAACTTCGGCGAAATCACGCACCCGGCGCAGCAGCCTGTTGGCGATGCGCGGCGTGCCACGGGCACGGCGGGCGATTTCGAAGGCGCCTTCCGGGTCCAGCGGCAAACCGAGGATGCTCGCCGAACGACTGACAATCGTCGACAGGTCGGCGGTATTGTAGAACTCAAGACGCTGAACGATGCCGAAACGGTCACGCAACGGGTTGGTGAGCATCCCCGCCCGCGTCGTTGCGCCGACCAGGGTGAACGGTGGCAGGTCCAGCTTGATCGAACGCGCGGCCGGCCCCTCACCGATCATGATGTCGAGCTGGAAATCCTCCATGGCCGGGTACAGCACCTCTTCGACGATGGGCGACAGGCGATGGATTTCGTCGATAAACAGCACATCGTGAGGTTCAAGGTTGGTCAACAACGCCGCCAGGTCACCAGGGCGCTCCAGCACCGGCCCCGAGGTGCTCTTGATCGACACCCCCATTTCCTGGGCGATGATGTTGGCGAGGGTGGTCTTGCCCAGGCCGGGCGGCCCGAAGATCAGCGTGTGATCCAGGGATTCGTTACGACCGCGAGCGGCCTGAATGAACAACTCCATCTGCTCGCGAACGGTCGGCTGGCCAATGTATTCGGCCAGGCTGACCGGGCGAATGGCGCGGTCCTGGACTTCTTCGCGCTCACGCGGGCTGTGCGTGGCAGCGATCAGACGATCAGCTTCAATCACTTAGATCATTCCCTTCAAGGCGCGACGGATCATGTCTTCACTGCTCAAATCTTTCTCCTTGATCGCAGACACCGCCTTGCTCGCTTCCTGGGGTTTGTAGCCCAGGGAAATCAAGGCGCTGACGGCGTCAGTCTCGGCAGTGTTCACCGGGGCCGGTCCATCCGGCTGGTTCGGCACCAGGGCGAACATGGCCGGTACGGTTTCCCAGGCCTTGAAGCGATCCTTGAGTTCCACCAGCAAGCGTTCGGCGGTTTTCTTGCCGACGCCCGGGACCTTTGTCAGCGCCGAAGTGTCCTGGGACTGTACGCAACGAACCAGTTCGTCGACTTCCAGGCTCGACATCAACGCCAGTGCCAGTTTCGGCCCGACGCCGTTGAGGCGGATCAATTCGCGAAAAAAGTCGCGCTCACGCTTGCCGACAAAACCATAGAGTAACTGTGCGTCTTCGCGCACGACCAAATGGGTATGCAAGGTTAGCGGCTCACCGACCGACGGCAAGCGGTAAAGGGTCGTCATGGGCACTTCAAGTTCATAGCCCAGGCCATTTACATCCAGAATCAGATGAGGAGGCTGCTTCTCAGCCAGGGTGCCGCGCAAACGTCCAATCACGTTACAAATCCTTGAGCGTTGGCCAGCTCTTGGCCAGCGACTGATAGAGCAAGGGAGCATCGCCGACAACCCAGGCGGAACGCCCTCACTCCATGAAAATGATTACTGATGCTATCAGAGACGCAGGCGCCCGCCACGACTGCGTGCAGCTCCCAGCCCATGGGGCAGCAGACTGGAACGGGTGTGAGCGTGGCAGATGGCAATGGCCAGGGCGTCCGAGGCATCGATCTGGGGTTTGCTGGTCAATTTCAGCATGTGCATGACCATCATCTGCACTTGCTCTTTATTAGCAGCACCAGTGCCAACCACCGCTTGTTTGACCTGGGTTGCGGAGTACTCGGCAATTTCCAGGTTTTCCTCGGCGCCTGCCACAATCGCTGCGCCACGGGCCTGCCCCAGTTTCAGGGCGGAATCGGCGTTACGGGCCATGAACACCTTTTCGATCCCCATGGTCACCGGATGGTACGTCTGAATGATCTCCCGCACCCCGCGATAGACAATCTGCAGTCGCTCATGCAGCTCGCCGGCACCGGTGCGGATACAACCGGAGGCGACGTACTCACAGCCGCGACCGGTATCACGAACCACACCGTAACCGGTGATGCGCGAACCGGGGTCGATACCAAGAATTAAAGTCATAACGCCTGCAGAAAGAGATCGCGGTTAACGGAGGATAACCGTGTAGGAGCTGCCAAAGGCTGCGATCATTTAAATAAAAAGCCAAAAATCAAAAGATCGCAGGCTTCGCCAGCTCCTACAGAGGCTGGTGAAAACTGCGATCTTTATCGATGCCTCAACCGAGCTGCGCGGCCACCGACTCCGGAATTTCCGCGTTAGAGTAGACGTTTTGCACGTCGTCCAGATCTTCGAGCATGTCGATCAGCTTGAGGACTTTCTCGGCGCCTTCCAGATCGAGTTCGGCGCTGGTGGTCGGCAACATGACGATTTCCGCGTCGTCACCTTTGAAACCCGCCGCTTCCAGTGCGTTACGCACGGAATAGAACCCGGCAAACGAGGTGAACACATCGATCGAACCGTCTTCGTTGGTCACCACGTCATCGGCGTCGGCTTCCATGGCGGCTTCCATCAGTGCGTCTTCGTCAACGCCGGCAGCGAAGGAGATCTGCCCCTTGCGCTCGAACAGATAGGCCACCGAACCGTCAGTCCCCAGGTTGCCGCCACATTTGCTGAACGCGTGACGAACAGCGGCTGCAGTGCGATTACGGTTGTCGGTCATGCATTCGACCATCACCGCGACACCACCCGGACCATAACCTTCGTAGGTCAGCTCGACCATGTCGTCGGTATCGGCGGCACCGGCACCACGGGCAACTGCCCGGTCGATGATGTCGCGACTCATGTTCGCGCCAAGAGCCTTGTCCAACGCCAGGCGCAGACGCGGATTGGAACCTGGATCACCGCCACCCTGGCGAGCAGCAACGGTCAGCTCACGAATCCACTTGGTGAAAATCTTGCCTTTTTTGGCATCCTGACGTTCTTTGCGGTGCTTGATGTTCGCCCACTTGGAATGACCTGCCATAACTCGCTCCGAATTCTCTTTGAAACATTGCCCGCTACGCCGCATTGCGCCGGCCGGCAAACAAAAATCTTGAACAGCTCTATCTATACAGAAAGGGCGCATCCACAGATGCGCCCTTCAGGTCAGCCTTACTCGGCCTTAGGCGTTTCGCGCAGACGAATATGCAATTCGCGCAATGCCTTGGCATCCACCTGGCCCGGCGCCTGGGTCATGACATCTGCCGCGCTCTGGGTTTTCGGGAAGGCGATCACTTCACGGATCGACTGGGCGCCGGTCATCAGCATCACCAGACGGTCCAGACCGAAGGCCAGGCCACCGTGCGGCGGCGCGCCGTACTTCAGGGCGTCGAGCAGGAAGCCGAATTTCTCCTCCTGCTCCACTTCGTTGATGCCCAGCAGGCGGAAGACCGCTTGTTGCATCTCTTTGCGGTGGATACGAATCGAACCGCCACCCAGCTCGGTGCCGTTCAACACCATGTCGTAGGCACGGGACAAAGCGCCCGCCGGGTTGGCTTCCAGCTCCGCCGGGGAGCACTTCGGCGCGGTGAACGGGTGGTGCAAGGCGCTGAAGCTGCCGTCGTCGTTCTCTTCGAACATCGGGAAGTCAACGACCCACATCGGAGCCCATTCGCAGGTCAGCAGGCTCAGGTCGTGGCCGAGCTTGATGCGCAATGCGCCCAACGCTTCGCTGACGATCTTGGCCTTGTCGGCGCCGAAGAACACGATATCGCCATCAACTGCACCAACACGATCCAGGATCACGTTGAGGTTGGCTTCAGGGATGTTCTTCACGATCGGCGATTGCAGACCGTCAACGCCATTGGCGCGCTCGTTGACCTTGATGTACGCCAGGCCCTTGGCACCGTAGATGCCGACAAACTTGGTGTAGTCGTCGATCTGCTTGCGCGGCATGCTCGCGCCGCCAGGCACGCGCAGGGCGGCGATGCGGCATTTCGGGTCGTTGGCCGGGCCGCTGAACACCTTGAAGTCGACTTCCTTGAGCTGATCGGCAACGTCCACCAGTTCCAGCGGGTTACGCAGGTCTGGCTTGTCGGAACCGTAACGGCGCATGGCTTCTTCGAAGGTCATGTGCGGGAACTCGCCGAACTCCAGGCCCAGCACTTCCTTGAACAGGTTGCGGATCATTTGCTCGGTCAGGCCCATGATCTCTTTTTCATCGAGGAAGCTGGTCTCGATGTCGATCTGGGTGAATTCCGGCTGGCGGTCGGCCCGCAGGTCTTCGTCACGGAAGCACTTGGCGATCTGGTAGTAACGGTCGAAGCCGGCCACCATCAGCAGCTGTTTGAACAGCTGTGGCGATTGCGGCAAGGCAAAGAATGAACCTGCGTGAGTACGGCTCGGCACCAGGTAGTCGCGCGCGCCTTCCGGGGTGGCACGGGTCAGGATCGGCGTCTCGACGTCGAGGAAGCCGTTCTCGTCCAGGAAGCGGCGGATGCTGGTGGTCATGCGTGAACGCAGACGCAGCTTCTCGGCCATTTCCGGGCGACGCAGGTCGAGGAAGCGATAGCGCAGGCGGGTTTCTTCACCGACGTCGGAGAACTCGTTCAGCGGGAACGGCGGGGTTTCCGATTCGTTCAGCACTTCCAGCTCGTAACCCAAGACTTCGATCATGCCCGACGCCATGTTGGCGTTGGTCGCCCCGGCCGGACGCAGGCGAACCTTGCCGGTGATCTTCACGACGTACTCGCTGCGCACGCGATCGGCAGCAGCGAAGGTTTCAGCGCGATCCGGATCGAACACGACCTGGGCCAGACCATCACGATCACGGATATCGAGGAAAATCACCCCACCGTGGTCACGGCGACGGTGGACCCATCCGCAAAGGGTAATTTCCTGGCCGTCCAGGCTTTCGTTCAGTTGGCCGCAATAATGGCTGCGCATCATGGTCGTGGTTTCACTTCTCGTAATTCGAAATTCGGTTGGAGGCCTTGGGCACATCCACTATGGGATGATGCAAGAGCCCACGCGTGTCGTTCAACTCAGGTCACAACTCAGGGGCCGGGCCTTAGTCAGCTTTGTCGCCGCCGGCCAGGTTCTTCTTGGAACCGGTCTTGAAATCGGTTTCGTACCAACCCGTGCCGCTGAGGCGGAAGCCCGGCATGGACAGCAACTTTTTAAGCTCTGGCGCCTGACAGACAGGGCAGTCGACCAGCGGTGCATCGCTGATCTTTTGAATGGCTTCCAACTGATGACCACAGGAAGCACATTGATAATCGTACATCGGCATGGAGGTTGTCTCGGCGATCAGATTGCTACCGCACACGCAGGGTTTTGCGGCAAAGAGCGGGATTATATCCATTAAATGCGGCCTGTGCAGCCGTAAGACTGCACGGACCGACACTCTGCTGTTTTCGCCGTCCAGACTAGGCCATGGCGATGCCCCCCCCTTCCTTGAGACTGTGTACGACGCAGACAACCCGCACCAATCCACTGAAGTTCCTTACCCCGCCATGACGCAAGTGAACTTCGCGATCCACATGAGACAACAGGTTATTGACCGAGCAACCATTGACCCGGGCCATCGCCCCCAAAATATCCCAATAAACCTGCTCGAGCCGCAAACAGGTGGCGAAGCCATTCAATCGTACGGAGCGGGAGAAGGGCTGGGCCAGCCCCATATCGAACTCGCGAACAAACGGATCAACCCTTACATCCTTGTGCGAACCGTATCGCCCCTCTTCTTGCCTTTCATAAACCATAACGCTGACACTCCTTTGCCATCTGGTTTCTTTAAAGCGCAACTGTGTGTCGACTTATAAAAACTCAGGTGCAAAGGTATTTTCCAGCCGACTTTATGACCCTCGACGTAGGATAAGCCAACAACTTTTGGCAGACCCTGGAGAGCGTCCTACTCCAGACATTTTCCCACGCAACGAAGCGATGCGCCCTTCAGAAACACCCTATGGAATGGTCCAGCAAAGAAGATCGCGGAGCATCCACGCCGCTTTTCATGCACCGGCATCCGCGAGGTCAGCAAGTCGGTCGCAGGAAGGTACCGCTACCCCGTAACTTGGGGCAACCTGCGTCAATTCGCCCCGAAAAGAGCCGCCGGACGCCCTGATTTGAGTAGCCTGCGGCTTTGCTGTTAAATAGACAGTGTGTCGCCAGTGCCTATTTTTTCCGGGCACGGCGCATAGGCTGATACCGGGTACGTGTCCAACGCCTCTTTATTATCTTGAAGCGAACCGTGCGCCATCAGCTCTTCCTTGTGAGCTGTCTTAACGTGAGTTAATCAAAATGTTGAAAATCGTCCATCTGTTGATAGGCGCAGCGGCCTTGCTGCTGTCCTTCATCCCTAGCCTGCAATCCGAAGCCTTACCTTACCTGCAACAACCCGACGCACTGTACCTGGCCTTTTTCGGCCTGCTCAACCTTACGCTTGCACCAGTCATCCCTTACTGGAACAAAGGCCCGCGTCACCAACTGCAAAACCTGGTCAGCGCCCTGCTGGTGCTGAGCGTGGTCCTGCAAACCCTGACGCTGATCGCACCGATGCCCGTCATCGCCGGTCAACCCGCCGTACTGTTCAGCCTGGTCGCAACCCTGATCGCCGTTGCCCTGCACCTCGGCATCAGCTTTTACAAGTCGTCACCAGCCGCCGCCTCGCCAAGCTACGACATGAGCAACCGTGATACCGGCACCGTCAAGTGGTTCAACACATCCAAAGGCTTCGGCTTCATCTCCCGCGACTCCGGCGACGATATCTTCGTCCACTTCCGGGCCATTCGCGGTGAAGGCCACCGTGTCCTGGTCGAAGGCCAGCGCGTGGAGTTCTCCGTCATGAATCGTGACAAAGGCCTGCAAGCCGAAGATGTGATCGCCGCACTGCCGCGCCGCTGACTCAAGGCTAAAAAAAACCGCGCACAGCCGAGCTGTCCGCGGTTTTTTCATGCCTGTGACTTGCTTAATAGTGCGGCGGAGGCGCTTCTTCTTCGAATGACTCGAACTGTCCGACCATTTCCTCCTGTCGCTTGAGCAGCGCGGCCATTTGCAACTGCAGGCGCTCCACCACCCGCTGCTGCGCCACCAGCACATCGTTCAACGCCTGGATGGTGTCATCCTGAAACGCCAGACGGCTTTCAAGCTCGGTAACGCGTTCTTCCAGGCTCATGATTCAGCCCTCCAGAAACGTAAAATCATCTGTCAATATCAAGCGCAAACGCTCGCGAATCGCGGCGATCTGCTCCGAACCGTAAGGTTTTGCCGGATGTTTACCCCAAACCGGCGCCGGCCAGGCGGCATCTTCGCGCTTACGCACGATTACATGCATGTGCAACTGACTGACGACATTGCCCAGCGCCGCCACATTCAACTTGTCCGCATCGAACGCGTCCTTGAGTCCTTGCGACAGCGCAGTGGTTTCCTGCCAAAGCTGTTGCTGGTCTGCGACATCCAACTGAAATATCTCGCTGATAGCCTCACGACGAGGTACCAGGATGAACCAGGGATAGTTCGAATCGTTGGACAGCAACAACCGGCAGAGCGGAAAGTCCCCGATCGGTAACGTGTCTTGTTGAAGTCGTGGATCTAAAGCGAACACTGCGCGTACTCCCGCCGGGGCATCATTTTTCAGCTTAGCGCCCATCCTGACCGGACAGCGCACCAAGCGACCGGATGGCAGCATACCTGTGAACGACGCAGGCTTCACGGCGAACCTTGCCTCGAGGCCACGAGCGCCAGCAAAAACTGATAGCCGCCCCCGGACAGGACTATTTTTTCCACCGTGCACCATTACAGAACCGAACGACAGGCAAAACACGCCGAAATGACTGAGCAACAAGGAAAAGTTCGCTTCAGCCAAGGGCTCGAAAGAGGTGAATTCAATACAAGGCTAAAATTTTTTGCACCAAAACCGCACAGTGGGTCTACGCTGGGTGCTTCGACATCCGCCATTTACTCAGTGGCGGGGTGAACCGGTAACATTTCCGGTTGCCAGGCTGTCGACCAGAAGGGTGCAACATGATGTAAGGCAAGGCGTCAAGCCCAAACCGAAAGCGCTTGAACCCCCCGGTTTCATGAGGTTTTTACAGCACTTGGCAGTCAATTAGAAAAAAAGCGTAACAAAACACGATTTTGTGCACGCTTGTTGCATTCATACCCAATATCGCCGGAGTGGCACCCGCGGGAAGCGGAGCCCCTCAGGCAAAAAAAATAGTGGCAAGGTAGCCCGATGGAGATTCAAACGTTTCACCAGGACTCTTTTTAGCGACGACAAGGCGCAGAAAACAGCATTAAAGTTGTCCGCCCTGTTGCGTCGGAGCTGGAAATTTGCGACATCTACCATGCTGTTTGCGACAGGGTCGTAAAGAAGGCGAAAGGTTAGATGCGCAAGTATCGCCAACATTGTCGGCGTGATATAAGTTTGCGCCGACACAAAAAGAAAGAGCCGCCCAGATAATAAAACAGGTGGGACGGCAGTACTCTTCTAAAACCAAAGGAGCAAATCACGATGCGCGTGATGAAGTGGAGCATGATCGCACTGGCAGTTGCAGCAGCCGCCAGTACCCAATTGGCTACGGCCGCCCCTTTCGTAAGTGACCAGGCTGAAGCCAAAGGTATTGTTGAAGACAGCACGCTGAACTTGCTGGTTCGCAACTACTACTTCAACCGTGATAACAAAGATGGCCGCAACGACCAGAAAGACTGGACCCAAGGCATCTGGGGCAATTTCAGCTCCGGTTACACCCAAGGCCTGATCGGTGTTGGTGTTGATGCATTCGGTTACCTGGCAATCAAACTGGACGGCGGTGATGGCACCGGCGGCACCGGCAACATGAGCCGCGACGCCGATGGCGAAGTCAATGACAGCCAGGGCAAAGCAGGCGGCGCAGTTAAATTCCGCGTATCCAAGACCGAGCTGAAAGTCGGCGACATGCAGCCAAGCACTGCTCCAGTGTTTGCAGTTGGCGGTTCCCGCATCCTTCCTCAAACTGCCAGCGGCATCCAGCTGCAGAGCAGCGAAGTCAAAGACCTTGACCTCGAAGCCGGTCACTTCTACTCGGCGACCAGCCAGGACCGCAACGCCCGTGACGGCGGCCTGTATGCAACCTACGCTGGCGTAGAAGCCAACAGCATCGACTACTTCGGTGGTAAATACGGCATCACCGACAACCTGTCGGCATCGCTGTATGGCGCCAAGCTGGAAGACATCTGGAACCAGTACTACGCCAACCTGAACTACACCATTCCGCTGGGTGGCGATGAGTCGCTGAACCTGGACGGTAACATCTACAACACCAAAGATACCGGTGACGCCAAAGCGGGCGAGATCAGCAACACCGCTTACTCCCTGGCAGCCGCTTTCTCGTTCATGAAAGCACACACCATCACCCTGGCCTTCCAGAAGGTTAACGGTGACACTCCGTTCGACTACATCGGCGTGGGCAAGAACAACCGCGGCGGCGACTCGATCTTCCTCGCCAACTCCATCCAGTACTCTGACTTCAACGCCCCTGGCGAGAAGTCTGCCCAGGTTCGTTACGACCTGAAAATGGCTGAGTACGGCGTTCCAGGTCTGAGCTTCATGACCCGTTACGTTAAAGGTTGGGACATCGACGGCACCAAAACTCCTGTAGGCAGCCCTTACGCTGGCCTGTACGGCGAAGACGGCAAGCACAACGAAACCAACTTCGAAGCCAAGTACGTTGTTCAGACTGGCCCGGCAAAAGACCTGTCCTTCCGTATTCGTCAAGCATGGCACTTCGCTAACGCTGACGAAGGTGAAGGCGACGTGAAAGAATTCCGCTTCATCGTCGACTACCCGCTGTCGGTTTTGTAATCGCATCCAGTTAGTTTGCGGTAACAAAAAAAAGGCCCATCTTCGGATGGGCCTTTTTTGTTGTCCATGCAAACTGTTCAATTATTGAACAATCGCTATCCATGCCCGACCGAAAAGTCAGCCGTGTATGGCAAGACCGGTCACTGCACCGCAGATTCCTGAACCACACGAATAACCCGCTGTGGAAATGGAATATCGATACCGGCCTCTCGCAGACGATCCCGGGATAGTTCGTTGAACATGAACATCACGTCCCAGTAATCGGCAGTCTTTACCCAGACACGAAGCGAAAGTGTGATCGCACTGTCACCCAGGGTAGAAACAACGGCCTGTGGTTCCGGATCTGCCAATACTCGCGGGTCCTTGGCCAATTCCAGCAAAACTTCACGGGCTTTCTGCAGGTCCGCTTCATAATCAACGCCTACATCAAACACGACCTTGCGGGTCGGCTGACGGTTTGTGTTGGTGATGATGCCATTCGACAGATTGCCGTTAGGTACGATGATGGTCTTGTTGTCACCAGTACGCAGCACGGTATGGAAAATCTGGATGCTGTCGACAGTACCGGCGATACCCTGAGCCTCGATCCAGTCACCGATGCGAAACGGACGGAACAGCAAAATCAGCACGCCACCGGCGAAGTTCGCCAGGCTGCCCTGCAAGGCCAGGCCAATGGCCAGGCCTGCCGCACCAATCGCTGCCACAAACGAAGTGGTTTCCACACCGATCATCGAGGCCACGCTGACGATCAGCAGAATCTTGAGAATGATATTCGCCAGGCTGCTGATAAAGCCTTGCAGCGCCAGATCGGCATTACGCAATGCAATCAGGCCGCCGAGCTTTTTCGTGACCTTGTTGATCAACCACCAGCCGATGGCCAGGGTGATAACCGCCAGCAGTACACGGCTGCCGTACTCCATGATCATCGGGATCCAGGTTTGGGATACCTTGACCAGATTGTCTACCTCGGCATTTAAGTCCATCTACACTCTCCTGTTTTCCGGCTACCCGGCATGCGTAAAAAAAGCGGCAGAAAGACCGAACCGAGACGGGCTCAATCGTTTCTGCCGCTGCTTGGCCTCCGACGTCGCAAACGCCAAGAGGTTCCCGGTTCGAGGCTCAGTCGCGGAAGTTGTTGAACTGCAGCGGCATACCGAATTCCTTGGCCCGCAGCGCTGCAATGGCTTCTTGCAGGTCATCACGCTTTTTGCCGGTGATGCGAACCTGCTCACCCTGAATGGCCGCCTGGACCTTGAGCTTGGCGTCTTTGACATGAGCGACGATTTTCTTCGCCAGCTCCTTGTCAATGCCTTCCTTGAGGACGGCTTCCTGCTTCATCAGCTTGCCCGACGCGAACGCGTCCTTGACTTCAAGGCACTGCACGTCGATTTTGCGCTTGACCAGCGCCAGCTTGAGGATCTCAATCATCGCTTCGAGCTGAAAATCCGCTTCGGCGGTCAGGTTGACGGTCAGGTCTTTTTCCTTGAACTCGAAGCTGCCTTTGCCTTTCAGGTCATAACGACGATCGAGTTCCTTGACGGCGTTCTCGACCGCGTTGGTGACTTCGTGTTTGTCCAGTTCGGATACCACGTCGAACGACGGCATGTAATCTCTCCAAAATTAAAGGCGCACTGATGGAGCACGCCTGGCTTGCGGTTAAAATCCGCGCTGATTATAACGGGTCTTTCCCATCATTCACTGCGAGCTGCCGATGCACGCCTTAAACAGAGCAAAAAGCTGATGTCCACCACCTGGCATGTACTGGGCGCCGGCAGCCTCGGCACTTTATGGGCGACACGCCTGACACGGGCTGGAATGCCGGTCCGGCTGATCCTGCGGGACACCGCGAGACTGCAGGCCTATGAGGTGGCCGGTGGATTGACACTGGTGGAACACGGCGAGGCGCAACACTATGCCGTGCCCGCAGAGACAGCCGACAACCCCCAACCGATCCACCGCCTGCTGGTGGCGTGTAAAGCCTACGATACCGAAAGTGCGGTGGCTCGATTGGCGCCACGCCTGGCCCCAGGCGCCGAACTGATCCTGCTGCAAAATGGCCTGGGCAGCCAGGACGCGGTCGCCGCCCAGGTTCCCCAGGCACGCTGCATCTATGCCTCGAGCACCGAAGGCGCCTTCCGCGATGGTGATTGGCGCGTGGTGTTTGCCGGACATGGCTTCACCTGGCTGGGGGATGCGAGCCATCCGATGGCACCGATCTGGCTCGATGACCTGAGCGCTGCCGGCATCCCCCACGAGTGGAGCACCGAGATCCTGACCCGGCTGTGGCGCAAACTCGCCCTCAACTGTGCGATCAATCCGCTGACGGTGCTACACGATTGCCGTAATGGCGGCTTGCAGCAACATCAATGTGAGGTCGCCACCCTGTGCGGTGAACTGGTGGAGTTGCTCGAGCGTTGTGGTCAGCCGGCAGCGGCCGAAAACCTGCAGCAGGAAGTCGAACGGGTGATTCACGCCACCGCCGCCAACTACTCCTCGATGCATCAGGACGTCACGAGCCAGCGCCGCACGGAAATCAGCTACCTGCTCGGTTATGCCTGCAAAGTGGCCGGGCGCCATCAACTGAACCTGCCTCACCTCAATCAACTTGAGGCAAGGTTGATCGCTCGCCTGCAACGCCTTGGATTGCCCAGCGACTGAGCAGCGGCTACGCTGGCCACTTGTTCCTTGTCTGCGATGAATCCGATGCCATTGCGCCAGCGCCTTGAAAACCTGCCCGTCGGCCAGAAACTGCTGGCCGCCCTGCTGGTACTGATGGTCACCGTCCTGCTGGTTGCCAACCTGACCTTTATCAGCGCCGCCTACTACATCTCCCAGGAAAGCATGGCGCCCCAGGCCCTGCAGACCATCGGCCGGCTGGTATCCAACCCGAGCCTGGCCTCCGAAGCCCTGGCGTCCCCCCAAAGCGCCGAGCGCCTGCTGAATGAACTCAACAGCTATTCGCCCTTGCGCGCGGCAGCCCTGTATGACGGAAAGGGTGAGCGACTGGCGCAATTGCAGCATGGCGACAACCTGGAGCTACCGAAGCGTTTCCGGCATATCGAAGACTGGCAGGCCACCGAGTTTCGTACCAACCAAGTCATCCCCCTGCCCCGCACTGGCGCGGCACCAGGACACCTGCTGTTGGTAGCTTCGAGCGAACTGCCAGTGGCGTTCTACACCGGGACCCTGACGGCCAGCCTGGGGATTCTGATCTTCAGCGTATTGCTGTGGCTGATCATTGCCCGCCAGATCAAGCGCCTGATTACCCGGCCGATCCACCAGCTCGAAGAGTTGTCCCGGCAGGTCACCCGCGAAGAGAACTACGCACTGCGTGCTTCGCGCGGAAACCACGATGAAATCGGCAGCCTCGCCGAAGCGTTCAACACCATGCTCTCGCGGATCGAGGCCAGGGAGCAGCAACTCAAGCGGGCCAGGGACGACTCCCAGGCAGCCTATGACCAGGCCCAGGGTCTGGCGGAAGAAACCCGCCATACCAACCGCAAACTGGAGCTCGAAGTCCAGGTGCGCAGCAAGATCGAGAAAAAGCTCACCGGTTTCCAGAACTACCTCAACAGCATCATCGACTCCATGCCATCGGCACTGATCGCCCTCGACGAACAACTCTACGTGACGCAATGGAACCAGGAGGCCAGCGCCCTGTCCGGCACGCGCCTCGATGAAGCCCTGAACCAGCCTATCTTCCTCGCCTTCGAACCGCTCAAGCCGTTCCTGCCGCAACTCAAGCAAACGGTCGAGCAGCATACGGTGGCCAAGATCGAGCGTGTCACCTGGCTCAAGGATGACGAGCCCCGCCACTACGCCCTGACTTTCTATCCATTGATGGGCGGTGCCGGGCGTGGCGTGGTGATCCGGATCGACGACATCACCCAGCGCCTGTCCCTGGAAGAGATGATGGTGCAGTCGGAGAAAATGCTGTCGGTGGGTGGCCTGGCCGCCGGCATGGCCCACGAGATCAACAACCCGCTGGGCGCAATCCTGCACAACGTGCAAAACATTCGCCGACGCCTGTCGTCCGATTTGCCGAAGAACCTCGAAGTGGCCGAACAGGCCGGCATCGAACTGGCGACGGTCAACCAGTACCTGAAAATCCGCGAAGTGCCACAGTTACTCGACGGCATCCAGCAGGCCGGTGCCCGGGCGGCGAAAATCGTCACCCACATGCTCAGCTTCAGCCGTCGTAGCACCCGCCAGATGGCCCCGTGCGATCTGCCTGCCCTGATCGACCAGGCGGTAGAGATCGCCGGTAACGACTTCGACCTGGCGATCGGCTTCGACTTCAAGGGCCAGGCCATCATTCGCCAGTTCGATCCGGCCCTGGGACCGGTCCCCGGCACCGCCAACGAACTGGAGCAAGTGCTGCTCAACCTGTTGAAGAACGCCGCACAAGCCATCCATCAGCGTGAAGACGACAGCGAACCGGGGCGGATCATTCTGCGCACCAGGCTGAATCCGCCATGGGCGGAAATCCAGGTCGAGGACAACGGGATCGGCATGAGCGAAAACGTGCGCAAACGGACCTTCGAGCCGTTCTTCACCACCAAGGAAATCGGCCAGGGCACCGGGCTTGGCCTGTCGGTGTCGTACTTCATCATCACCAATAACCACAAGGGGCAGATGGAAGTGCAATCGACTCTTGGCCAAGGCACCTGCTTCACCTTGCGCCTGCCCCTGGCGAGTACCCCACCTGTCTCGCAAGAACTCAATCTGCTATCGAGGTAACCATGGGCTTTCGTTTGTCGAAGATTTACACCCGCACTGGCGACAAAGGCGAGACCGGGCTGGGCGACGGTCGTCGCGTACCCAAGGATCACCCGCGGATCGAGGCCATTGGCGAAGTCGATACGCTGAACAGTCAGGTGGGCGTGTTGCTGGCCGGGCTGGCGGCGCAAACGGGTGAGTTTCCAGGCTTGAACGAAGTGATCGAGGTATTGGCCCCCTGCCAGCATCGGTTATTTGATCTGGGTGGCGAACTGGCGATGCCGGTGTACCAGGCGTTGAATGCAGCGGAAATCGAACGACTGGAAGCGGCGATCGATGTGTGGAATGAAGAGTTGGGGCCCCTGGAAAACTTCATCTTGCCCGGTGGCTCGACGCTGATTGCCCAGGCTCATGTCTGCCGTAGCCTGGCGCGCAGCGCAGAGCGGCGCTGTCAGCAGCTCAATGCGATTGAGCCGCTAGCCGGGGTTGGCCTGGCGTACATCAATCGGTTGTCGGATTTGTTGTTTGTGATGGCGCGGCTGATTGCCAAGCGTCAGGGAGTGGCGGAGATTCTTTGGCAGCCTGCGGCGAAACCTGAGGTTTAGCCGGCGCCTGCCAAGCCCTCATCGCGAGCAAGCTCGCTCCCACAGGTTTTGTGATCGCCGCAAATCCACTATGGGAGCGAGCTTGCTCGCGATGAGGCCATTTGCATCACTGGGAATCAGGCCAAAACGCCCGTATTCCCGCCACACCCTGCGCACCCGTCGCCCAGGCTTTCTCGACCTCAGCCGGGCCAACCCCACCAAGCAGGAACACCGGCTTGCTGAAGCCCTCGATCAAGCTCGACGCCTGCTCCCAACCCAACGGCTCGGCGCCAGGGTGAGTCTGGGTCGGCTGTACCGGCGACAGGGTCACGAAGTCCACCCCCATCTGCTCGGCCAGCGCCAGCTCTTCAGCGTTATGGCACGACGCCGCCAGCCAGCGCGATGCCGGTAGCGGTCGGCCAGCCGCTGCGTATTTGCGCAGCTGCGCCGAGGTAATGTGCCAACCGGCGGACGGGAAGTCGCCCAGCCATTCGAACGGCCCCTTGATCATCAATTGCGCCTTGCCGGCACACAGCCCCACCGCATCCACGGCCAGGTCCCGGTATTTCGGGTCGTAACCGTTCGGTGCGCGCAACTGGATCAGCTTGATGCCGCCAGCAATGGCCTTCTGGATGCCGCGCAGCAACGCCGGGGTTTCCAGGTCTTCCGGGGTAATCAGGTACTGAGCGGGCAATTTCGCGGCCGCGACGATCGGCTGATTGGCCGCCGGAAACTCGTAATCCGACAGATCCCGGGGCGACACCCAGGCCAGCGGTTGGCCTTCGGCGCCGTGGGGCTCGCCGGTAAACGCCGAGACTTCCCAGACATCCAGCAACACCTGCTTGTCCGGGTAATCGTGCCGGACCTGAATGAGCGGGCGCGCCGCGCCGACCACGATGCCCAGTTCCTCATGAAGTTCGCGGGCCAGTGCGGTTTCGACCGACTCGTCGGCCTCGACCTTGCCCCCGGGAAATTCCCACAAGCCACCCTGGTGCTGTGAATCCGCACGACGGGCGATCAGGATTTGGCCACTGCCATCACGGATGACGGCGGCGGCGACATGGACTCGTTTCACCTTTACGACTCCTCCAGTCCGGCCTTCTGCCAGGCTTTGAACGCTGGCCATTGGTAGAGGGTTTCAACATAGGCTTCGTCAGCCGCGGACAGTTTCACCCGATAGGTGCGCAGGCGCACGGCGATGGGTGCAAAAAACGCGTCGGCCAACGTGATGCGGCCAAACAGGTACGGACCGCTCTCGGTCGCAGCGGCACGACACTCGGCCCACAACGCAGACATGCGTTCGATGTCCGCCTGGACATCGGCCGGGACCGGCGATAGCGCTGCGTCATGGCTCAGGTCGAACGGCATGTTGCCGCGCATGGCGAAAAAGCCACTGTGCATCTGCGCGCACGCCGAACGCGCCTGGGCACGGGCGGCAATGTCTTTGGGCCACAGGTTCGCGTCGGGAAACTGTTCTGCCAGGTATTCGGCAATCGCCAGGGAGTCGGCGATGGTGCCGTGTCCGGTTTTCAGCAGCGGGACTTTACAGGTTGGCGAATGCTTGAGCAGACGCTCACGGGTGTCCGGCTGGTTCAGCTTGATCAGTTCTTCGGTGTAGGAAGCGCCAGTCAGATCGAGGGCCAGGGCGCCACGCAGGGACCAGGAGGAATGCAGTTTGTCGCCGATGATCAGGTGCAGGCTCATGTTCGGGGTGCCTTCTCGTCAGGGTAACAAGCCAGAATATCTAGCGTCTGGTCGTCAGCCTTCGCGAGCAAGCCCGCTCCCACAGTTGATCGGGCAGTACGCACACTTTGTGTTCACTGAAGATCTCTTGTGGGAGCGGGCTTGCTCGCGAATGGGACGACTCGGTCTTGAACCGTGTATTAAGTACGGTACTCGGCGTTGATCTTCACGTATTCGTGGGACAGGTCGGTGGTCCAGATGGTTTCGCTGCAATCGCCACGACCCAACTCGATACGGATGGTGATTTCTTCCTGCTGCATCACCGCCGCGCCCTGGGCTTCGGTGTAGGTCGCCGCGCGCGCGCCACGGCTGGCGATGCACACGTCGCCGAGGAACACGTCGATCTTGCTCACGTCCAGGTTCGGCACTCCGGCACGGCCTACAGCCGCCAGGATACGGCCCCAGTTCGGGTCGGAAGCGAACAACGCGGTCTTGATCAGCGGCGAATGAGCCACGGTGTAACCGACGTCCAGGCACTCCTGGTGATTGCCGCCACCGTTGACTTCAACAGTGACGAACTTGGTCGCGCCTTCACCGTCGCGAACGATGGCCTGGGCCACGTCCATGCACACTTCGAACACCGCTTGCTTGAGCTTGGCGAACAGTTCGCCTTCGGCACGGGTGATTTCCGGCAGTGCCGCCTGACCGGTGGCAATCAGCATGCAGCAGTCGTTGGTCGAGGTATCGCCATCGATGGTGATGCGGTTGAACGACTTGTTGGCGCCATCGAGCATCAGGTTTTGCAGCACATCGCGGGAGACTTTGGCGTCGGTGGCGATGTAGCCGAGCATGGTCGCCATGTTCGGGCGAATCATGCCGGCGCCTTTGCTGATGCCGGTTACGGTGATGGTCACGCCGTCGTGCTGGAACTGACGACTGGCACCTTTTGGCAGGGTGTCGGTGGTCATGATGCCGGTGGCGGCGGCTTCCCAGTTATGGATCGACAGGTCGTCGAGGGCCGCTTGCAGCGCGCCTTCGATTTTCTCGACCGGCAACGGCTCGCCGATCACACCGGTGGAATACGGCAGCACCTGGCTGGCCTCGACACCGGTCAGTTCGGCCAGCTTGGCGCAAGTGCGCTCGGCGGCGGCCAGGCCTGGCTCGCCGGTACCGGCGTTGGCATTGCCGGTGTTGGTCAGCAGGTAACGCACAGGGCCTTGCACGCGTTGCTTGGCCAGGATCACCGGCGCGGCGCAAAAGGCGTTCAGGGTGAACACGCCAGCAACCGTGGAGCCTTCAACACAGCGCATGACCACAACATCCTTGCGCCCCGGGCGCTTGATGCCGGCCGAGGCGATACCGAGTTCAAAACCGGCAACCGGGTGCAACGTTGGCAAAGGACCAAGACCAACAGCCATGAATGCGCTCCTTTATAAATGATGTCAGCACCGTTTCAGCAGAACGGTGGTTCGAATGGTAAAACGCCGCGACGGCAGAAGCCGGTCGCGGCGCGGGTATTTCAGCGTTTGAAACGGGTTTTACTGGATCTGCCCGTGGCAATGCTTGAACTTCTTGCCCGAACCGCAGTAGCACAACTCGTTGCGACCCAGTTTCTGCTCGTTGCGAACCGGCGCGGCCGCGAGGGCAACATCGACCTCTTCGCCCAACACTTCCGGCTGTTCAAGGCCTGGCGCCTCTTCATGCAGGAACTGCATGCGAGCGGCCAATGCCTCGGCTTCCTGACGCAGGCGCTGCTCTTCTTCGATCGGATCTTCGCGGCGAACCTGAACGTGGGACAGCACACGGATCGAATCGCGCTTGATCGAATCCAGCAATTCGGAGAACAGGGTGAACGACTCGCGCTTGTATTCCTGCTTCGGGTTCTTCTGGGCATAACCACGCAAGTGGATACCGTGACGCAGGTGATCCATGGTCGACAGGTGGTCTTTCCACAGGTCGTCCAGCACGCGCAGAACGATTTGCTTCTCGAAGCTGCGCAGCGCTTCGGCGCCCGCCTGGTCTTCTTTCTCGTTGTACGCCGCGATCAGTTCCTGCATCAGTTTCTCGCGCAGGGTTTCTTCGTACAGGTGATCGTCTTCGTCGAGCCATTGCTGGATCGGCAGCGTGACACCGAAATCGCTCTGCAATGCAGCTTCCAGACCAGCCACGTCCCACTGTTCAGGCAACGACTGCGGAGGAATGTGCGCACTGACGGTGGCGTCGAGCACGTCCTGACGGAAGTCAGCGATGGTCTCACCGATGTTGTCGGCGGCCAGCAACGTGTTACGCATGTGATAGATCACTTTACGCTGTTCGTTGTTGACGTCGTCGAACTCGAGCAGCTGCTTGCGAATGTCGAAGTTGCGGCCTTCAACCTTGCGCTGGGCCTTTTCGATGGCGTTGGTCACCATGCGGTGCTCGATCGCTTCGCCAGGCTGCATGCCCAGGGCCTTCATGAAGTTCTTCACCCGGTCAGAGGCGAAGATGCGCATCAGGCTGTCTTCCAGCGACAGGTAGAAACGGCTGGAACCGGCGTCACCCTGACGACCGGCACGACCACGCAGCTGGTTGTCGATACGGCGCGATTCGTGACGCTCGGAGGCAATCACCTGCAAACCGCCCGATTCGAGCACTTGCTGGTGACGCTTCTGCCAGTCGGCCTTGATCTGGGCAATCTGCTCAGGGGTCGGGTTTTCCAGGGAAGCCACTTCCACTTCCCAGTTACCGCCCAACAGGATGTCGGTACCACGACCGGCCATGTTGGTGGCGATGGTCAGTGCGCCCGGACGACCGGCCTGGGCAATGATCTCGGCTTCCTTTTCGTGGAACTTGGCGTTCAGGACCTTGTGTTCGATGCCTTCCTTCACGAGCAGGCTGGACATGTGCTCGGAGGTTTCGATGGTGGCGGTACCGACCAGAACCGGACGGCCCGCGGCCATGCTTTCCTTGATGTCGGCCACGATTGCCGCGTATTTCTCGTCGGCGGTCAGGAACACCAGGTCGTTGTAGTCTTTACGGGCCAGCGGCTTGTTCGGTGGAATCACCATGACCTGCAGGCCATAGATCTGGTGGAACTCGAACGCTTCGGTGTCGGCCGTACCGGTCATGCCGGACAGCTTGTTGTACAGACGGAAGTAGTTCTGGAAGGTGGTCGACGCCAGTGTCTGGCTTTCGGCCTGGATGTTCAGGTTTTCCTTGGCTTCGATGGCCTGGTGCAGGCCTTCGGACAAGCGGCGGCCCGGCATGGTCCGGCCGGTGTGCTCGTCGACCAGTACGACCTGACCGTCCTGCACGATGTATTCGACGTTGCGATGGAACAGCTTGTGCGCGCGCAGGCCGGCGTAGACGTGAGTCAGCAGGCTCAGGTTGTGCGCCGAGTACAGGCTCTCGCCTTCAGCCAGCAGGCCGATGCGGGTCAGCGTTTCTTCGACGTACTGGTGACCGGCTTCGTTGAGTTCGACCTGACGGGTCTTCTCGTCGACGGTGTAGTGACCGGCCTGGGTGACCTCGCCTTCGACTTCTTCAACGTGCAGCTTGAGCTGCGGGATCAGCTTGTTGACCTCTATGTACAGCTTGGAGCTGTCTTCGGCCTGACCGGAGATGATCAGCGGCGTACGGGCTTCGTCGATGAGGATGGAGTCGACTTCGTCGATCACGGCAAAATTGAGTTCGCGCTGGAATTTTTCTTCCATGCTGAACGCCATGTTGTCGCGCAGGTAATCGAAACCGAATTCGTTGTTGGTGCCGTAGGTGATGTCGGCGGCGTAGGCAGCGCGCTTCTCTTCCGGCGGCTGGAACGGCGTGACAACGCCGACCGTCAGGCCGAGGAATTCATACAGCGGGCGCATCCAGTTGGCGTCACGGCGGGCCAGGTAGTCGTTCACCGTCACAACGTGCACGCCGTTGCCGGACAGCGCGTTGAGGTAAACGCCCAGTGTTGCCACCAGGGTCTTGCCTTCACCGGTACGCATTTCCGCGATCATGCCTTCATGCAAGGTCATGCCGCCGATCAGCTGGACATCGAAGTGGCGCATGCCCATGACACGCTTGCCGGCTTCGCGGGCGACCGCAAAGGCTTCTGGCAGCAGATTGTCGAGGGATTCCCCTTTGGCGATGCGGGCCTTGAATTCGCTTGTCTTGGCACGCAATTGATCGTCCGAAAGGGCCACCATTTGCTCTTCGAAGGCATTGACGAGTTGCACCGTCTTGAGCATGCGCTTGACTTCACGCTCGTTCTTGCTTCCAAAAAGTTTCTTTAACAAAGGCGCAAACATATCGGCAGGATCTTCCACACTAAAGGGATGGAGGGCGGCCCCGTGAGTCGCCCGTGCAGCCCTCATGGCCGCATGCGAACGAGCATTCTACCCGGAAACGATGGAGAGGAAAGTGGCGATATTCCACGATGCTGGCACAGCGCTTTGACGGGGCTCACATAAAATAAGGGCGTTTTGCTCAACTTCAAGCCGTTCAAGACAGAAGTTAGTTGTTGATTTAATGGGTAAAGCGCCCACAAAAGCAATGGGCGGGTGCATCCGGCGCTTTCTGCTACCATGGCGCCTCTGTTACTTCAGGTGTCTGATCATGGCATTTCGCCCACTTACGGCCAAAGTACCTGCCGTTCTACTACGCGAAGCCAAGCCGCTGAAGGCCATTCTCGGCCACGCTCAACGCCTGGGTCACCTGCAACGCTTGCTCGAAAGCCAATTGCAACCCGCCGCTCGCGAGCATTGCCACGTGGCTTCCTGGCGCGAAGGCAGTTTGTTGCTGATTGTCACCGACGGTCATTGGGCAACCCGCCTGCGCTACCAGCAGAAGCGCCTGCAACGGCAACTGCAAATGTTCGACGAGTTTGCCAATCTGACCCGGATCCTGTTCAAAGTTCAACCGCCGACCGTTCAGCAAGGTGCGGCCGGGCATACCATGGACTTGTCCAACGACGCGGCAGCGACCATTCAGGCCACGGCCGACGGGATCAGCGACCCGAATCTGCGGGCAGCGCTGGAGCGACTGGCGGCGCATGCCAAAACCAAAGGTTAAAGACAAGATCAAAAGATCGCAGCCTCCGGCAGCTCCTACATTTAAATTTGCGAGCAACCCGTAGGAGCTGCCGAAGGCTGCGATCCTTTGCTTTCAGCGGCGTTTTTTGCTGCCCAGCAACGAGCCCATCAAGCCGCGCACCAACTGTCGGCCAATCTGGTTCGCCGCCTGTTGCATCGCCGATTTCAGCGCCTTCCCAGCCGCTGTGCCGAGGAACTCTCCGGCCTGTTCGGTGAAACTCGGTTCCTGTTTGCCCTGCTCCGCTTCGGGCTCTGGTGCCAGTCCCTTGCGTCCCACCAGCACCTCATAGGCTGATTCGCGATCGATCGGTTGGTCATAACGCCCTTTGAACGGTGAGCCTGCGATCAACATCGTGCGCTCGGTTTCAGTCAAAGGCCCGATCCGCGATTGCGGTGGAGCCACCAACACCCGCTGGACCATTTCCGGCGTGCCCTTTTCCTGCAGGGTGCCGACCAGCGCCTCACCGATCCCGAGCTCGGTCAACACCGACAACGCGTCGAACGCAGGATTCGGCCGGAATCCTTCGGCCACCGCGCGCAGGGACTTCTGCTCCTTGGCCGTGAACGCACGCAGACCGTGCTGGACGCGCAAACCCAGCTGCGCCAGCACATCATCCGGCAGGTCACCCGGCGACTGGGTGACGAAATACACGCCCACGCCTTTCGAACGAATCAGCCTTACAACCTGTTCCAGACGATCACGCAATGCCTGGGGCGTACCGTTGAACAACAAGTGAGCTTCGTCGAAGAACAATGCCAGCAAGGGTTTTTCGGCATCGCCACGCTCCGGCAGTTGCTCGAACAGTTCGGCCAACAGCCACAGCAGGAACGTCGCATAGACTTTCGGCGCCTCATGCACCAGGCGGCTGGCGTCCAGCAAATGAATGCGCCCACGGCCATCCGCCGTGGGTTGCAGGATGTCTTCGAGTTGCAGCGCCGGCTCGCCGAACAGGGCTTCGGCGCCCTGTTGCTCCAGGGTCGCCAGACGTCGCAGCAATGCCTGGCTGGAGCCGGTGGTCATCAATGCCGCATCGTCGCCCAGCAACTGGGGGTTGTCCCGCAGGTGATTGAGCAACGCCTTCAGGTCCTTGAGATCGAGCAACAACAGGCCTTCGCGGTCCGCCACCTTGAACGCGGCGTAGAGTGCCGATTGCTGACTGTCGGTCAACTCCAGCAGGCTGCCCAGCAGCAGCGGCCCCATTTCACTCAAGGTTGTGCGTAAAGGATGACCGGACTGACCGTGTATGTCCCACAACGTCACCGGATAAGCCTGAGGCTTGTGGTTGAGCCAGGGCATCCCGGCAATCCGCTCAGCGATCTTGCCCTGGGGGTTGCCGGCGGCGCCAAGGCCGCACAGGTCACCCTTGATGTCGGCGGCGAACACCGCTACGCCGGCATTGCTGAAGGCTTCGGCCATTCGTTGCAAAGTGACGGTCTTGCCGGTGCCGGTCGCGCCCGCGATCAATCCGTGGCGGTTCGCCAGGCGCATGGCCTGGGCAATCGGCTGCCCTTCGAGATCTGCGCCGATAACGAGTTGCAATGAGTCAGGCATTTGGTCACCCATGATTAATCTTTGGTCCTGCACGGCCGATAGAGATAACGACAAAGCAGTCAGACACGATCTGGTCGGAAATTTCCCTAAGGAGAGTCGGAAAATTCACTTGCTTTCAACCTTGCCCGTCGTGCGTCCCTTTATAAAAGCACGCGCTGGACATTAAGACCTTAGCGGAACCCCAAGCCATGAACAAAAATCTGCGTTTCAGCCATAAAATCCTGCTTGCCGCCGCCCTCATTGTGATTGCCGCCTTCGCCTCATTCACGCTGTACAACGACTATTTGCAGCGCAATGCCATTCGCGAAAACCTGGAAAATTATCTGCAGGAAATGGGCGCGGTAACCGCCAACAATATCCAGACCTGGTTGAACGGGCGCAGCCTGTTGATTGAAAACCTGTCACAAACTGTTGCGCTCAACCCCGATGCCGACAACGTTTCCAGCCTGCTTGTACAAAAAGCCGTGACCTCGACCTTCATGGGCGCCTACCTCGGCAACAAGGATGGCTCGTTCATCATTCGCCCGGACAGCAAGATGCCCGATGGCTATGATCCACGTGCACGCCCTTGGTACAAAAGCGCGCAAGGCAGCAGCGGTTCGGCATTGACCGAGCCTTATATTGATCTGGCTTCCGGCCAACTGGTGATCTCCATTGTCGACAGCGTCATCAAGGACGGCCAGAACATCGGCGTGGTCGGTGGCGACCTGAGCCTGCAAGTGATCGCCGACAGCCTTGGCACGCTGGATTTCGACGGCATGGGTTATGCCTTCCTGGTCAGCTCCGATGGCAAGATCCTCGTACATCCCGACAAAGCGCTGGCGATGAAGGCGCTCAAGGATGTCTACCCGCAAGACACGCCGGCTATCAGCAGCGCAATGAGCGAAATCCAGGTCGATGGCAAAACCCGCATCGTGACCTTCACCCCGATCAAAGGCTTGTCATCGGTCAACTGGTACATCGGTGTGTCGGTCGACAAAGAAAAAGCCTACTCGATGCTCAGCGAATTCCGCGCCTCGGCTGTGGTTGCGACCATTATTGCCGTGGCCATCATCATCGCCCTGCTCGGCATGCTGATTCGCATCCTGATCCAGCCGCTGCACGTCATGACCCGTGCCATGGCCGACATCGCCGACGGCGAAGGCGACCTGACCAAGCGCCTGACCATCCAGAACAATGACGAATTCGGCACACTCGGCACCGCGTTCAACCGTTTCGTCGAGCGCATTCACGGCTCGATCCGCGAAGTGTCCTCAGCCACCGGGCAAGTCAACGAAGTGGCATTGCGCGTAGTGGCCGCTTCCAACTCGTCGATGTTCAACTCCGACCAGCAAGCCTCGCGCACCAGCAGCGTCGCGGCCGCGATCAACCAGCTCGGTGCCGCCGCCCAGGAAATTGCCCGTAACGCCGCTCAGGCTTCGAGCCAGGCCAGCGATGCCCGCAACCTGGCCGAAGACGGCCAGCAAGTGGTGGAGCGCAGCATCGCGGCGATGAATCAACTGTCGAGCATGCTCAGTGCATCGAGCTCCAACATCGAATCGCTGAACAGCAAAACGGTGAACATCGGGCAGATTCTCGAAGTGATCACCAGCATTTCCCAGCAAACCAATTTGCTGGCACTCAACGCCGCCATTGAAGCCGCCCGCGCCGGTGAAGCCGGTCGTGGATTTGCCGTGGTGGCGGACGAAGTGCGCAACCTGGCACATCGCACACAGGAATCGGCGCAACAGGTGCAAACCATGATCGAGGAGTTGCAGGTCGGCGCCCGGGAATCGGTCAGCACCATGAGCGACAGCCAGCGCCACAGTCAGGACAGCGTGGAAATCGCCAACCTCGCGGGCGAACGCCTGAACAGCGTGACGCTGCGTATCGGTGAAATCGACGGCATGAACCAGTCGGTGGCTACCGCGACGGAGGAACAGACCGCCGTGGTGGAGTCGATCAACGTCGACATCACCGAGATCAACACACTGAACCAGGAAGGCGTGGAGAACCTGCAATCGACATTGCGCGCGTGCTCGGACCTTGAGCAGCAGGCGGCACGGTTGAAGCAGTTGGTAGGCAGTTTCCGTATCTGATGCAGCAACCCCATGTGGCGAGGGAGCTTGCTCCCGCTGGGCCGCGAAGCGCCCCCAAAATCGGTATCCAAGGTGTGTCAACAAAAACACATCGGCTGATTTGACGACTGCTTCGCAGCCGTGCGGGAGCAAGCTCCCTCGCCACAACAGCCTTCATCCAGCGCCTTGCAACAAACCCCGACCGAACATCTATCCTTCATATAGGTCAACCAAAGGAGTAACAGGACCGGAGGATCGTTCATCGTGCATATCGCGGACATCACCATGTTCTACGCCCCCGCCAGTGGAGGCGTGCGCACTTATCTGGATGCAAAGCATCGTCGCCTGGGCATCAAGCCAGGCATTCGCCACAGTTTGCTGATCCCCGGATCGTCCTTGGGCGAGCAGGATGGCATCTTCACGGTTCCCGCCCCTGCCCTGCCCTTCGGCAAGGGTTATCGCTTTCCTCTGCGTCTGGCGCCCTGGCGCAATGTGCTGCAAGACTTGCAACCCGATCTGATCGAAGTCGGCGACCCCTATCTCACCGCATGGGCGGCGCTGGATGCGCGGCGCCAACTCGATGTGCCGGTCATCGGCTTCTATCACTCGGACCTGCCGCTGCTGGTCAGCAACCGCATGGGAAGCTGGGTGACCAACAACGTCGAGGCCTATGTCAGCAAGCTCTATGGCAACTTCGACCGGGTCCTGGCGCCCAGCCGGGTCATGGCCGACAAGCTCATCGGGCTTGGGGTCAGGAATGTCTTCGTGCAGCCGCTCGGCGTCGACCTGCAAACCTTCAATCCCGATGCCAGAGACCCCGGGCTGCGGGCCGAGCTGGGCCTGGACGAAAACACCCGCCTCTTGATCTTCGCCGGGCGCGGGTCCAAGGAAAAAAACCTGCCGGTGCTGCTCGACTGCATGAAACGCCTGGGCCGACGCTATCACCTGTTGCTGGTTGGCTCGTCGATGCCCACGGCCGTGCCGTCCAACGTGACGGTGATCGACGAGTTCTGCCCGGCGGCGCAGGTGGCCCGCCTGATGGCCAGCGCCGACGCATTGCTCCACGCCGGCGATCAGGAAACCTTCGGCCTGGTCATTCTGGAGGCCATGGCCAGCGGAATTCCAGTGGTAGCCGTGGCGGCCGGGGCCTTCGAGGAAATCGTCACCGAGGACTGCGGCCTGCTCTGTGCGCCGAACAATCCCGCCGCGATGGCCACCGCCGTTCGAGAACTGTTCGGCTCGGGCAGCGTAACCCTGGGCCGGCAAGCGCGATTGCATGTCGAACGGCATTACGCCTGGGATACGGTGGTCAACAGCCTGCTGCGCCACTACCACGCCGTGCTCGGCAGCCAATGGCCGCAGGCAGCCAATGGTTGAGTCCATGAACTGTCCCGCTTTACTGCTGGTACTGCACGACGTGGCACCGCCCACCTGGGCCGATTACCAGCCGTTCGTCGAAACCGTCGACGCCTTGGGTGACGTGCCGATCACCTGGCTGGTGGTCCCGGATTTGCACAAACACAACAATCTGGACGCCCATCCGCAATTTTGTCGCCAGCTCAGTGCCAGGGTCGCCCGGGGCGACGAACTGGCACTGCATGGCTATTTCCATTGTGACGACGGGCCGATGACCATCAATCCCCGCGACTGGTTCATGCGTCGGGTCTACACCCACGAAGGCGAGTTTTACCGTTTGTCGCAGGAAGACGCCCTCGCCCGGTTGCGTTCGGGTATCGATATGTTCCACCGCCATGACTGGCCGCTCGAGGGGTTCGTCGCCCCGGCCTGGCTGATGAGCCAGGGCACTCGCCAGGCGTTGCGCCAATTGCCGTTGAGTTACACCAGCGACTCGCAACATTTATACCGGCTACCGGATTTCATCGCGATAGAGGCGCCGGGGCTGGTCTGGAGCGCGCGCAGCGCCTTGCGCCGGGGTGTTTCGAAGCTCGTCAGCGACTGGCGAGAACAGCGTTGGCAGCACGCCCCGGTGATTCGCCTGGGCCTGCACCCGGTGGACATGCGCCATGAGTTCTCACGCCGATACTGGCTACAAACCCTGGAGCACCTGCTCGACATCGGAAGAGTTCCGATGACCAAGGCCCGCTGGCTGGCGCTGCAAAACGACCGAATGGGCCTTGCCGCATGAGTCGCGCACTGCTGTTGTTCGTCGGTTTGCTCGCGGCAGTGCTGATTCCATTATTGTTGGGCGGCAGCGAAACCTGGTCTCGGCTGAGCGCATTTCCGCTGCCGTGGTTGCTGATCATGTTCGGCATGATCCTGCTGTGCTGGGGAGTGAACACTCTGCGTTTGCGCCTGTTGCTGGGGGATCAGTGCGACAAGGTCGGCCGACTCAGGAGCCTCGGCGTGGTGATGGCCGCCGAATTCGCCTACTGCGCCACGCCCGGCGGCAGTGGCGGACCTCTGACGATCATGGCCTTACTGGCGCGTCGCGGCGTGCGTCCCGCCAGGGGCAGTGCAGTGTTTGCCATGGATCAACTGAGCGACTTGCTGTTTTTCCTCTGTGCCCTGAGCGGGATTCTGATTTACGCCCTGTTCCAGCACCTCAGCCAGCGCATGGAATGGATGCTGATGGTCAGCACCGTTTCGCTGTTCGGCGGCCTGATCAGTTGCGTCATGGTGGCCCGCTATCACCGCTTATTGATTCGCCTGAGTGGCCGTTGGCTCGCCCGACTCAATGTCAAGGCGGCCACGCGAATGCGCTGGGCGCGCAAACTCCTGCAGTTTCTGGCGGCGTTTACCGACACGTTGAAGTTGCCCGTGCGGACCTTGATCAAGGTATTCGCCCTGACCTGCATGCACTGGGTCCTGCGCTACAGCGTGCTGTACCTGGCGCTACGAGGGCTCGGCGCGGACTTGCAGTGGGCCTGGAGTTTTCTGGTCCAGATGCTTGCCCTGAGCGCCGGTCAATTCAGCCTGCTGCCGGGGGGAGCCGGGGCGGCCGAACTGACGTCCGCTGCACTGCTGGCGCCCATGGTCGGGAAATCCACGGCAGCCGCGGCGATTCTGATTTGGCGGGCGGTGACCTATTACTTCTATTTACTGGTCGGTGGGCCGGTATTTTTGCTGATGCTGGGTCGGCCACTGCTGATGAAGTTGATGAAACTCAGGCAGGCTTAGGTTTGTCCTCGGGCTCTTGCTGCATCTGCTCCCACAGCTGCGCGGCGTCAGGAAACTCCGTACCGGTTTCAGGCCCCATGTCATCCGGGTCGTAGCGGCTCAGGCAACCCTCGCCCAGCGTGGCGGGAGCCTTGGAGGTGGCTTTGTCCAGTGGATCGGCCATGGTCATGTCCTCGGTGCAGTAACGGCGAAGGGCCTGAAGCGATTGAACGCCCAGGCCCTTCGAGTTTCAACTGTGACGTACGTCTGTCAGAAGACGACAGTCTTGTTGCCGTGCACCAGCACCCGGTCTTCCAGGTGATAACGCAAGCCACGGGCCAGCACCATTTTTTCGACATCACGGCCGAAACGCACCATGTCTTCGATGCTGTCGCTGTGGCTGACGCGTACCACGTCCTGCTCGATGATCGGGCCGGCATCCAGCTCTTCGGTCACATAGTGGCAGGTCGCGCCGATCAGCTTCACGCCACGCAGGGAGGCCTGGTGGTACGGCTTGGCACCAACGAACGACGGCAGGAAGCTGTGGTGAATGTTGATGACCTTGTGCGCGTATTCGCTGCACAACTCGGGCGGCAGGATCTGCATGTAGCGGGCAAGCACCACCACTTCGGCGTCGTGCTGCTTGACCAGGCGCGAAACCTCGGCGAAGGCTGGCTGCTTGTCCTGCGGATTGACCGGGACGTGGTAGTACGGAATACCGTGCCACTCCACCATGCTGCGCAAGTCATCATGGTTGGAAATCACACAGGAAATTTCGCAGTCCAGCTCATCGCTGTGCCAGCGGTGCAGCAAGTCGGCCAGACAGTGCGACTCGCGGCTGGCCATCAGGACCACGCGCTTCTTTTGCTCGGTATCGGTGATGCGCCAGTCCATCGAGAACTCTTCGGCGATCGGGGCAAAGGCTTCACGAAACGCTTCGATACCAAATGGCAGGGAGTCGGCACGGATTTCGTGACGCATGAAGAACCAGCCACTGAGATTGTCCGAGTGATGGCTCGCTTCAGTGATCCAGCCGTTGTGTGATGCCAGAAAGTTACTGACTTTGGCAACGATGCCAACACGGTCCGGGCAAGAAATCACCAGACGAAAAGTGCGCATGAGGGGGAAACTCCAGAACTTCGCAAAGGCCGCCATTCTAGCGATTGCGCAGCAAAACTGCAGTATTGTTGACGTTTCGCCCTGCCGGAAGGTCAGTGCGCCAGGGCGGACACCCGCAGTGCCTGCTTGCACAGATGCTCTTGCGTCGCCGAGCAATTGTTAATTTATGTATATCTGACAGACCGGGACCACACTAAAAACTGCATTACCAATGCGAGCCAAAACCCCGGCAATTAAATTAAATAAACTTGCCTTAAATGTTTACTTGATGAAACACGGTGACTATTATTGCCGCACTGTCACCTGCCATCCAGCGTACAACATAAGGTAGTCACCATGTCCTTGATCAACGAATATCGCGCCACCGAAGAAGCTATCAAAGAGCTGCAAGCCCGTTTGAAGAACCTGTCCCAAGACGACAAACTGCAAACCGAGCTGGAATTCGAAGGCAAACTGCGCACCCTGATGGGCGAATACTCCAAGTCCCTGCGTGACATCATCGCGCTGCTGGATCCAGAATCCAAAACCAAGGCACCACGCGGCGGTGCAGTGAAAACTACTGGCACCAAGCGTGCTCGCAAAGTTAAACAATACAAAAACCCGCACAACGGTGAAGTCATCGAAACCAAAGGTGGCAACCACAAGACTCTGAAAGAGTGGAAAGCCAAGTGGGGCGGTGACGTGGTGGAAGGCTGGGCTACCCTGCTGGGCTAAGCCTCAGAGCTTGTCGCAGATGGATCCGTGACAAAAAATAACGCCAGCAAATGCTGGCGTTTTTTATGCGCGGTGTTTAAGCCCCGGCATGTTCGATTTCAAAGACTCAAACGCTTGCGCAGTCCCTGGACATAATCCTGCCACTCACCGAGCACCCCCTGCTGAAACGCAGTAGCACTAACGCTCAATTGGGCCGCGGCGTCCACAAAACTATCAAGGGTATTTGGCGCACCCCATTCTGGGTCTGACAAACGTTTCTGACAGAATATTCGCCAGCGTTCTTGCTCTTCGGAATTCAACGTGTCGGGAAAGTTGCGTGCGCGATATCGAAACAGCAATTCAGGCAAACGTTCGTCATCGAAAGGCCACTGCTCTTGTGCCAATTGCATCGGGTCAACGGTCCTGACTTGTTCACACAATCGTCGATCCCGATCACCGATAAATCCATCATATAACTGTTGCTCCGGATCCTGGCTCTGGGAAAAATCTTCGCGCGCATAAATCGCCAGGATTTTATCCTGCCAAACTTTCCGGGCGTCATTGAGCTGCGACACCCTCTGCTGATACAGCGCCATATCCAACCCCAGACGCTGCTGATCTTCCTGGCGAAGTACCGACAACGGAGCCACTACCGGGCACTTGTTGATGTGAATCAGCTTCAATGGCACCGGCAACTCGCCCTCGGCCAGCTCGTCGCGGCGGGTATACAAGCGCTGGCGCAAACTTTCGGCATCCAGGTCGAGCAGGCCCTGGGGATCGAGGTGCAGATCACAGACAATCAGGGCGTTCTTGTTGCGCGGGTGCCAGGCCAGCGGCAACACCACACCCACATAGCTGCGCGCGGCCGAAAAACGTCCGGAAACATGTACCAAAGGTTGCAGCAGGCGTATCTGGTCCATGACTTTCTGTTTGCTGCGCAGTTGAAACAGCCAGTCGTACAACTTCGGTTGTTTTTCCCGTATCAGGCGCGCCAGGGCGATTGTCGCGCGAACATCCGACAGCGCTTCGTGGGCATTGCCATGATCGATGCCATTGGCAGCGGTCAGGCGTTCGAGCTTGAGCGTGACCCGCCCCTCGTCATCGGTCGGCCAGACCAGGCCATCGGGGCGCAGGGCATAAGCGGCGCGCACCACATCGATCAGGTCCCAACGACTGTTACCGCCCTGCCACTCCCGAGCATAGGGGTCGAAAAAGTTTCGGTACAGGCTGTAGCGGGTCATCTCGTCATCGAAACGCAGGGTGTTATACCCCGCGCCACAGGTACCGGGCGCCGAGAGCTGGGCATGCACACGGGTCATGAAATCGGCTTCGCTCAAGCCTTGCGCCTGCAGTTGCCCGGGGGTGATCCCCGTGATCGTGCAGGCAGCCGGATGCGGCAGGATGTCATCACTGGGCTGGCAGTAAAGATTGACCGGCTCATCGATTTCATTGAGATCGAAGTCAGTGCGCAAGCCGGCCATTTGCAACGGACGGTCGCAACGGGGGTTGATGCCAGTGGTTTCGTAGTCGTACCAGAAGATGGAGGTCACGGGCGATTCCTGAACTGAAGATCGACAAAGTCTAGGCGTTCACCTCCCGCCCCGGCCAGTAGTCTTGTCATTCAAACACCTTGCGCGGCTCACCATGCAATACATAGTTATGTCGTTTCCTCCCGCCCCCGCCCCTCGAATAGGCTGCTAGCATCGAATGGATACACAATCCCGAATAAGGCCACATCGTCAGGTTGCCCATGCTCGAGACAACAGCACAGCCACGGAATGCGCCGCTGTCACCGCCACTGGATACGCGGTACCAGGTCGAAACGCCGGAAGGCATCGATCTGCCACTGCGGCCGGCCGGGTTGATGGTCCGTGCGCTGGCATTCTCCATCGACCTTGGTTTGCGCGGCCTGGTCCTGGGCGTGCTGTTCATTGTGCTGGCGATGCTCGGCAAACTGGGAGCCGGGCTCGGCTCGATCCTGCTGTTCGTGGTGAGTTGGTGGTACATGGTGCTGTTCGAGGTGCTGAACCACGGCCGCTCGCCGGGCAAACAATGGATGGGCTTGCGGGTGGTGCACGACGATGGCACCCCGGTCGGCTGGTCGGCGTCGCTGCTGCGCAACCTGTTGCGCGTTGTCGACCTGCTGCCATTCGGTTACTTCCTCGGGGCCGTCAGTTGCCTGCAACACCCCCACTTCAAGCGCCTCGGCGATATCGCCGCCGGGACCCTGGTGATCTACCGCGAACGACCGCACACCCGCCCCCAGCTCCCCGAAGCCCAGTCGCGTCGCCCGGCCTTTGTCCTGACACTCACCGAACAACGGGCCATTCTCGGGTTTGCCGAGCGCCAGGGTGAACTCTCCGCAGCCCGGGTCAAAGAACTGGCTTCGATTCTCGCCCAACCCTTGAAAGTCCAGCCCCCACAGGCGGTGACCGAGCTCAACGGCATCGCCCGCGGCTTGTTGGGGCCGACATGAAGCAAAGCCTTTTTGAAAGCCGGCACAAGGCCGAATGGGAGCATTTCGCCCACCTGCTCGAGCAGTTGGAACGGGACGGCAAAAGCACCGACGCCGGCAGTTTCCCGAAGGACTACCGACGTCTCTGCCAACACCTGGCACTGGCACGGGAGCGTGGCTACAGCAGTTTTCTGATCGACTCCCTGCAGCAACAAGTGCTGCGCGGACACCAACAGCTTTACCGTCATCGCAGCCGTTTGGGGGCCAATGTGCTGGCGTTCATCATGGCTGACTTTCCGCGACTGGTGCGCGAACAATGGCGTTTTGTCCTCGCCGCCAGCCTGATGTTCTTTGGCAGCCTGGCCGGCTTCGCGCTGTTGGTGTACCTGTACCCCGAGCTGGTCTACAACCTGATCCCCGCCGCGCAGGTCAGCGAGATGCAAAGCATGTACGACCCCGTTGCCGGTCACCTCGGGCGCACGGCGGGGCGAGCCGCCAGTGAGGACTGGGCGATGTTCGGCTACTACATCATGCACAACATCGGCATTGCCTTTCAGACCTTCGCCAGCGGTTTGCTGTTTGGTTTGGGCAGTGTGTTTTTCCTGATTTACAACGGCCTGATGATCGGGGCGGTGGCCGGGCATCTGACCTACGTCGGCTATGGGCAAACCTTCTGGTCATTCGTGATCGGCCATGGCGCCTTCGAACTCAGCGCCATCGCCCTGGCCGGTGCCGCCGGTCTGAAGCTGGGCTGGGCCTTGGTCGCCCCCAGGCGCCTGCCACGCGCCGAGGCCTTGCAATTGGCAGCGGGCAAGAGCGTGCTGCTGATCTGCGGGGCCATGCTATTTCTGTTGATCGCGGCCTTTATCGAAGCCTATTGGTCGTCGAAGACCGGCCCTTCGCACCAGACCAAGTACCTGGTCGGCGCGGCGCTCTGGCTGCTGGTGGTGGTTTATCTCGTGTTCGCCGGACGTCACCGCCATGCGCCTGAGTGACGCCACGGTGGTGATTCGCCCACGTTCGAACTGGGAAGCCATGGATCTTGGGGTGCTCCTGAGCCAACGCCATCGACGCCTGTTGATGACCAGCTGGGCCCTGGTTACTTTGCCGGTTTTCGCGCTGCTCAGTTGGGGGCTCTGGGATTCGCCCACTCTAGCGGTGTTCATTTTCTGGTGGCTGAAGCCGGCGTTCGAACGCCTGCCCTTGTACATCCTGTCCAAAGCCATGTTCGGTGAAACGCCTACGCTCAAGCAGGCCCTGCACCAATGGCCACGCCTGCTCAAACCGCAATTGCTGGCCAGCCTGACCTGGCGACGCCTGAGCTTGCCCCGCAGTTTCCTGATGCCGGTGATGCAACTCGAAGGACTGGATGGGCAGCAACGGCAACAACGGATACAGGTGCTGTTGCAGCGAGATGCCGGCGCCGCACGCTGGCTGACAATCGTCGGCGCGCACCTGGAAGGCACGTTGTGGACCGGCTTGATGGTGTTGTTCTATCTATTGCTGCCACAACAGGTCGCGCTCGACTGGAGCTGGCAGTCGCTGATCTCGGCGGCCACCCAGGACTGGCGCTGGCTGGAACACCTGACCAACGCCTTTTATGCGCTGGTGCTGGTGGTCTGGGAACCGATCTATGTCGCCTGCGGTTTCAGCCTGTACCTCAACCGACGCACCGTGCTGGAGGCCTGGGATATCGAACTGGTGTTCCGTCGAATGCGCCAGCGTCTGGTCGGTGCAAGCGCTGTCCTGTTGATGGCCGTGATTGTGCTGATGCCGACCACCCACACCACATGGGCCACGGAGCCGGCCCTCTCACCCGACAGCCCGCGCCTGCTGGATCAGCCCCTGACCAGCCAGGCCTCCAGGGACAGCATCAAGGCGATCCTCGAACAGCCGCCCTTCAAGAACCGGGAGTCGGTCACGCGCTACCGCTTTGGCGAAGAGCAATCGAGTGCTGGCGCCACGGACGATGGCAAGACACCGAAATGGTTGAAGACCCTGCTGAAGCTGTTCGAGGGACAAGGCTTCGGGGCATTGGCGACCCTGATTGAAATCGTGCTGTGGGGCATCGTCATTGGGGCCGTCGGCCTGTTGATCTGGCGCTATCGCGACTGGTTACAGGCCTTCGTCAGCCGCCGACCGATCCCCGTCTACAAAGCCACGGGACCGTTACCGCCGCAGGCGTTCGGCCTGGACCTCAAGCCCGAGTCCCTGCCCAGCGACATCGCCGCCCACGCCGAAAGTCTTTGGCAGACTCATCCACGCGAAGCGCTTGGTTTGCTTTATCGCGCCCTGCTCAGCCGTCTGCTGCACGACTTCAACATCGCGCTCAAGTCCGCCGACACCGAAGGCCAGGTGCTTCGGCGTGTCGAACTACTGCAACAACCGGCCTTGCTGGCCTACAGCCAAAACCTGACCGGGCACTGGCAAAACATGGCCTACGGGCATCGCCTGCCGCCCGCTCAGGTGCAGCAGGAACTGTGTAATGGCTGGCGTGTTCTGTTCGGCCCGGAGACTGCCCGTTGAGCCGGCGCTGGGGCTCGATAGCCGGTGCGTTGGTTGCCGTGTTGCTGGCTGCACTGAGCGTTTATCTGTACCTCAAGGCTACCCCCTACCAGACCGAAATCGACCACGGCCCCTCCCCCGAAGCCAATGCCAACCCTTATCTGGCGGCAGAGTTGTTCCTGCGCAAACAAGGCCTGAGCGTCGACCACGCCAATGGCCTCGACATCCTGCCCAGCCTCGACCCTCGCCAACACAGCCTGCTGTTGCTCGGGGAACGGGGCAACATGAGTCCAAGGCAGATCGACCAGTTGATGAACTGGACCCGGGCCGGCGGGCGCCTTCTGTTCGTCGCCGAGTCGCTGTGGGATGAAAAGCTCGGCCACAGCAATGACCTGCTGCTCGACAAGGTGCAACTGCACCAGTCCCTGAGCAAAGACCTCAAGGCCCCACCGCCGGGTGTCGGTGACGATCCGTACCCGCCACTGACCAAGCTCTACCTGGAAGACGAAGACGCCCCGGCCTATGCCGGTTTCGATACCGCGTTCCATCTCGAAGACCCGAAAAACCTCGCCCTGGCCTGGGCCAACAGCGCCAGGGCCACCCACATGATGCAACTCGACCACGGGCTCGGTTCGATCATCGTGGTCACCGATGCCGACCTGTGGAAAACCCCGGCCATCGACCGGTACGATAACGCCTGGCTGCTCTGGTACCTGACCGCCGACACCCGCGTGACACTAATATTCAACACCGATCACGACAGCCTGCTGACCTTGCTGCTGCGTTATTTCCCCCAGGCGCTTGTCGCGCTGTTCGCCTTGATCGGCCTGGGTTTCTGGCACTTTGGCGTGCGTCAGGGTCCATTGCTGGAACCGGCGCCGAAAGCGCGCCGACAACTGCAGGAGCATCTGCGCGCCAGTGCCGACTTCCTGTTGCGCCGCAACGGTCAGGCCGGCCTGCTGCAAGCCTTGCAGCAAGACATCCTGCGGCGTGTGCGGCGTCGCCACCCCGGTTTTGAACAGCTCGGTGTTGCCGAACAATGGCTGGTGCTCGCGCGCCTGACCGGCCAACCCACACGCGCCATCAGCCAGGCCATGAGCCCGCGGCCGAAACAACGGCTTTCCAGCGTTGAATTCAGCCGTCAGGTCGCCCACCTGCAAACCTTGAGGAACGCCCTATGAGTCAATCGATCGAGCCCGACGCACCGAGCCATGCCGCTCAACAGCGCCAGCGTGCCGGCCATCTGGCCCAGGCCGTACGCAAAGAATTGCAAAAAGCAGTGATTGGCCAGGACTGCGTGATCGACGACGTCCTGACCGCGCTGATCGCCGGTGGCCACGTGCTACTCGAAGGCGTACCGGGCTTGGGCAAGACCCTGTTGGTGCGCGCCCTCGCCCGCTGCTTCGGCGGTGAGTTCGCGCGAATCCAGTTCACCCCGGACCTGATGCCCAGCGACGTCACTGGGCATGCCGTGTATGACCTGCAGACCGAGCAATTCAAACTGCGCAAGGGGCCATTGTTCACCAACCTGCTACTGGCGGACGAGATCAACCGTGCCCCGGCGAAAACCCAGGCCGCGCTGCTCGAAGCCATGCAGGAGCGGCAAGTCACCCTCGAAGGCCAGCCATTGCCGATTGCGCAACCGTTCATGGTGCTCGCCACGCAAAACCCGATCGAACAGGAAGGCACTTACCCCTTGCCGGAAGCTGAACTGGACCGCTTCATGCTCAAAGTGCGCATGGACTACCCAGATGCCGGGCAAGAGCTGGACATGGTGCGTCAGGTCTGCCGCTCGACCCGGGCCGATATGCTTGATGTCCAGCCGATGCGCACGTTACTCCAGGCCAGGGATGTACTGGCCCTGCAACGCATCGCCAGCGACCTGGCCCTGGATGACCAGGTGCTCGATTACGCCGTGCGCCTGGCCCGCTCCACCCGCAATTGGCCCGGTTTGACCCTCGGCGCCGGCCCACGCGCATCCATCGCGCTGGTGCGATGTGCCCGGGCCCGAGCGCTGTTGCGCGGCGGTGAGTTCGTGATTCCGGATGACATCAAGGGCTGTGCCCTGGCCGTGCTGCGCCATCGGGTGCGCATCGCGCCGGAGCTGGACATCGAGGGCCTGGATGTCGATCAGGTGCTCCAGCAGATGCTCGACCAAGTGCCGGCGCCGCGCCTGTGAAACCCTCGCGCCTGATGCTCGCCTGGCTATTGATCCTGCTGGCTTGCACCATTGTGTCGGGCGCTTTGCGGGCATTGCAGTTCGCGGTTCCGGCGAATCTCATGGCGATCAACTGGGGGTTGCTCCTGGCGCTGCTGGCCCTGGCCATCCTCGATGCCATTCGCCTCAAGCGCTTGCCTTCGCCCCGGCTGAAACGCCAGATACCCGGCAGCCTGGCCCTGGGTCGATGGGGCGAGGTGCAACTGACGGTCGAACACGACTTTACGCAACCGCTGAAGGTACAAGTCTTCGATCATGTGCCACCTGGCCTGAGCTTCGAACACCTGCCGCTGACGGTCGAGCTGCAACCCGGCCAGCACAGCCTGGCCGGTTATCGCCTGCGCCCGCTCAAGCGCGGTCACTTCAGCTTCGAACGCTGCGAAGTCGGCCTGCCAAGTCCCTTGGGGCTCTGGTCGGACAGACGCTTGCTCGAACTGCCCGACGCCACCCGCGTCTATCCCGATTTCGCCCGCTTGTATGGAGGGCAATTGCTGGCGGTGGACAACTGGCTCAGCCAGCTTGGCGTCCGCCAGAAACAACGGCGGGGCCTGGGCCTGGAATTCCATCAATTGCGCGAGTTTCGCGAGGGTGACAGCCTGCGCCAGATCGACTGGAAAGCCACCGCCCGCCAGCGCACGCCGATTGCCCGGGAGTATCAGGACGAACGCGATCAGCAGATCATTTTCATGCTCGACTGCGGCCGGCACATGCGCAGCCAGGATGATGAGCTGTCGCACTTCGATCACGCCCTCAACGCCTGTCTGTTGCTTAGCTACGTGGCGCTACGTCAGGGCGACGCGGTGGGCCTGAGTACCTTTGCCAGCGAACAGCCGCGCTACCTCGCGCCGGTAAAAGGCACCAGTCATCTCAACACCCTGCTCAACACCGTCTATGACTTGAGCAGCAGCCAACGCAGCGCCGACTATCAAGCCGCGGCCACGCAACTGCTGGCACGGCAAAAACGCCGGGCACTGGTGGTGCTGGTGACCAATCTGCGCGAAGAGGACGACGATGAACTGCTTCCGGCCGTCCACCGCCTGAGCCGGCAGCATCAGGTGCTGGTCGCGAGCCTGCGCGAAGACGTGCTCGATACCCTGCGTCAGTCATCGGTGCAGACCTTGTCCGAAGCGCTGGCCTATTGCGGGACCGTGGACTACCTCAATGCACGCGCCGAACTCCATGAGCGCTTGAACGCTCATGGAGTGTTGGTGATGGATGCGCGGCCCGGTGAGTTGGGGGCAGAGCTGGTGACTCGGTACCTGGGCTGGAAAAGAACCGGACTCTGAGCCTGAGCAATCACTCACAGCCGAGTTCCCATTGATCTCAGGCCGAAGCCGGCAACGGCAGAAAACTGAAGTACTGCTTCAACGCCTCCACCAATTGCCCATATTCCGGTGGCGCCCGTTGCAGGCTGAACCCGGCGTCGTAATGTTGGGGGGTCGCGTCTTCGTGGCACCACAGGCAACAGGCCTGCAGGTCGATGATTCGCTGGCCACCTTCGCTGGCGGGAATTTTCAGGCGCAGGTTGAAGTCCGCGCCGATCATCATCGGCAACTGGCTGATCAGCATCAGCCCGTCTTCGGAGACATTGCCCAGGTAGCCGATGGGTTTGCCGGTGATGCCGTTGAACACTTTGAGGAAGTACGGCAGTTGATGCCGCTCGATTCGGCGGTCAGTGAACATGTGCAATTTCGCTATGCAAGGCTCTTAAGCAGAGCCGCACTACTGCTTCGGAACGGGTATGCATGAGTCTTTGCCCGCTCTCCCCGCTTCCGGTGCGCCAGTCCTTGTAGCGCAGAGTCCTGCTTGTGCCGGTCACAGGTGTTGCCCCGGTTCAGAGGACAAGGCTCTAAAACCGGTTCATTGGACTATAGCTCAGCACCGCCGGTGAGCCAGCGACTGGAGGGTTATCGCCATCAGAACTGCGTAGGTTTAACAGCCGCTGCACTGCGCATCGGGTAGTGACCCAGGCTCTGCAGGGTTTCGATGCGGGCACGGGCGCGGTAGGCATATTCGCTCTGAGGATAGGACGCCATGATGAACTGATAGGTTTGAACCGCATCGATGTACATCTTCTGCCGCTCCAGGCACAGGCCGCGCATCAACGATACTTCCGGCCACACATAAGGCCGCGCGCGGCTGTCGCGTTCGACCTTGGACAACTCGAGCATCACTTGCTCGCAATTGCCCCGGTCGTAGGCGCTGTAGGCATTGTTCAAATGATGGTTCATCGACCAACGGGTGCATCCCGTGACGCTGAGGGCGCTGATGGCAAGGGCGGCAATGAGAACGAAACGCATGGGGAAATCTCCTGTCTTGAACGCTGTATCGACCCATGGCCGGAAATCTTCAGGCTGCCGGGACGCAAAGTTGCAGGGTTCAATAAAGAAAGAAATAAGTAGTGCAAACGAACAATGACTACAACTTCGGAGCATAGTAGCCTCACTCAGCGCTTGAACTCAGGAGTCTTTGCATGTCCGTCCGTCGTACCAAAATCGTCGCCACCCTAGGCCCGGCCAGTAACTCGCCGGAAGTTCTCGAACAGCTGATTCTGGCTGGCCTGGACGTCGCCCGCCTGAACTTCTCCCACGGCACTCCCGACGAGCACAAGGCTCGCGCGAAGCTGGTGCGTGACCTCGCTGCCAAGCACGGCCGCTTCGTCGCCCTGCTGGGTGACCTGCAAGGCCCGAAAATCCGTATCGCCAAATTCGCCAACAAGAAGATCGAGCTGAAGATCGGTGATCAATTCACCTTCTCCACCAGCCATCCTCTGACCGAAGGCAACCAGCAAGTGGTCGGCATCGACTACCCGGACCTGGTCAAGGACTGCGGCGTGGGCGATGAGCTGCTGCTCGACGACGGTCGCGTGGTAATGCGCGTCGATACCGCCACGGCCACCGAACTGCACTGCACCGTGACCATCGGCGGCCCGCTGTCCGATCACAAAGGCATCAACCGTCGCGGTGGCGGCCTGACCGCTCCGGCCCTGACCGAAAAAGACAAGGCCGACATCAAGCTCGCCGCGGAAATGGAAGTCGACTACCTCGCGGTCTCCTTCCCCCGTGACGCCGCCGATATGGAATACGCCCGTCAACTGCGCGACGAAGCCGGCGGCACTGCCTGGCTGGTGGCGAAGATCGAACGCGCCGAAGCCGTGGCCGACGACGAAACCCTCGACGGCCTGATCAAGGCCTCCGACGCGGTGATGGTTGCCCGTGGTGACCTGGGCGTGGAAATCGGCGACGCCGAGCTGGTGGGCATCCAGAAGAAGATCATTCTGCACGCACGCCGCCACAACAAGGCAGTGATCGTCGCGACCCAGATGATGGAGTCGATGATCCAGAACCCGATGCCGACCCGCGCCGAAGTGTCCGACGTAGCCAACGCCGTGCTCGACTACACCGACGCCGTGATGCTCTCGGCTGAAAGTGCTGCTGGCCTGTACCCGCTGGAAGCCGTTCAGGCCATGGCGCGTATCTGCGTCGGCGCCGAAAAGCACCCGACCAGCAAGACCTCCAGCCACCGCATCGGCAAAGAGTTCGAGCGCTGCGACGAGAGCATTGCCCTGGCGACCATGTACACCGCCAACCACTTCCCGGGCGTGAAGGCGATCATCGCCCTGACCGAAAGTGGCTACACCCCGCTGATCATGTCGCGCATCCGCTCCTCGGTGCCGATCTACGCGTTCACCCCCCACCGCGAAGCCCAGGCTCGCGCGGCAATGTTCCGTGGCGTGTACACCATCCCGTTCGACCCGGCTTCGCTGGCGCCGAACGAAGTCAGCCAGAAGGCTATCGACGAGCTGGTCAAGCGCGGCGTAGTACAGAAAGGCGACTGGGTCATCCTGACCAAAGGCGACAGCTACCACACCACCGGCGGCACCAACGGCATGAAGATCCTGCACGTTGGCGACCCGATGGTCTGAATGACCGGTTGTTCGAAAAACCAAGGCCCCGCCATGTGAATGGCGGGGCTTTTTTACATATAAAAACAAGAAAAAACAGATAAATACCTGTCAAGTTTGACAGTAGACAGCTCACTCCACTCCTTACTTAATACAGCTGAACCTTGGCAAAGCATGATGACGCCCAGACTTCACTCTGCAGGCGCTTCACCAACTCGCTGAAATCAACTGATTAAGGAATGGAAGAAATGAATACCCGCCCCGTTCACTCCGCTGGTGCTTTGGACCCAAGTTTTGGGCCGCTACAAGATGGCCAGCTGCTTCTGACATACAGCGACTACATGACGACCACCGGCCGATTGGTTTCGGAAGCTGCAAACGGCAAAATCTATATCGGTGGATCCAGCTGGGCGCCTGAAGATGCTTTACCTGAGCATCTCAGTCTGACTCGAGTTTTAAGCGATGGCACACTCGATGCCGAGTTCGGCATCGCAGGTACTGCTCACATAAGAATCAAGGTACCGGATATCGAATCATTGGGCACAACGCCTATTCAATTGTTCTACATAACCCATGAAGGAGAAGACAAAATCCTGATATCGGTGGGGAGCTACACCATGGGAGTGGGTACGCCCACAGTGGCGCAAGCGCTGATCCGATTGAACGATAAGGGAGAGCTGGACAAAAAATTCGGCACCGATGGAATTTTGCTCATCCATTCTCCTTTCAAGGTCGAGCACGATCAACAAACAGAAGCGGACATCCTGCAATTCGGCAGTGCTGCTTCAGGTCGTGCGGTGCATGCATCGGATGGCAAAATTTACATAATTTCGACAGGGATTGATCCTGATCTGCAATTGGTAGCGGGCGTCGTGATGTGTTTTGATTATGACGGAATTGTTGACCTGTCATTTAACAACACCGGATACGCGTCTCTTTCTGAAGTGTACGGTGTCCGTAGCTCATTCAACGACATTGTTGTACAGAATGGAAAAATCACTGTGTGTGGGTGGGCAGGCTCCGCCGCGGTACTGGCCAGACTTAATATCGATGGTAGCTTTGACAGAACCTTTTCAGAAGTTGGATACAAACTATTGGAAGGACCAAGTTTTCAGTTCACTTCCCTGACAGTGCTATCTGATGAGCGAACGATTAGCACCGGTTTTGGCTTTCCTGATCGCAAAGGTTTAATTGCAGTTTATACGTCCACCGGTTTAATTGACCGGAGCTTTCACCAAGGCGCGCCCATTTACGAAAACTTTGACGACTTCGCGAGTGTGATGTTTTTTGGTATAGGCGATAAAGACGGAAAAATCATTGCTTCAGGAAGATACATCAAGGATCAGACTCTAAATTTTGTCACCGCTCGATACCTCGCCAATGGTCGCCGCGACACGACGTTTGGGAATGGCAAGGGCTGGGTGGTTCACAAGCCAGGTATTCGAGCCCTTGCTCAGGGGATGAGTCTGCAATCCGACGGAAAGATATTGGTCATAGGTAATGATTATTACGGTTTCTATGGCAAAACTGTCATCGTCACTCGGCTGCTGAACGGCGCCTGAAGTTACGCTGGCTTCATAAGGCAACCCGGCCCGTTGCCTTCAAGCTACCTGCTAAAAAATCCCGACAACGCCGCCAACGCCTCCGGCGACCGCAGCCGCTGGGTAAACAGCGCCCCCTCCTCCTCAATCACCTTGCGCAACAGCTCCCGGTCCGGCGCCTTCATCAATTGCTTGCTGATGCGCACCGCTTCCGGCGGCAGCGACTCGAAGCGCAGGGCCATCTCCCGCGCCTTGGCCAGGGTCTCTTCGCCACTGCCCAGCGCCTCGCAGGCAATGCCCCACGCAGCCGCCTGTTCACCACTGAAACTTTCACCCAGCAGCAACAACTCCGCCGCCTTGGCCTGCCCAAGCAGACGCGGCAGGATCAGGCTGGAGCCGAACTCCGGGCATAGGCCAAGGTTGACGAACGGCATGCGCAGGCGTGCGTCACGGCTCACGTAGACCAGATCACAATGCAGCAACATCGTCGTGCCAATGCCCACCGCCGCTCCGGCCACGGCGGCGATCACCGGTTTGCGGCATTCGAGCAGATTGTGCATGAACCGGAATACCGGGCTGTCGAGTCCATTCGGCGGTTGCTGGATGAAATCGGCGATATCGTTGCCGGCGGTGAAGCATTCGGCAGAGCCGGTGATCAGCACGGCGTTGATCCCGGGGTCGCTGTCAGCCTGTTGCAACGCCTCGGCCAAGTGACTGTACATGGCGCGGGTCAGGGCGTTTTTCTTGTCCGGGCGATTCAGGCGCAGGGTCAACAGGCCGCGTTCGCGTTCAACTTGGATGGCATCGGTCATGGCAGGTCTCGCGTCTGAAAAGTCAGCGCTCAACCACGGGGCAGGAACACATCGGCCAGCAGTTGATTGCGCGGCAATCCCGCCAGGTACAGGCGCCGGGCAAAGGCGTCGACACTGTCGGGGGCTCCGCAGAGTAAGGCCAGGGTTTGCCGGGAAACAAGGCGCAGTTGCGCCAAAGCCGCAGGCAACTCGGCCGGGGTCCACAGTTCGACACTCAGGTTCGGACGGCTGGCGGCCATGGCTTGCAGGGGTTTGGCCAGGTAGTGTTCATCGGCATCATGGGCCAGGTGGATGACGCGGATAGTGCCCTGGTGATTCTGACGCAGCGCTTCGCGCAAGACACCAAACAATGGCCCCAGCCCGGTGCCGGCCGCCATCAACCACAACGGCCTGGTGTGCCAGTCAGGGTCGTAATGCAAGGCACCGCCGCGCAGTTCACCGAGACGGATCGGATCGCCGATGCGCAATTGCCTGGCGGCATCGCTGAATTCCCCGGGTTTGCGGCAATCGAGATGAAACTCCAGAAAACGATCTTCCTGCGGCAGGCTGGCCAGAGAATACGGCCGCGCCACACTGCCCGCCCACAACACCAGGTGTTGACCGGCGCTGTAGCGCAATGGTCGCTGGGGGATTACCCGCAAGCGCAGCACCGTGGTACTCAGCCAATCGATCGCCGCGACTTCGGCCGGATGACCATCGGTTTGCGGATCGAAGGCGTGCACCTGCAAGTCCTCGACCACCTGGCACTGGCACGCCAGTCGCCAGCCCTGTTCACGCTGCCGGGCACTCAGGGCATCGGGGCGGCTGTCGCTCGGCAGCCCCCGCACACACTGCACCAGGCACGCATGGCAACTGCCGGCGCGGCAACTGTAAGGCACTGGTACGTCGTTCTGGTTCAGCGCGTCGAGCAGATTGCTGCCCGCCGCCACCGACCATTGGCGCTCGCCAACCCGCAGCTCAGGCATCGACGTTCTCCCACGCTGCCGCGCACCGGTTGCGGCCATCACGCTTGGCGCGATAAAGCGCCTGATCGGCCCGTTGCAGAGCGTCATCAAGGTCGTCACCCAGTTCCAGCAGGGTCATGCCGGCGGACAGGCTGAGGCTGCGTACATTCAGACCCATCAGCTCGACATCGGTGAACGCGATGCGCAGCCGTTCGCAGCACGAAGTCAGACTGTCGGCATCGCAATCGGGCAGCAGCACCACGAACTCTTCACCACCGTAGCGGGCCAGAACATCGCCGTCGCGCAGGCACGCGCTGGCAACCCCGGCAAAGGCTTGCAGCACCTGATCGCCGGCGGCATGGCCGTGCAGATCGTTGATGCGTTTGAAATGGTCGAGGTCGATCAGCGCCAGGCCATGCATGACACCCGGGTCCATGGCGTTCAATTCGCGGGAAGCCAGGCGCAGGAAATGCCGGCGATTGAACAGACCCGTGAGTTCATCAGTGGCCACCAGGTCTTCGAGCTGGCGCATCATCCCGCGCAACGTGTCCTGGTGCGCCTGCAAGGCAAAACGCCGCTGGCGCATTCGCTGTCGCGAAGCCTGGACATAGCGGGCATACAGCACCAGCCACACCAGCACGATGAACAGCACACAGACCTGCAACAACGCCATGGCCGGGTCGGGCAGCTGTAAGTGGTAACCCTCCCACAGCGTGATTGCACTGAAACTGAAAAACACCAGCAGCGCGCATCGTACTAAAGACCGGCGTGACAGATGGAACAGGCCGAACAGCAGGATAAGCACGTAAAACACCAGGAACGCACCCCGGGCTTCGTCCAGATGGGCAATCAGCCAGGTTTGCCAGCCCAGCCCCAGCAACACTTGCACCTCGGTCAGGCTGGGGTCGGCGAAGCGCAGATTGCAGCCGCTGTAGAACACCGCGAACAGGATGGCCTGGTTGATCACCACCAGTGCGCTGCCGATGGCGACACTGGAAAGCGGTGCATCGTAGTGACCGGTAAAGAATGCCAGCCACAGCAACAGCAATGCCAGAGCATAGGTGCCGGCCGCGAGGGCGAAACGTTTGAGCAACAGGCGCTGGATGGCGTTATGGGTCAATCGTTGACTCACCAGATGAAAGGAGACTGACAGAGCGTCCTACTCTACAGACCGCATGTCACTTTAGTTGCGTGACCGATAAATGACCATTCAATTTTCGGGATCGACTTTCCGAGCATCGGAAGACTCTGTGGCGAGGGAGCTTGCTCCCGCCGGGCTGCGAAACGGCCCCCGCATTCTTTCAGGAGTAATGTGCCGGCAGATTTACGATCTGCTTCGCAGCCGAGCGGGAGCAAGCTCCCTCGCCACAAATATCATGCGCTTTGACTTGCAGCTTCAAACTTGCCGCTTGCAGCTGCATCTATGCGACCAACGATTGACTGCCGGCGGGTGTGCCTGTCCGCGAGGCGCGGTATACTGCCGCGCCTTTTTAGCGTCGCGCCAGCTTGCCCGGCGTGCCTTGAAAGGTGCTTGCAACCGACCGATGCACCCAAGCTGCAAGCACCTTATTGAATGTTCCCGTCTTTTAGAGGAGCGCGACTCATGACCGTGATCAAGCAAGACGACCTGATTCAGAGCGTTGCCGACGCCCTGCAGTTCATTTCCTACTACCACCCCGTGGATTTCATCCAGGCGATGCACGAGGCCTACCTGCGCGAAGAATCGCCAGCGGCCCGCGACTCGATGGCACAGATCCTGATCAACTCGCGCATGTGCGCCACCGGCCATCGTCCGATCTGCCAGGACACCGGCATCGTGACCGTATTTGTCCGCGTGGGCATGGACGTGCGTTGGGATGGCGCCACCATGAGCCTGGACGACATGATCAACGAGGGCGTACGTCGCGCCTACAACCTGCCGGAAAACGTCCTGCGCGCTTCGATCCTCGCCGACCCGGCAGGCGCTCGCAAGAACACCAAGGACAATACCCCGGCAGTCATCCACTACTCCATCGTTCCGGGTAACACCGTGGAAGTGGACGTGGCGGCCAAGGGCGGCGGTTCCGAGAACAAGTCGAAGATGGCCATGCTCAACCCGTCCGACTCGATCGTCGACTGGGTGCTGAAAACCGTCCCGGAAATGGGCGCCGGCTGGTGCCCACCGGGCATGCTCGGCATCGGCATCGGCGGCACCGCCGAGAAAGCCGCAGTGATGGCCAAGGAAGTGTTGATGGAATCCATCGACATTCACGAGCTCAAAGCCCGTGGCCCGCAGAACCGCATTGAAGAAATGCGCCTGGAGCTGTTCGAGAAGGTCAACCAACTGGGCATCGGCGCCCAGGGCCTCGGTGGCCTGACCACCGTGCTTGACGTGAAGATCATGGACTACCCGACCCACGCCGCTTCGCTGCCGGTGTGCATGATCCCGAACTGCGCCGCCACCCGTCACACGCACTTCGTGCTCGACGGTTCCGGCCCGGTTGCCCAGGAAGCGCCACCTTTGGACGCCTACCCGGAAATCGTCTGGGAAGCCGGTCCGTCGGCCCGTCGCGTCAACCTCGACACCCTGACCCCGGAAGACGTGCAGAGCTGGAAGCCGGGCGAAACCGTCCTGCTCAACGGCAAGATGCTCACCGGTCGCGACGCGGCGCACAAGCGCATGGTCGAGATGCTGAACAAGGGCGAAACCCTGCCGGTCGATCTGAAAGGTCGCTTCATCTATTACGTCGGCCCGGTTGATCCGGTGCGCGAAGAAGTGGTTGGCCCGGCGGGCCCGACTACCGCCACGCGGATGGACAAGTTCACCCGTCAGATCCTCGAGCAAACCGGCCTGCTGGGCATGATCGGCAAATCCGAGCGCGGCCCTACCGCGATCGAAGCGATCAAGGACCACAAAGCCGTTTATCTGATGGCTGTAGGTGGCGCGGCTTACCTGGTGGCGCAAGCGATCAAGAAATCCCGCGTGGTCGCTTTCGCCGAACTGGGCATGGAAGCGATCTACGAGTTCGACGTCAAAGACATGCCTGTGACCGTTGCGGTCGACAGCAAGGGCGAGTCGGTACACATCACCGGTCCTGCCATCTGGCAGAAAAAGATCAGTGAAAGCCTGGCGGTGGAAGTGCAGTAAGCGCTGAACCGTTGATTAAAAAGAGCCGCGCTGTCAGTACGACAGCGCGGCTTTTTTATACGTACAAATCCAACTTTCAACGACAGAGGTTCCAGACTCTATCCGTTCACGGAGACCAGGAGATCGCAGGTCTGGACGGTCAAACCGTAAACGCTTTATCGACTGCCCACTCGGAATCTCCCCCAGTGACCGTGCCGATCTGCCTTGCAGTAATGAGGTGATTTCCTGAGCTCCACGCCGTCGGGGCAGAAACCCGCCAACTTCCATCGGATTGAACCGTCGTAGATAATAAGACGCCGCCGCTCCCGCCCGTATTCCAGATCTCAAGCCTGGCGCCTTGGAGCCCCCCCGTACCACTTATAGTGGGTTTTCCGTCAGCAGAAACAGTTACATCGGTAATCAATGGCGTGAACAGGACAGCAAAAAGAACCGGGCTCGCCCATTCGGACACCACATCATTCAGTTTCTGTATGGCGGTTAGCCTGAACGGATCGCCCATCCACAATGGCTCCGCAAGCACGGTCTTCCAGGAACCATCGGACTGTACTGTCGCGGTTCCGAATAGAACGGTACCAACACCCTCTTCACAAAGTAAGATCGTTGCACCCGCCACACCGTTGGTTCCTTGTATTTCTGGTTGTGGCACCCGCACGGTTCCGGGATGGGCAATTACCGGCGTAGGGGGTATGACCTGGCCAATTTTAAAGTTACGACTCTTAGCCCAATGGCTGTATAGAAGGACTTTATACTGGATCTTGAAATATATCTGCTCTTCTACCGGCAACTCATCGGGCACCACAAACGCTATAAAACCAACTCCTACGCCACCACTGTATCTTTTAATTTTTTGATTATTGCTCGCTCTAAAGAAGTCCAGATTCCATTTGGTGTGCGTGGGTGATGGTACGATTGCATGAACGTTAAATCGACGACTAACAGTTCCCGCTGTGGGAGCCGTGATTATGGGACTGGGCAGTACCTCCCACTTTGGTTCAATTTTTCTCCGCGTCCGGGATTCCGTATCTTTTTTCATGATCTCAACTCTCCTGCGCCCGGCACGCTCGCTGGCGCTTGTGTCACTATATTCATCTTGATCCGCACGAGGTGACTACCTGTAAAAAGTGACAGTTCCGACGAATGGACATTCATAAGAATTTTTGAGAACGCCTGGATTTCGTTGAGAAAACTCGAAAATGAAATAGTACAAATGCGCAAAACAAACATGAGTTCCTGATAGCTCAGGGTATCGACTTTAATGTATGAGATGAGCACTGGTGCAAGATGATCCGCATGCTATCTTGCGCCTGTCTTTTTTCCGATCTCTGTTCGATGCTCCCGACCTCCCGAACCCTGCGCCTGGCGCTCTACACCTTATTGATCATCGCCGGTGCCGCCATCGCCGCCACCCTGGCGATGCGCCACACCGTGCGCCAGTCAATGGTCGAGGACGCGGCTCGCGCCAATCAGCAACTGGCGCTGTATGCCACGTCCCTGCATACCCTGATCGAACGTTACCGAGCCCTGCCTTCGGTGCTGGCGCTGGACCCGCAATTGCGCGACGCCCTCAAAGGCCCGGTGAGCCCCGAGCAACAGGATGCGCTGAACCGCAAACTGGAAAAGATCAACGGCGCCGCCGAATCCTCGACCCTGGAACTGCTCGATCGCACCGGTCTGGCCGTAGCCGCGAGCAACTGGCGTTTGCCCAGCAGTTATGTCGGCCACAACTACGGTTTCCGTCCCTATTTCAACCAGACCCGTACGCAGGGCACCGGTCGCTTTTATGCCGTGGGGGTGACCAGCGGGATTCCCGGCTACTTCCTCTCCAGCGCGGTCAGCGATGACGACGGTCAGTTCCTCGGTGCCATGGTGGTGAAACTGGAGTTCCCCGAACTGGAACGCGAGTGGCGTCAGGGCAGCGACACCTTGCTGGTCAGCGACGCACGTGGAATCATCTTCATCGCCAACCAGCCGGGCTGGCGCTATCGCCTGCTCAAGCCGCTGAGCGACAGCGACCACGCCGAACTCAAGACCACCCGCCAGTACGACAAGCAGCCGCTGACGCCGCTTGAGTTTCAATCGTTGCGGCGCTTCGATGACAACAGCGACCTGGCTCGGGTCGATGGCCCGGACGGCAAGGCCGATTACCTGTGGGAATCCCTGCCGCTAAGCACCGAAGGCTGGACGCTGCACCTGCTGCGGCGTCCGCAAGTCGCCTTCGAAGACAGCCGCAACGCAGCCCTCGCCGCGGCAGGGCTATGGCTGACCCTGGTGTTCCTGCTGCTGTTTCTCAATCAACGCTGGCGCCTGGCCAAACTGCGTCAACGCAGTCGCGAAGAACTCGAGCAGCTTGTAGAAGAGCGTACCCGCGACCTGCGCACCGCTCAGGAAGGCCTGGTGCAATCGGCCAAACTCGCCGCGCTTGGCCAAATGTCGGCGGCGCTGGCTCACGAGATCAATCAACCGCTAACTGCCCAGCGCATGCAGCTGGCGACCTTGCGCCTGTTGCTCGACCACGGTCGAGTCGATGACGCCTACAAGGCGCTCAAGCCAGTGGATGAAATGCTCACCCGCATGGCGGCCCTCACCGGCCATCTGAAAACCTTCGCCCGCAAAAGCCCCGGCGGTTTGCGCGAACGCCTGGACCTGGCGGCGGTGGTGGATCAGTCGCTGCAACTGCTCGACACCCGGTTGCGCGACGAACAGGTCAGCACCGTGCTGCACCTGACCCGCCCGGCCTGGGTGCGTGGCGATGCGATTCGCCTGGAACAGGTGCTGATCAACCTGCTGCGCAATGCCCTCGATGCGATGCAGGATAAACCCTGCAAACGCCTGGAAATCCGCCTCGAAGCCGACGAACAATTGTGGCGCCTGAGCGTGATCGACAACGGTGGCGGTATCGCCGAAGAGAACCTGCCCAAGGTCTTCGATCCGTTCTTCACCACCAAGCCGGTGGGCGATGGCCTGGGGATCGGGCTGGCCGTGTCCTTTGCCATCGTTCATGAATCCGGCGGGCGCCTGACTGCCGACAATCATGACAAAGGCGCCGTGTTTACCATGACTTTGCCCATCGACCTGGAGGTGCATGAACCATGCTGAACTCAGTGATCGTGGTCGACGACGAAAGCAGCATTCGCAGTGCCGTCGAGCAATGGTTGAGCCTGTCGGGGTTCGAGGTGCAGTTGTTCAGCCGCGCCGACGAGTGCCTGGCGCAGTTGCCCAGGCATTTTGCCGGGGTGATTCTCAGCGACGTGCGCATGCCCGGCATGACCGGCCTGGAACTGTTGGCCGAGGTGCAACGCCGGGATGCCGATTTGCCGGTGATCCTGCTGACCGGCCACGGCGATGTACCGATGGCCGTCGAGGCCATGCGCGACGGTGCCTACGATTTCCTCGAAAAACCTTTCAGCCCGCAAACCCTGCTCGGCAGCCTGCGCCGCGCCCTCGACAAGCGCCGGCTGGTGCTGGAGAACCGCGCGCTGCACGAGCAGGCGGACAACCGCGCCAAACTGGATGCCACGCTGCTTGGCGTGTCCCGGGGCTTGCAGACCCTGCGACGGCAAGTTCTGGACCTGGCAGCATTGCCGGTCAACGTGCTGATTCGCGGCGAAACCGGTAGCGGCAAGGAACTGGTCGCGCGTTGCCTGCACGACTTCGGGCCGCGGGCCGACAAGCCCTTTGTCGCGCTCAACTGCGCGGCCATTCCCGAGCAATTGTTCGAGGCCGAGCTGTTCGGTCACGAGAGCGGCGCGTTTACCGGTGCGTCCGGCAAGCGCATCGGCAAGCTCGAGTACGCCGACGGCGGCACGCTGTTTCTCGATGAAATCGAAAGCATGCCCCTGGCCCAGCAGGTGAAACTGCTGCGGGTGTTGCAGGAGCAGAAGCTTGAACGGCTGGGCTCGAACCAGAGCATCCGCGTGGATTTGCGCATCATTGCCGCGACCAAGCCGGACCTGCTCGACGAAGCGCGGGCCGGACGTTTCCGCGAAGACCTGGCCTATCGTTTGAACGTCGCGGAACTACGTCTGCCGCCCTTGCGCGAACGCCGTGAAGACATACCCCTGCTGTTTGAATCCTTTGCACAAAACGCCGCCGAACGCCTGGGACGCAAGTTTCCACCGTTGAGCGGTGCCCAGTTGAGTCACCTGCTGAGCCACGACTGGCCGGGCAACGTGCGCGAACTGGCGAACGTCGCCGAGCGTCAGGTATTGGGGCTCGGTGAGCCGGAGCCCTTGGGCATCGAGCCCGGCCAGTCACTGGCGGCGCAACAGGAAGCGTTCGAAGCGCAATGCCTGCGTGCGGCATTGACCCGGCACAAGGGCGATGTGAAAGCGGTGCTCGAAGAACTGCAACTGCCGCGCCGGACCTTCAATGAAAAGATGCAGCGGCATGGTCTGACCCGGGAGATGTTTTTAAGCGAGTAGCCCTCAAAATCAAAAGATCGCAGCCTTCGGCAGCTCCTACCGATGAACGCGATGTCCTTGTAGGAGCTGCCGAAGGCTGCGATCTTTTCAGCGGATTTCCGCTCACGCAAACATCCTCATAGGCGGATTTCCGCTCAGCCAAACATCCTGCCCCCTCTAAACCGGCCCTCTCCCCGTTGGCACAGCTCCTGCTATAGCCCTGGCAGGCTGCGTTTATTCGCGCTCCACAAAAACAATTAAATGAAGGATCCTTCAATGGATAACTCCAACGCCCTGCCCCTTGGGTCGGCTGCCACGCCGGCTAAAGAAAGAACCACCGCCAGTCGCATCAAATCGATTTTCAGCGGTTCTGTCGGCAACATGGTCGAGTGGTACGACTGGTACGTCTACGCCGCCTTCTCCCTGTACTTCGCCAAGACCTTCTTCCCCAAAGGCGACACCACCGCACAACTGCTCAACACCGCCGCGATCTTCGCCGTGGGCTTCCTGATGCGTCCGATCGGTGGCTGGCTGATGGGTCTGTATGCCGACAAGGTCGGGCGCAAAAAGGCCCTGATGGCCTCGGTGTACCTGATGTGCTTCGGCTCGCTGCTGATCGCCCTGAGCCCGAGTTATGAAGTCATCGGCATCGGCGCACCGATCCTGCTGGTGTTCGCGCGCTTGCTGCAAGGCCTGTCGGTGGGTGGCGAATACGGCACCTCCGCCACTTACCTCAGCGAGATGGCAACCAAGGAGCGTCGTGGCTTCTACTCCAGCTTCCAGTACGTGACCCTGATCTCCGGCCAGCTCATCGCTTTGGCGGTGCTGATTGTCCTGCAGAACTTCCTGACCACCGAGGAGCTCTACGCCTGGGGCTGGCGCATCCCGTTCGCCATCGGCGCGCTGTGTGCCGTGGTTGCGCTGTACCTGCGTCGCGGCATGGAAGAGACCGAGTCCTTCACCAAGAAAGAAAAAGCCAAGGAAAGCGCGATGCGCACCTTGATGCGTCACCCGAAGGAACTGATGACCGTGGTTGGCCTGACCATGGGCGGTACGCTGGCGTTCTACACCTACACCACCTACATGCAGAAATACCTGGTGAACACCGTCGGCATGAGCATTTCCGACTCCACCACCATTTCCGCCGCCACGCTGTTCCTGTTCATGTGCCTGCAACCGATCATCGGCGGGCTGTCGGATAAAATCGGTCGCCGGCCGATCCTGATTGCCTTCGGCATTCTGGGCACGCTGTTCACCGTACCGATCCTGACCACCCTGCACACCATCACGACCTGGTGGGGCGCGTTCTTCCTGATCATGGCGGCGCTGATCATCGTCAGCGGCTACACCTCGATCAACGCGGTGGTGAAAGCCGAACTGTTCCCGACCGAAATCCGCGCCCTGGGCGTCGGCCTGCCGTACGCACTGACCGTCTCGATTTTCGGCGGCACCGCTGAATACATCGCGCTGTGGTTCAAGAGCATCGGCATGGAGACGGGTTACTACTGGTACGTTACCGCGTGCATTGCCGTGTCGTTGTTGGTGTACGTCACCATGAAAGACACCCGCAAGCATTCGCGGATCGTCACTGACTGACAGATAGATCGAAGCTGGCAGTACTGGCCTCTTCGCGAGCAAGCCCGCTCCCACATTCGACCGCGTTCCTTCTGGAACAACCCGGTTAAATGTGGGAGCGGGCTTGCTCGCGAAGACGGCGGCATATCCAATATCAATGTGACTGGCACACCGCTTTCGCGAGCAAGCCCGCTCCCACATTGGATCTCATCAACTCAAGTACCGAATCCGACTGGAAATCCGTGGCGCATGCTTGCACCATGAACGTCTCCCGAAAGCCCTGGAAATCCCATGCCCGACGACATCCACTTCTACGAACCCGCCAACGGCCACGGCCTGCCCCACGATCCGTTCAACGCCATCGTCGGCCCGCGCCCCATCGGCTGGATCTCTTCACAGGACGCCGAGGGCCGCTTGAACCTGGCGCCCTACAGCTTCTTCAACGCCTTCAACTACATCCCGCCGATCATTGGTTTTTCCAGCGTCGGGCGCAAAGACAGCCTGAACAACATCGAACAGACCGGCGAGTTCGCCTGGAACCTGGCCACCCGGCCGCTGGCCGAGCAGATGAACCAGAGCTGCGCCATGGTCGGGCCTGAGGTCAACGAATTCGAACTGGCCGGGCTGACGACCGCTGCCTCGAAGGTCATTCAGGTGCCGCGGGTGGCAGAGAGCCCGGTGTCCTTCGAGTGCAAGGTCACGCAGATCATCCAGTTGCAACGGGCGGACGGCAACGTGGTGCCGAGCTGGCTGATCCTCGGCGAAGTGGTCGCCGTGCATATCGCCAAATGGCTGTTGAAGGATGGGGTATACGACACCGCCGCGGCAGAACCGATTCTGCGCGGCGGCGGGCCGGCGGATTACTTCCAGCTGGGGCCTGAGGCGTTGTTCAAGATGTACCGCCCGGGGCGGTGAGAATCACCAGAGCAGGTCGGTGTTTTCCTTGACGTCCTTGAGGCGGGTCAGCTCCTTGGCGGCCGCATCATCGGCCTCGTGAGCGGTCTTGAAGATCTGGCCTTCCAGCACTTTGTGAAAACGCGGGGCGCCGGCACCACCCAGCGCTTTGACGGCGATAGCGGCGTGGTAACCACCCTCGCCCGGTACTACGGCGGAAACAGCTTCGAAGTGATCAAAGGCTTTACGTGCCATGTCGCGCATCCTGGCTGATTGAGAATGCCGTCATTAAACCCTCAACCGGCCAGTTTGTGTACCGCCACTTCGGACTGTCCCAGAGCCTGCGCCGCCGAGACATCCTTGAAGGTGTGGAAGTCCAGGCTGTTGACCACCAACTCCTGCACCAACTCGGCAAAAATCTCCATCGCCGGCGTGTTGAAGTACGCGGTCATAGCCTGTTGATTGCTCCAGAAACCGGACACCAGCCACAACTGCGGATCGCATTGCGAATGCTGCAAGGAAAAGCTCAGGCAGCCTGGCGCTGCACGGGACGGTTCGATCAGGGCGCTGAGGCGCACACCGAGTTCCGCCGAACGCCCGGCGCGCGCTCGAACGAAGGCCATATGACTGACGGGGATTTGCGTGGACATGTTCAACCCTCCCGGGGAGTCGCGTGGCAGCCAGGGGACGGGCTGCGACAGGATCAAAGGTTAAGGGTCGCGACGCCTTTCTCGTTAGTCGATTCCTGCCGGTGCGTTGCACAATCCTGCGAAACTGCATGACAAGCCTGTAACAAGCTGTAAAACACTGTCACGGTTCTGCCATACGAGCTTTGTGTAGGAGCTGCCGAAGGCTGCGATCTTTTGACTTTCACTTTCAAAATCAAAAGATCGCAGCCTTCGGCAGCTCCTACGGGGTTATCGGCGTTAGTTCAAGCGCGCCTGTGCGTTGGCCGTGCTTGGGTACGAAACCAACCCCAGGCAGAATCAGGCAAGCATCCGGCAGGATGTGTCTACCGCTGCCGCTTGCACAAACATATGCTCTGCACCACTCCCTCCATGCCTTGCCGAGGATGCCTCGCATGTCGTCGCTCGATCACTTTCAAGCCCCGCTGGACACCGACATGGAAAAGCAGCGCGCGGAACTGGCGGCCATCATCCGCCGCAACACCGCCGAAGATGGCAGTTATGCCACAGCCATCGGCTCGCTGTTCATGTCCCGCCACAGCCAGTCCCACGAGTTCGCCCCGGTTCTGGCGCAACCGGCGCTGTGCATCATGGCCCAGGGGCGCAAGGAAGTTCAGTTGGCCAACGAGTACTTCAACTACGACCCATTGAACTACCTGGTGGTCTCGGTCTCGATGCCGCTCAGTGGGCGGGTGGTGGATGTCTCGCCTGAGGAACCGATCCTGGCCCTGCGCCTGGACATCGACCCGACGGAAATCACCGCACTGATCGCCGACGCCGGTCCCCTCGGCGTGCCCACCCGGCCGGCCGGACGCGGGCTGTATGTCGAAAAACTCGACACCGCGATGCTTGATGCGGTGCTGCGTCTGGCACGGTTACTGGACACGCCGAAAGACATCGCCATGCTGGCGCCGCTGATTCGCCGGGAGATCCTCTATCGACTGTTACGCAGCAAACAGGGACATAGGCTGTACGAAATCGCCATCGCCAACAGTCAGAGCCATCGCATCAGCCAGGCGATCAAATGGCTCAACGGCAATTTCGAACAGCCGTTACGCATTGATGATCTGGCCAAGGAAGTGAACCTGAGCGTGTCGACGCTGCATCATCGTTTCAAGGCGATGACGGCGATGAGCCCGTTGCAGTATCAGAAGCAGCTGCGCCTGCAGGAAGCACGGCGGCTGATGCTGGCCGAAGGACTGGAGGCTTCGGCGGCAGGGTATCGGGTCGGGTATGAAAGCCCTTCGCAGTTCAGCCGGGAGTACAGCCGGTTGTTCGGGGCTCCGCCGTTAAGGGATCTGGCGCGGTTGCGGTTGACGGTTTGATCCGGATCCAGTGATGCGGCTACTGACGCCTTCGCGGGCAAGCCCGCTCCCACAGGTTTTGTGAACGCCACATACCCTGTGGGAGCGGGCTTGCCCGCGAAGAGGCCAGCAAGGCCAACATCAAATCCTGATCAGGCGCCAAGTACCCGGCAAGCCTCCACCGGCAAGGTCACCGACACCGGATGCCCAACGCTCAAGCCAAAGCCCTGGCACGGCGTGCTCAGCGCGGTAAAGGACACCCCTGAACACTCCACCGTGGTCTCGATGGTCGCGCCGATATCGCGCACGAAGGTCACTTTGCCCAGCAGGCGGTTGCCCGCCGTCGCCTGTGGCGCTGACAGTTGCAGGTCTTCCGGGCGAATCAACATCTTCACCTTTTCACCGACCACGATGCTGCTGCAGATCGGTACTTGCAGCGCATCGCCGCCCGGCAAACTCACTTTGCCATTACCCAGCGCCGTGGCCGGGAAGATGTTGCCCGAGCCGATGAAGTCCGCGACGAACTCGTTGGCCGGGTGCCGGTAGATCTCGATCGGCGTACCCACCTGCTGCACCTTGTGTTCACCCAATACGACCACGATATCGGCCATGGTCATGGCTTCACGCTGGTCGTGGGTCACCATGATGGTGGTGATGTTCAGGCGTTGTTGCAGTTGACGGATTTCCACCTGCATCGACTCGCGCAGCTTGGCGTCCAGCGCTGACAGCGGTTCGTCGAGCAGGAGGATTTTCGGGTGTGAGGCAATCGCCCGGGCAATCGCCACGCGCTGGCGTTGGCCGCCGGACAGCTTGGCCACCGGGCGATTGATCATCTGCTGCAGCTGGATCAGTTCCAGCAATTCCACCACCCGCGCCTGTTGGTCAGCCTTGCTGACTCCACGCAGTTTCAGCGGATAGGCGATGTTCTCCCCGACTGTCATGTGCGGGAACAGCGCCAGGGACTGGAACACCATGCCGAAGTTGCGCAGGTGCGCCGGGGTGTTGCCGATGTCTTCGCCATCCAGGCGGATCTCGCCGCCGGTCAGGGTTTCAAGGCCGGCGATCATGCGCAGCAAGGTGGTTTTGCCACAACCCGAAGGGCCGAGGAAACACACCAGTTTGCCCTCGGGCAAATGCAGGTTCACATCCGTTACCGCGCAGGCCGAGCCGTAATGTTTCTCGACGTTTTCCAGAATCAGACCAGACATGTGAATCACCTCAAGAAATCAGAACGAAACGCCACCTTCACCAACCAGCTTCTCCAGCGCCCAGATCAGGACGAAGTCGATCAGCACGATCAGCACGGCAAACGAAAATACGGTTGGGTCGAGCGAAGACACGGTGCGGCTGTACATCCAGATCGGCACGGTCATGACGTCGATGGTGTAGAGGAAGTAGGTCACGGTGAATTCGTTGAACGAGACGATGAACGCCAGCAGCATGCCCGCCAGGATCCCCGACTTCATCAACGGCACCACCACATCGACAATCGCCCGCAGCGGTGAAGCGCCGAGCATTTGCGCGGCCTCTTCGACTTCGCTGCCGATGGAAAGCATCGCCGCCGTGCAGTTCTTCACCACGAACGGCAACGCGAGGATCACGTGGGCAATCACCAGGCGCGAGGTGGTCATGTGGAACGGCAGGCTGTCGAACACCAGCAGCAACGCCAGGCCCAACACCACCATCGGGAACACCAGCGGCAACGACATCAGTTGCAGCGCCACGGCCTTGCCACGGAACTCGCAACGGGTCAGCGCGTAGGCCGCCGGCACCGCGATGATCGTGGCGAAAACCATGGTCAGGCACGACACCAGCAGGCTGGTGCTCATGGCCTGGCCGAGGCTCAGGACGTCACTGGCGTCCGGCGACACGAAGGTGTGCCAGGCGGCCTTGTACCATTGCAGGCTGTAGCTGCTCGGCGGGAAGTCGAGGTTCGACGCACCGCTGAACGACATCACGATCATGGTCAGAATCGGCAACACCGCCAACAGCAGGATGAAGCCCGAGAGGATGCCGGCAAACTTGCCGGTTTCACCGGGCAACAACTGGCGCTTCTTGATCAGGGTACTCATTGCGAAGCCTCCAGCATGCGGCGACGGCGGCCAGTGATGTATTCGGACAAGGTCATGATCGCGAGGGTGGTGACGATCAGCACCACACCGGCAGCGGATGCGGCGGGCCAGTTCATCAGCGGGGCGATCTGGTCATGCACCATCACCGCCAGCATCGGCACGCGCCGGCCGCCGAGCAGCAAGGGCACCACGAAACTGCTGGCGTTGTAGGCGAACACCAGGGTCGCGCCGGTAATGATCCCCGGCAGGCTCATCGGCAACACCACTTGGCGGAACACTTGGAAGCGACTGGCGCCGAGGGTGGCGGCAGCTTCTTCGTAACTGCGGGCGACGCCGCGCATGGCGCTGGCAATCGGCAACACGGCCAGCGGGAAGGCGGTTTGCACCAGGCCCATCAACACGCCGTTCTGGTTGTACAACAGCATGATCGGGCGCTTGATCAGGCCCAGGCCCATCAGTGCCTGGTTGAGCATGCCGCCAGGGCCGAGGATCACCAGCCAGCCGTAGCTTTGCAGCAACAGGTTGACCAGCAAGGGCAGCAACACCGCCGCCAGGAAGATCCGCCGCACGAACGGTGAGGTCAGGCGCGACATGGTGTAGGCCACCGGGATTGCCAGGATCACTGCGATCACCGCGCTGATCAGCGCCAGGCGCAGGGTCAGCATCAGCGACTTGAGGTAATAGGGTTCCAGCAACTGGGCGTAACTGGCCAGGCTGAACCCGGACCATTCCGCGCCCTTGGTGCCCACGCTCATGCGCAGTACCAGCAGGCTCGCGGCGATCAGCACGCCGAGAAACAGCATCGACGGCGAGAGGAAAAGCCAGGCGCGCGTCGTTGGCGAAACACCCCGAGCGGCGCGCACGGGGGCGGCACTCACCGGATGAGTCAGAGGTTGGTGTTCCATAGCAAAGGGTCTCGTCAATGGAAGATCAGAAATATCAGCCTGTACGGCCCCCTTGTAGGAGCTGCCGCAGGCTGCGATCTTTTGATCTTTTTCAGAGCTACCGAAGAGCAGGATCTAAAGATCGCAGCCTTCGGCAGCTCCTACGGATCAGGAAGAAAAGATTTCCGTGTAACGACGAATCCATTGGTCATGCACAGTCGCCAGGAAGGCGTTGTCGTGCATGATCGCTTTCTCGGCAATCTGCTCCGGCGTGAGGATGTACGGGCTCTTGCGTGCTTCGGCGGAGATGATCGCCTTGGCGTTGACCGGGCCGTTGTAGATGTCTTCAGCCATCTTGCCCTGCACCAGCGGGTCCAGGGAGTGGTTGATGAAGGCGTAGGCCATGTCGGTATCGCCCGGACGGTTCTTCGGCATCACCGACAGCATCAGGTCGGTGTAGAAACCTTCCTTCATGCCGAACGTGGCGCCCAGGCCGTAGTTCGGGTCGCGGATCTGTTTCGGGAAGAAGGCCGGTGCGTACAGGCCACCCATGTCCAGGGAACCGGTGCGGAACAGTTCGGCGATCTGGTTCGGGTTTTCACCCAGGGTCACCACACGATCTTTCAGCTCGGCGAGTTTCTTGAAGCCAGGCTCGATGTTGTGTTCGTCACCACCGGCCAGTTTGGCGCCGATGATGATCAGGTCCATGGCCTCGGTCCAGTTCGGCGGCGGCAGGAAGATGTTTGGCGCCGCGTCGGCATCCCACAGGGAGGCGTAGCTGGTCGGGGCTTCTTTCTGGGTGCGGGTGCTGTAGACCAGGCTGTTGCACCACAGCAGGTAACCGATACCGTGGCCATTGGCGCCGGTGCGGTATTTCTCCGGTACATCGACAAGATTTGGAATGCGGTTGAGGTCGGGCTTTTCCAGCAGGTTGGCGGCGGCCAGACCTTCGGCGCCGACGCCTGCCAGGGTGATGATGTCGTACTGCGGACGATCACCGCCGGCCTTGAGCTTGGCGACCATTTCCGAGGTACTGCCGGTGCGGTCGGCGATGACCTTGCAGCCGTACTTGTCTTCGAACGTCGCGGCGATGTTGCGTAGCGCAGCCAGGCCGGTGTCATCGGACCAGGTCAGCAAACGCAGGGTCTTGCCGGCAAAACGTGTGTCGCTGGCATTGGCCTTGATGAACGGCATGCTCATGGCTGCCGCTGCAACCGAGGCTACGCCTACGGTCTTGATAAATTGACGTCTGTTCAGATCATGCTCGCCCATTACGGACTCCCTTTGTTTTTGTAGGTATAAGGCAGGTCGAAACTGTTGCATCCGCGCGACCGGACCAGCGTTAGCCCTCGTATTTTCGGGGGCTTGGCTGAGCCAGCGAGTTCATCCTGAGGTCGTGTAAAACACCTGACTATCGATAAAAACTCATTGAAGCCATGACGCCAGCGCATGCCTCAACGCGAGGCATGCGCTCACCTTTTTCGTGCCTTCAGACGGCCCGGATCACGTGTTTGATTTCCTGGAAAGCCTGCAAGCCCCACGGCCCCAATTCACGGCCGATGCTGCTCTGCTTGTAGCCACCCCAGGCGGTCTGCGGGAAGATCACCTGCGGCGCATTGATCCACACAAGCCCCGCCTGCAAAGCGTTGGCGACACGGTCAGCGGTCTGTGCATTGCGTGTCACCACACTGGCGACCAGGCCAAACTGGCTGTCGTTGGCCAGGGCAATCGCCTCGGCTTCAGAGGCGAAACGGCGTACGCAGATCACCGGACCAAAAATCTCTTCATTCCACAGCGCACTGCCCTGGGGCACGTCGGTAAACACCGTCGGCTGCAAAAAATATCCGCGCGGCAGGTCTGCCGGGCGATTGCCACCGCAAACCAGCTTGGCGCCGGCACTCAAACCGCGATCGATGTGACCGAGCACGCGCTGGTATTGCGCCTGATTGACCAGCGCGCCCATTTCCACGTCCGGGTCGAACGGGTCGGCCACGCGGATCGCTTCGGCACGGGTCTTCACTCGGCTCAGGAATTCATCGGCCAGTTCATCGGCGACCAGCACGCGGCTGGTGGCGGAGCACATCTGCCCGGCGTTGAAGAAACCACCGCCACAGGCCACTTCCACCGCCAGGTCGAGATCGGCATCGGCCAGTACCAGCAGCGAGGATTTTCCGCCCAGTTCCAGGCTCACGCCCTTGACGGTTTCCGCCGCCCGCTGCATGACCTGCACGCCGACCGCATTGCTGCCGGTGAAGGAAATTTTCGCGATGCGCGAGTCCGCCGACAGGGGCGCGCCAACCGCAAGACCAGTGCCGCACACCAGGTTGAACACGCCTGCCGGCAACCCGGCTTGCGCGATGATCGCTGCCAGTTCCAGCTCCGGCAGCGGCGTCACTTCCGAAGGCTTGAGCACCACGCAGCAACCGGCGGCCAGGGCCGGGGCGAGTTTCCACGCGGTGGTGACCATCGGGAAATTCCACGGCACGATCAGGCCGACCACACCGCACGGCTCGCGGCGCAAACGTGCGCTGAAGTCGTCGGTCGGCAGTTCTATCGCGCTGTCTTGTTTGGCATCCAGCCCTTCGGCGAGACCGGCGTAATACTCGAAAGTGGCGATCACGTCATCGACATCAATCGCGGCTTCGAACTGCGGCTTGCCGTTGTTGCTCGACTGCAAGTGCATCAGCTTTTCACGATTGGCCTGCACCCCCACGGCGATTTTGCGCAGGATCGCGCCGCGCTCGGCGCCCGTGGTTTTCGACCAGTCGGCGAACGCCTGGGTCGCCGCGCTCACCGCGTGGTCAACGGCGCGCTCATCGCCGCCATTGACGGTGGTCAACAGGGCTTCGGTCGCCGGGTTGATCACCCGCAGGTGTTCGTTGCCGGCCGACCATTGGCCGTTGATGTACAGGCCATCCAGGGTCGTAGGGAAAGTCATTTCGACACCGCCTGCATCCACTGGGTCTGGTCGATTTCAATCAGGGTCGGGCCCTGGCGATCGGTAGCCACACGCAATGCGCCACGCAGTTGCTCGACGCTGCTGACCGCTTCGGCGGCGCAACCCAATGCCTTGGCCACACCGATGAAGTCCGGGGTGTAGATGTCCACGCCCACCGGCTCGATGGCACGGTTGACCATGTACTTCTTGATCTCTTCGTAGCCCTGGTTATTCCACAGCAGCACGATCACCGGGGTGCGCGCTTCAACGGCGCTGGCCAGTTCCGGCAGGGTGAACTGCAGGCCACCGTCGCCGATCAGGCACACCACCGGAGGCCGCGCACCACCTTCGACGCTGCCACCCAGCCAGGCGCCAATCGCTGCCGGCAGGGCGTAGCCGAGGGTGCCGTAGCCGGTGGACGAGTTGAACCAGCGACGCGGACGCTCCGGGTTGAACGTCAGGTTGCCGGTGTATACCGGTTGGGTCGAATCGCCGACGAACACCGCGTCCGGCAATTCCTGCAGAACGGTTTCGAGGAAGCGGGTCTGGGCGAGGGTCGGTGCATCCCAGGTCGCGGCCAGGTCTTCACGCAGACGGGCGGCACGTACCTGGCCCCAATCGTTGCGGCGCTCGGCCAGGGATTTGTGCGACAGGGCGCTGAGCAAAGCCTGGGCGGCGTTGCGCGAGTCGGCCACCAGTGCCACGTGCGGCGGGTAGTTGCGCACGGTCTGGTCCGGGTCGATATCGACGCGCAGCAACTTGCCAGGAATTTCGAAGCCACCGGCGAAGGTCACGTCGTAGTCGGTTTCGGCCAGTTCGGTGCCGATGGCCAGTACCACGTCGGCCTCGGCAACCAGTACACGGGTGGCGACCAGGCTCTGGGTCGAGCCGATCAGCAGCGGGTGGCCGGAGGCGAGCATGCCCTTGGCATTGATGGTCAAGGCGACTGGCGCGTCCAGCAATTCTGCCAGCTCAGTCAACTCGACGGCCGCGTCGATGGCGCCGCCACCGGCGAGGATCAGCGGACGCTTGGCACCGGCCAGCAATTCAGTCATGCGCGACACGGCGCTCGGCGAAGCGCCAGCGCGGTCGATATTGACCGGCAGGCTGGCGAGCAAGTCGTCGGCTTCTTCAACCAGGACATCCAGCGGAATTTCAATGTGCACCGGACGCGGACGTCCCGCCTGGAACAGCGCGAAGGCGCGGGCCAACACACCCGGCAATTCCGACGCCGACATCAGGGTGTGGGAGAACGCCGCGACACCGGCACACAGTGCGCCCTGGTTCGGCAACTCATGCAGCTTGCCGCGACCGCCGCCCAACTGGCTGCGCGATTGCACGCTGGAGATCACCAGCATCGGGATCGAATCGGCATAGGCCTGGCCCATGGCGGTGGTGATGTTGGTCATGCCAGGGCCGGTGATGATGAAGCACACACCCGGTTTGCCGCTGGTGCGGGCGTAGCCGTCGGCCATGAAGCCGGCGCCCTGCTCATGACGCGGCGTGACGTGGTTGATGCTCGAACGGGCCAGCCCGCGATACAGCTCCACGGTATGCACCCCCGGAATGCCGAACACCTGCTCGACCCCGTAGTTTTCGAGTAACTTGACCAATACTTCGCCGCACGTCGCCATGTCTTTGCCCTTTTTGTTCGTTTGAGACGCCGGGCGTGCGCTGTGTTTATGATGGATTCGCAGGCCCGGGAATGGCCTCATTGGAACGGGCGACAGGTAGCCGCAACAATGGATAAAAAGTCATACTAGCCATGTCCTCACGTCATACCTTGGATCCCAATGAAACGACTGCCTCCCCTGCCGGCGCTGCACACTTTTCTGATTACCGCGCAGTGCTGCAATTTCACCCGGGCCGCCGAACAGCTGCATATCACCCAGGGCGCGGTGAGTCGGCAGATCGCCGGGCTGGAAGATCATCTGGGTTATGAGCTGTTCATCCGCCTGGCCCGAGGCCTTGCCCTGACAGCCGAGGGACGGGAATGGCTGCCACGGGTGCAGCAGATTTTCGGTTTGATCGACGAGGCCGTTGAGCAGATCGGCGAGAAGCGCGAAACCCTGCAGCTCAAGGCACCGACCTGCGTCATGCGCTGGTTGCTGCCACGTCTGTTGCAATGGCAAAGGGAACGCCCGGACGTGCCGGTGGAACTGACCACCACGGTCAAGCATGGGGTGGATTTTCATCGCGAGCAATTCGATGCAGCGGTGATGTACGGCGCACCGCCGGACGATTCATTGATGTCGCAAAAACTCTTCGACGAACAACTCACGCCGGTGTGTTCCAGACCGATGCTCGAAGGCCCCATGCCCCTGCAGAGCCCGGCCGATCTGCAACAGCACCTGCTGCTGCACCCGACCCGAGACGAGCGGGACTGGAAGGCCTGGTTGAAAGCGGCGAATGTGCATTTGACCAATGTCGGCAAGGGCCAGCATTTCGAAACACTGGACCTGGCGATGTCGATGGCGTCCCAGGGAACGGGGGTGGCGATTGGCGACTGGTCGCTGATCGGCGATGACCTGAACGCCGGGCGGCTGGTCATGCCATTCGACTTGAAGGTGACGACAGGACTGGCGTATTACCTGGTATTCCCCGAAAAACCCGGGCCTTCGCCGAAGTTGCGTGAATTGATGGGCTGGTTGGTGGAGCAGGCGCAGTCGCGTTGAACCACGGTATCTGTAGGAGCTGCCGCAGGCTGCGATCCTTTGACTTTGATTTTCAAGATCAAAAGATCGCAGCCTGCGGCAGCTCCTACATGGATTGCGGTGTTAGTACCCGACTGTAAACCGCTGCCGCGAATGCTTCGGCGCTTCCACTTCGTCGAGCATTGCAATCGCGTAGTCGGCAAAGGTAATCCAGCTGCGCCCTTCGCTGCTCACCAGCAAGTCATCCTGACCCAGGCGGAATGTACCCGTGCGCTCGCCCTCGACAAATTCGGCCGATGGCGACAGGAAGGTCCAGTCCAGATCCCGTTCTTCACGCAAGCTGGCGAGGAATTCGGCACCCGCGCCGGCCTCTGCCTTGTAGGCCTCTGGGAAACCTTCGCTATCGATCACTCGAGTGCCATCGGGCAATAGCAGTGAACCCGCCCCGCCCACCACCAGCAGACGTTTAACCCCGGCTTTTTTCACCGGACCAACGACTGCGCCGGCAGGTAGCGTGGCGAAATGCGCCGCGCTGATAACCACGTCATGGCCCGCAATCGCAGCTTGCAACGCAGCGGCATCAAGGGCATCGACGGCCTTGCCGGCCACACCGTCACGCGGGTCGATTTTCGATGTATCGCGGGCAATGGCGGTAACGCTGTGACCGCGGCGCAGGGCTTCTTCCAGCAGTTGGCTACCGGCACGACCGGTGGCACCGATGATTGCGATTTTGCTCATGACGTTCTCCAGTGGGTTGAGCTTCTAGGATTTCAGTTGAGGCGGGGTACCACTTCATCTCGCCCTTGGCGACCTTGGCGCTCAGCTCCAGGGAGCTTTCATCTTCCAGGGTCGGGAAGCGCTTTTTCATCGCCGCGATCAGCGCGGCGGAATCCTTGGCCTTGGCGGTTTCCTCGTCGAAGGCCTTGATGTATGCGGCGGTGAACTGCACGGCGGCCAGGGAGCGATCGCTCTCGCCAAGGTAATGACCCGGCACCACGGTCTGCGGTTTCAGGGTTTCAATGGAGTGCAGCGTAGCCAACCAATCGGCATGGGACTGTGGCGTTTGCGTGTCCGCCATCCACACGTGGATGTTTTGCGCCACCACGACACCACCGACCACGGCCTTGAGCGACGGAATCCACACAAAGCTGCGATCCGGCTGCGGGCCCTCAAGACCAAGCACCTGCAACTTCTGCCCTTCAAGGATCAGGCTGTCACCCTTGAGCACGTCCGGCACGATGGTTTTGGCCGGCACGTCCGCACCCATTTTCGGGCCCCAGAACGCCAGTTTGCCGTCGACGGTTCGCTTGATGTGGTCGACGGTCGGCTGCGAGGCGAGGACCTTCGCCTTGGGGAACGCAGCCGTCAGGGTATCGAGGCCGAAGTAGTAATCCGGGTCACCGTGGCTGATGTAGATGGTGGTCAGCTGCTTGCCGCTGGCGCGGATTTTTTCCACCACCTGCTCGGCCTGGGATTTGCCGAATTGCGCATCCACCAGGATCGCTTCTTTCTCGCCACTGACCAGCACCGAGGTCACCGGGAAGATCGCTTTATCACCGGGGTTGTAGACATCCAGCGTCAAGGTCGAGGCGGCTGCATGGGCGGCGAAACCGAGGGCGACGCCTGCCAGCAAAATGCGCTTTAAAGTGGTGAAACCGATCATCTGTTGCTCCGTTGTCCGAATGCCTTGCTTGGCGATGGAACAGAGCTTAGTTGCCTGACTCAGTACAAAAAATGCGATGCTTGAACATAGTTTGTTTCTGAAAGCGGGCAAATCATGGATCGTCTTCAAGCAATGCGCGTGTTCGTCACGGTGGTCGACCTCGGCAGCCAGTCGGCCGCCGCCGATCATCTGGAGCTGTCACGGCCGGTGGTGTCGCGGTATCTGGCGGAACTGGAAGACTGGGTCGGCGCGCGCCTGATGCATCGCACCACACGCAAGTTGAGCCTGACCGCTGCCGGCACCGAGATCCTGCCCCGCTGTCGGCAGATGCTCGATTTGTCCTCCGACATGCAAGCCGCCGTCAGCGAACCGAATGACGCACCGCGCGGCCTGCTGCGGATCAGCGTCAGCACCTCCTTCGGCCAGGCACAACTGGCCGATGCCATGGCTGCGTATGTCCGGCGCTACCCCGGCGTCAGCATCGACATGCAGATGCTCGACCGCACCGTGAACCTGGTGGATGAGCGCATCGATCTGGCGATCCGCACCAGCAACGACCTGGACCCGAACCTGATCGCCCGCCGCCTGACGGTTTGCCGCTCGGTGATCTGCGCGTCCCCCGCTTACCTGCGTGAGCACCCGGTGCCGCAACGGGTCGAGGACCTGAGCCTGCACAACTGCCTGACCCACTCCTACTTCGGCAAAAGCCTGTGGCATTTCGAGCAGGACGGCGAGCAGGTTTCTGTACCGGTGCAGGGCAACATCAGCGCCAACGAGGCCAGCACGCTGCTGCGCGCAACGATCGCCGGCGCCGGGGTGGCGATGCTGCCCACCTACCAGGCCGGCGTGCACATCCACAGCGGCGAATTGATTCGCCTGCTGCCGGCGGCGGAACCCCGGCAAATGAACGTGTATGCGGTGTATGCCTCGCGCAAGCACATGCCGACGGCGTTGCGCAGCTTGCTGGATTTTCTGGTGCTTAGATTTCCGGAAGAACCGGAGTGGGATATCGGGTTGTAACACCGCCCCCCTGTAGGAGTTGCCGAAGGCTGCGATCTTTTGATCTTGCTTCTTAAAATCAAAGTCAAAAGATCGCAGCCTTCGGCAGCTCCTACACAACTCACCGGCGCTGACCTATGCTCAAAGTAATACCGAAAGGTATTCGTTCAGAGGTCAACGCCATGAACATCAAAACAAGAAGATACCTCGCGATTTTCATCACCTGCGCGGTCACTCTCGGGCTGTATGGCGCTGCGGCCTGGCGCGTCGAGCAACTGCGCAACCTGCCCCGTGAAGCGGCGAGTTGCAACTTCGAACGCTGCATCCCCCACAACGCCACCCTCAACGCCCTCCGATAACGAAGGGGTCAGGCTTCGTTGTCCTGATCGGCCTTCAGGCGGTCGCGGAACGCCTTGGGCGAAATCCCCACACGACGCCGGAACAGGCGCGTGAAGTTGGTCGGATCGGAAAACCCCAACACGTCGGACATTTCATAAATGGTCATGCTGGTGTAGGTCAACAAACGCTTGGCCTCCAGCAATTGACGTTCGTGCATGATCTGCAACGCCGGTTGCCCCGCCAGCTCACGACAGGTGCCGTTGAGGTGGGATACGGAAATCCCCAGCCGATGGGCCAGGTCCTCGACCTTGACGTGCTGGCGATAGGTCTCTTCCACCAGCTGAATAAAGCCGTTGAGGTATTCCCGGGCCCGCTGCGGTCGCGCCATGGCGGTGCGGCGCTGGATCACCTGGCGGCTGACCCACACCACGATCACACTGACCAGCGAATGCATGAGCATTTCCCGCGCCGGTTGATGGCTGGTGTATTCGTTCTGCAAGGCGCTGAACAGGCTGTTGAGGTACTCGGCGTCCTTGCCTGCCGGGTAGCTTTCGGACTGGGCCAGGGCATTGACCGATTGCCCCAACTGTATCTGCAGGTGGGCGATCAGCGGCGCGGCCAGGGTCACGACAAACCCTTCCACATCCTCGGAAAAGCGAAAGCCGTGCACTGACAGCGGTGGCAGGATCTGGATTGCCGGTTCCACCAGTTGCGTTCGCTTGCCTTCGATTTCAAGCTCTGCCTGACCTTTGAACACGAAGAGCAACTGGCACAAATCAGCGTGGCGGTGAGGTTTGATTTCCCAATGATGTTCGCGACTGCGTTTGGAAATGGTTTCACAGTGCAGCAAGTCCGGGGTCGGCCAATCCAGGCTTTCACCGTAGAGCTTGAACACCGGAATCGAAGGCAGGTCAGGCTTGTTCATCACTTCAATCCAGGCCTCGGAGTAGATGGCGGGCGATAATCGCACCGATTGGCAGAATGTACAGCTATCGGCTCAGTTTTCACCTTCAATTGACAGACCCGCAAGGGAAAAATGCAAGCACTCGATCCATAAAAATCATTCACCGGCCCTGGTCGCGTGAAGCTTGCGAGTCATAAAAACAATGAAAACGCTGAAAACCCAAGTCGCCATCATCGGCGCCGGCCCTTCTGGCCTGTTGCTCGGCCAATTGCTGCACAACGCCGGCATCGACACCCTCGTTCTCGAACGCCAGACCCCGGACTACGTGCTCGGCCGAATCCGCGCCGGCGTGCTTGAACAAGGCATGGTAGAGCTGTTGCGTCAGGCCGGCGTGAGTCAGCGCATGGACGCCGAGGGACTGGTCCATGGAGGCTTCGAACTGGCCCTCGGCGGACGCCAGGTCCACATCGATCTGCACGCCCTGACGGGGGGCAAGAGCGTGATGATCTATGGCCAGACCGAAGTCACCCGCGACCTGATGGCCGCTCGTCGGGAGGCTGGCGCGCAGACGATTTATCAAGCCGACAACGTCGTTCCCCACGGCATGAAAACCGACGAAGCGTTTGTCACTTTTGAGAAGGACGGCGAACGGTATCGCCTCGATTGCGACTACATCGCCGGTTGCGACGGCTTCCATGGAGTGGCACGGCAATCGATTCCCGCCGACAGCCTGAAAGTCTTCGAACGGATCTATCCGTTCGGCTGGCTCGGGATCCTGGCCGACACCCCGCCAGTCCACGAAGAGCTGGTCTACGCCCGCCATGAGCGCGGTTTCGCGCTGTGCAGCATGCGCTCGCCGACACGCACCCGTTATTACCTGCAAGTGCCCACCAGCGATCATGTCGACAACTGGTCGGATCAACGCTTCTGGGACGAACTCAAGTCGCGACTGCCACAACAGTTGGCGGACAAACTGGTAACGGGCCCGTCCATCGAAAAAAGCATCGCGCCACTGCGCAGCTTCGTCGTCGAACCCATGCAATACGGGCGCATGTTCCTGGTCGGAGACGCCGCGCACATCGTCCCGCCCACTGGCGCCAAGGGCCTGAACCTGGCGGCCAGTGACGTCAGTACGCTGTTCAACATCCTGGTCAAGGTATACCGCGAAGATCGCCTCGATCTGCTGGAGAAGTACTCGGAAATCTGCCTGCGCCGGGTGTGGAAGGCCGAACGGTTTTCCTGGTGGATGACCTCGATGCTGCACCGTTTCGACGATCACGATGCCTTTAGCCAGCGCATTGCCGAGTCGGAGCTGGAGTATTTTGTCGGCTCTGAAGCGGGTCGAAAAACCATTGCAGAAAACTACGTCGGGCTTCCTTACGAGGCTATCGAATAGCTTCCTACCGACTTACACTGGCGAGCATCCCCGCTCGCCTAGCTACTTGCGGGTCAATCACTGCCCGCAGGTTTTCCCGTGACTAATCTCCACCAACCTGAAACGCCCAAACCCGCTATCCGCAGCGTGCTGATCGCCCTGATGCTGGCGATCTTCCTCGGCGCGCTGGACCAGACCATCGTCGCCGTTTCGATGCCGGCCATTTCCGCGCAATTCAAGGACGTCAGCCTGCTGGCCTGGGTGATTTCCGGCTACATGGTGGCCATGACCGTGGCGGTGCCGATCTACGGCAAACTGGGCGACCTGTACGGGCGGCGCAAACTGATGCTGTTCGGCATGGGCCTGTTCACCCTGGCATCGGTGTTCTGCGGCATGGCCCAGAGCATGGAGCAACTGGTGCTGGCCCGGATCCTCCAGGGCATCGGGGCCGGCGGAATGATCTCGGTGAGCCAGGCGATCATCGGTGACATCGTGCCACCACGGGAGCGCGGTCGTTACCAGGGCTATTTCAGCAGCATGTATGCCGTGGCCAGCGTGGCCGGCCCGGTGCTTGGCGGCTATATGACCGAATACCTGTCCTGGCGCTGGGTGTTCCTGATCAACCTGCCGCTGGGCCTGGGTGCCTGGCTGGTGGCCCATCGCACGCTGGTGGGCCTGCCGATTCCGCAACGCAAACCGATCATCGATTACCTGGGCACTGTGCTGATGATCATCGGGCTGACCGCATTGTTGCTGGGCATCACCCAGGTCGGCCAGGGCCACTCGTGGCGCAGTGCCGAAGTATTGGCGCTGCTGGCCTGTGCGGTGCTGGTGCTGGGGCTGTTCGTCGTCCACGAGCGACGGGCACGGGAGCCGTTGCTGCCCATGCATCTGTTCGCCAACCGCAACGCGATCCTGTGCTGGTGCACGATTTTCTTCACCAGCTTCCAGGCCATCTCACTGATCGTATTGATGCCGCTGCGCTTCCAGAGCGTCACCGGCGCCGGTGCCGACAGCGCCGCCCTGCACCTGCTGCCGCTGGCCATGGGCTTGCCGATCGGCGCGTATTTCGCCGGCCGCCGCACCTCGGTGACCGGGCGCTACAAACCGATGATCCTTGCCGGCGCGGCGCTGATGCCTGTCTCGATTATCGGCATGGCGTTCAGCCCGCCCCAGGCATTCGTCGTGAGCAGCCTGTTCATGCTGCTCTGCGGCATTGCCTCCGGCATGCAGTTCCCGACGTCATTGGTTGGCACGCAGAACTCGGTGGACCAACGGGACATCGGCGTCGCCACCAGCACCACCAATCTGTTCCGTTCGCTGGGTGGTGCCGTGGGTGTGGCATTGATGTCGGCGCTGCTGTTGGCGTTGTTGCAGGACTCGAGTTTCGCGCACCTGGCCGGCTCGTCGCTGATTGCCGAAGGTCATTCGGGGAATGTGTTGCTGGACGGTTTGAATGCCGCGCCAGGTGATGCGCAGAACGCCTTGCGTGCCGAGTTGTTGCTGACGTTCCGGCACTTGTTGACGGTCAGTGCGGCCGTTTCACTGCTGGGGCTGGCGGCGGCGATTGCCATGCCGAACATGTTGTTGCGCGGGCGGGAGGATAAGGTTCGGTAGGCAGACCGAGTCGCTTGTATTCGCGAGCAAGCCCGCTCCCACATTAGACCGAGCTCTTCATAAGTACGCAGTCAACTGTGGGAGCGGGCTTGCTCGCGAAGACGGTTTAACAGTCACTACCATTCAAGGGCTGTAATACCCGACAGCCACCAGAAAATGCCCAACCTTTTTCAGGTAGGCATGTTTGTTCTCGACCTTGCCGGTCACCGGGTTTTTCCAGCGGTATTCGTATTCGCCATCATCCTGCTGGGCCATCAACGCCAGAATCGGCTCGCCCACCGGTTTGCCTTCCGGGTCTGCGATCTTGCTGAAGTCGGTATTGATCAGCCGCAGGTTGGTGCCGTGGGCCACGTAACGCTGGGTGTCCAGGTCGACAACAAATACGTACAGGTCATCCTGCAGGTAGCCGCCCTTGAGGGAGTTGATCGCCGTCAGGGTGCCCTTTTCGTCCCTGGTCAGATCGGTTGCCGCTTTGTTCAGCAAGGCCATGGCCTGTTCGGCGGAGGCCCTGGGCAGGTAATAACCGACCGCCAGAATCCGCTGGCCAATGCGCTGGTAGTAGACATGCTTGCGCTCGACCTTGCCATCATTCCAGTTCTGCCAGCGATATTCCGCCTGCTGAATGCCATTGCCTTCCGGCACTTTCAGGGCGTCCTTGAAGGTTTTCTGCAAGTCCGGCCCGAGCACTTCCGACACGTCCCGGCCAATCAGCGCCGACGACGGCCCGCCACTGGCAAGCATCACACCCTTGGTGTCGAGCACGAAGACATAACGGTCCTTGTCGACAAACTCACCCTGGCGGCTGAACGCCGCAAGGGCCTTGTCGCCATTCTGGTGGTAGTAGGCCAGGGCTTTTTCCAGCAGGGCTATGGCCGCCTTGCTGTCGTCCTTTTCCGTCCCGGCGGCTTGCGCCTGGCCCAGGCACAACAAAAACATGCCGCACAGCAAGGTGAACCTATGCAGAAACCCCATTGCGCATCCCTCGTTCCTGGTGGTGTTTCAAGAGCGTAGACGGCAATGGGGGATGCATGGATATCAGGAACCTCCTGAAGCAGTCGATTACTGCCGGGCGCGCAGTTGCTGCTGAAGGTTCTGGATCTGCGCCTGAAGGGTATTGATGTTGCGGGTGACCTGGCTGCGGAAGGCATCGAACTCGGCCGTGTTGGTCGAACCCTGTGTGACCGCCGGACGGTTGTCCTGCACGCTCTTGACCACGATCATGTCTTGTTCGAGACGCTCGATGGCCGCGCTCGGGTTGCCTTGTTTCTTCAGTGCGGCAATATCGGCGCCCAGGCTTTTGAGCTGTGCATCGAATTTTTCCGAATCCGACGGGGCACTTTTCAGGGCGGCCAGTTCAGTGCTCAAGGCTTTGACCTGGGCCTGTAACTGCGTATTAGCCGTCTGATGTTCGGTGTCCTGGGCAGTCAATTGCGCCAGGCGTTTGTCCAGTTCGGTGGTTTGCGCGGTCATTTGTGCCAGTCGCTTGTCCAGGTCCGAGGCCTGGCCGGCAACACCTTGCTGCTGGGCGCTCTGGTCCTGGAGCTTGCTTTCCAACTGGCGGATTTGCAGCTTCAAAGCCTCGCTGTCAGTGTTGACGCTGGTCTGGCTGGCGACAACCTTTCCGGAAATATCCTGCAGGCGCCCCGCCGCTTCCTCACTGATTCGCGCGAAGCTTTCCTGGGTCGCCACCAGTTGCTGCTCCATCAGGGAGATCTGCTGAAAGCTCCACCAGGCCAGGCCCGCGAACGCAAAGAACAACGCCCCGACCAACGCCCACAAGGCACCGGTACTCGCCGCCTTGACCTTCACCACTGGCGCCGTGCGCGAGTGCACGACCGTGCGGGCGGTCGGCGCAAAGTCGTCATCGAGAACGTCTGCACGCAGGCTCGGTACATCATCGAAGTCGTCGTTGGCATCGTTTCGCATAGACATTGAATCAACCTTAGTGAATCACATAATGGCTTTATGCCGCACAGTATAAACCCCACAGCCGCAACCATTGACCCCCAAGCCCGAATCCGGTTCAGTCAGGGGTCATGGTTCGAGGGTCAGCGAACAGCCTGGGCCTTCCACCAGCCACAGAATTCATCGAGCGCCGTCCAGAGGCTGACCTTGGGATCGTAATCCAGATAATGCCGGGCGCGGCTGATGTCCAGGGTGAAATTTTTGTTCATGACCTGCATGCCCAGACGCGACAGCGTCGGTTCGGGACGCCCCGGCCACAACTTGCACACACCCTCGTTGAGCGCCGCCACGCTGTAGGCCAGGCCGTAGGAACGGTAACGGGTGACCTGTGGGACTTCCATGTTGCGCATGACGTAATTGACCACGTCCCACAGGGGGATCGGCGTGCCGTTGCTGATGTTGTAGGCCTTGCCCAGCGCAGAACCACTAGCCAGCAAACTGCTGAGCAACGCCTCGTTGAGGTTTTGCACGCTGGTGAAGTCAACTTTGTTCAGACCGTTGCCGATGATTGCCAGGCGTCCCTTGCGCTGCATGTTCAACAGGCGCGGGAAGATGCTCATGTCGCCGGCCCCCGTGACGAAACGCGGGCGCAGGGCCAGGGTTTCGAGACCGAACTCCTGGGCACCGAAGACTTTTTGCTCGGCCAGGTACTTGGTGGCGGCGTAAGGGTGTTTGAAGCGCTTGGGCACCTGTTCTTCGGTCAGGCCCAGGTGATCGCGACCATCGAAGTAGATCGACGGCGACGACAAATGCACCAGCCGCCGAACTCGCTGCTTCAGGCAAGCTTCGACCACGTTCTCGGTGACCTGGACGTTGCCCTGATGGAAGTCCTGATAACGGCCCCACAATCCAACAGCGCCGGCGCAATGCACCACGGCCTCGACGTCCGAACACAGCTCGCGCGCCAGTTCCGGGTCGCTCAAGTCACCCGGGATGAACTCCGCTCCCCGGCGTACCAGATGCTCCACGCTCTCGGCCCGGCGACCGTTGACCCGCACGTCCAGGCCCTGCTCCAGGGCAAAACGCGCAAAGCGCCCGCCGATGAAGCCGCTTGCGCCGGTAACCAGAATCTTCATGAATTGCTCCGAATATTTCGTTTTGCGTATTACGTGAGGTCTTGACGCTGCGCGTCAGTCCAACGGCACCAGCCATTGCTTCGATGCGCTGACCAATTGATCGGTGAGCAGCCCCAGCAACTGGCCGCCATTACGCCAATGATGCCAGTACAGCGGCACATCGATCGGCTTATCTGGCAGCAGCTCCTGCAATACCCCCCTTTCAAGTTGCTCGCGCACCTGCAGTTCCGGAACCAGCCCCCAGCCCAGCCCGGCTTCCGTCAGACGAATGAAACCTTCGGAGGACGGGCACAAATGGTGTTCGAATCCACCCTCGACACCGAGGGACGCAAGGTAGCGATGCTGCAGGAAATCGTCCGGGCCAAATACCAGCGCCGGGGTTCGGGCCAACTGATCGGCGCGTACCCCCTGCGGAAAATGCCGGGCAATGAAGGCGGGGCTGGCCAGCGCACGGTAACGCATGGCCCCCAGCAACACGCTGCGCGCACCTGCCACCGGACGCTCACTGGCGCAGACGCAGGCTGCCACTTCACCGGCACGCATGCGCTTGAGGCCGACGGTCTGGTCTTCGACCACCAGATCCATCAACAGATGTTGCTCGGCGCAAAACTCGCCCACCGCCTGCGCCCACCAAGTGGCCAGGCTGTCGGCGTTCAGGGCGATCCGCAGGCGTTCCGGCAGGCCCTCTTCATCCAGCGCCGGCACCAGGCTTTGCAGATCCCGTTCAAGCAAACGCACCTGCTGCACATGGTTGAGCAACCGCCGGCCGATTTCCGTCGGCGTTGGCGGTGTGGCCCGCACCAGCACCGGTTGGCCAACCCGCGCCTCCAGCAGCTTGATGCGCTGGGAAATCGCCGATTGCGACAATCCCAGCACCTGGGCCGCCCGCTCAAAACCGGCCTGTTCGACCACAGCGGCCAAGGCAGAAAGCAATTTATAGTCGAACATCAGTTTTCCTAATGAGCGATCAGCAAGATTGGTTTTTCTTATACAGCTTTCACAAGGACAATGACCAGCAAGAACTCTTGAGCAAGGATCACCCATATGGCTGGCGAAACATCATTGGCAACGCTGCTGCGCAGCATGAGCCCGCAACTCAACGCCGGCGAATACGTGTTCTGCACCCTGCGAGACGGCAAGTTGCCCAGGGATCTGGAGATTGTCGGCAGCTTCCGTGAACAGGAAGGCCTGACCGTGATTCTCGAACGTTCCCACGCCGTAAAAGCCGGATTCAGCTTCGACTACATCGCAGCCTGGATCACCTTGAACGTACATTCGGCCCTCGAAGCGGTCGGCCTGACCGCCGCGTTCGCCACGGCACTGGGCAAGGCCGGAATCAGTTGCAACGTGATTGCCGGCTACTACCACGACCATTTGTTTGTCGGCCATGCCGACGCCGACCGCGCCCTGCAAGTGCTGCGGGATCTGGCAGCCAACGCGGAGTAAAAAATCATGTGGCAAAGTTATGTGAACGGGCTGCTCGTGGCCTTCGGCCTGATCATGGCGATCGGCACCCAGAATGCGTTTGTCCTGGCGCAAAGCCTGCGACGTGAACATCACCTGCCGGTGGCGGCGCTCTGCGTGGCCTGCGACGCCCTGTTGGTGGCCGCCGGGGTATTCGGCCTGGCGACCGTACTGGCGCAGAACCCGACGCTGTTGGCCATCGCCCGCTGGGGCGGTGCAGCATTCCTGTTGTGGTATGGCAGCCAGGCGCTGCGCCGGGCCTTCTCGAAGCAGAGCCTTGAGCAGGGCGAAGGCCAGACCGTACGCTCGCTGCGGGCGGTGATGCTCAGCGCGCTGGCGGTGACCTTGCTCAACCCGCACGTCTATCTGGATACCGTTTTGCTGATCGGCTCCCTGGGCGCCCAACAAACCGAGCCCGGCGCTTATGTCGTAGGCGCGGCCAGTGCCTCGCTATTGTGGTTTTTCACCCTGGCCCTCGGCGCGGCATGGCTGGCACCGTGGCTCGCCCGGCCCAGCACCTGGCGAATTCTCGATCTGTTGGTGGCGGTGATGATGTTTGCCGTAGCGCTGCAACTGATCGCGGCCATCTGATCGGCGGAACCTCTATTCCACACAGTTGTTGCGTGGTTATGCCGCCCCCCCGGTGCTATGATCCGACTCCCTGCGCCGCAAAGAGTACAAACTCCCCGGCGCTTGTCTGGCCGCCCGTGATCGGCCTTGCGCTCACCGCAACTGACCTGACTAGGAGAATCATCATGGCTTTCGAATTGCCGCCACTGCCGTACGCACACGATGCCCTGCAGCCGCACATCTCCAAGGAAACCCTGGAGTTCCACCACGACAAGCACCACAACACCTACGTCGTGAACCTGAACAACCTGGTGCCAGGCACCGAGTTCGAAGGCAAGACCCTGGAAGAAATCGTCAAGACTTCCTCGGGCGGTATCTTCAACAACGCCGCTCAGGTCTGGAACCACACTTTCTACTGGAACTGCCTGGCGCCAAACGCTGGCGGTCAACCAACCGGCGCTCTGGCTGAAGCCATCAACGCGGCCTTCGGTTCGTTCGACAAGTTCAAGGAAGAGTTCAGCAAGACTTCCATCGGCACCTTCGGTTCCGGTTGGGGCTGGCTGGTGAAGAAGGCTGACGGTTCCCTGGCCCTGGCCAGCACCATCGGCGCCGGCAACCCGCTGACCAACGGCGACACCCCGCTGCTGACCTGCGACGTCTGGGAACACGCTTACTACATCGACTACCGCAACCTGCGTCCGAAGTACGTCGAAGCGTTCTGGAACCTGGTCAACTGGAAGTTCGTGGCCGAGCAGTTCGAAGGCAAAACCTTCACCGCTTAAGCTCGACGCCAGTCAAAAAACCCGGCTTTTTAGCCGGGTTTTTTATTGCCCGGGATTTTCAGCGTTCGGCAGGGCCCCTTCGCGAGCAGGCTCGCGATGAACGATGACGCGGTCAACCTGACTGAATACCTATCCCTGCGAATCGACGTTATCCAACGCACGATTCACCGCCAGTTCCGCCAGCATGATGATCTGCGCAATGGCCAACGCCGTGTTGCGCTGAGGGCCGGTCAGGAAGGTGGCGAAATCACTCGCCATGACGTTGGCCGAAGCCAATGACTCACAAGCGTGGGCCAGCAGGGATTCGGTATCCATGTCCGGGACGATCATGAACATGGTGTTGGGGGTGTAGGGTTTGGTGGTGTTGTAGGGGGGATCGGGGATTAATTTGTCCATAAAACCATTCCTCTAGCGCTGGGGCCACCACTTGCCGTTTCTCACGCGGTGAAGAGGTGGCAGCTATGTGCGAGGTGAGAAACCGGTATGGACACCCGGGCCAGACCTAAGTCTGCCCGCACACAGCCGCCATGACGCATTTACAGACAGCGGACTAGCTGGCGGCGATTATGCGTGCACAGGTTCTGGATGACCATAAGTAGCCGGGTTCTCACACCCGATCGCTGAGTTTTCAGCGACAGCCAAAGGCTATTCAGCCCGCTTCCGACGGGCAACCTGAAAACTGCGTGGGAAACTTCTGGCGCTTTCCTACACCGCGTTAACCCGCAAAAACGTAACGCGGAGCGTCACTGGCAGCGTTCCCACGCGGGAAGCGTGGGAACGATCAGCTTAGAGGCGTGGGAGATTGGTCGGCTGTCAGGCCACCATCGCAGGCAAGCCAGCTCCCACAGGGATCGGGGACATCTGCAAGAAATTGGTCGGCTGTCAGGCCGCCATCGCAGGCAAGCCAGCTCCCACAAGGATCGGGGACATCTGCAAGAAATTGGTCGGCTGGCAGGCCGCCATCGCAGGCAAGCCAGCTCCCACAGGGATCGGGGGACATCTGCAAAAACCAGGTCGGCTGTCAGGCCGCCATCGCGAGCAAGCTCGCTCCCACAGAAAAGCAAAGGCAGGTCGGCGTACACCACGCTTTTCACCACTCAACAGGCCGAGCGTTAGCTCGCCTGCAGCTCTTGATCCACCCGCCCCCATCGGCAGGCTGAGCGGAGGTGTTTATCCGGGGATTGGCGCGCAGCGCCGTTCGACGCAGTCGAACACATCGCATGTAGGTGCCAGCGAAGCCAACCGGAGGGCGATGCCCCCGGATGAATGCCGGAGCGAAGGAACCCCGAGCCTCAGCGAGGGGCCGTACGTAAGGGGCGAGACCTTTTGGTTCCTTTTGGGGCGTTTGCCAAAAGGGACTCGCCGTAAGGGCGAAACCATAAGCCGCCGTTACCGAAGAAATGGATATGCCCCCGCTCCGTTAAAACTCCAAAACAACCTACAGAATCCATGGCGTTTTCCGACGATGAAACAAGTCTTCCGGCCCTTGCTCCCCCGCCGCGGACGACTAACATCAACAAAAGGAAAATATCTCCCCCCGCCCCTCAAGTTGAAGGACTCGACAACCGACACAGTGCTAATAGGCTAACTCGCCAGTACAACTGCAAATCGGCCAAGCTGCAGGCAAAATCCCCCAAGGATGATTGTCCCTTTGACTGCCATCACGGGATTGCCAATACTCATGGCAACTTGATGCTACCCGCACGGAACAAGGAATAACCCTTTGAAGCTGGAACTCAAGAACAGCTTGTCGGTGAAGTTGCTCCGGGTCGTGCTCCTGTCGGCATTGATCGTCGGCGTGGTCTTGAGCTGCGCGCAAATTGTGTTCGATGCCTATAAAACACGCCAGGCCGTCGCCAGCGATGCCGAACGGATCCTCGACATGTTTCGCGATCCCTCGACCCAGGCCGTCTACAGCCTGGACCGGGAAATGGGCATGCAGGTGATCGAAGGCCTGTTTCAGGACGAAGCCGTGCGCAAGGCCTCCATCGGTCATCCCAACGAAGCCATGCTCGCGCAAAAAACCCGCGAATTGCAGCACTCCAACAGTCGCTGGCTCACCGACCTGATTCTTGGCAAGGAACGCACCTTCACCACCCAACTGGTCGGCCGCGGGCCCTACAGCGAGTATTACGGCGACCTGAGCATCACCCTCGATACCGCCAACTACGGCCAAGGGTTCATTGTCAGCTCGGTGATCATATTCATCTCCGGCGTCCTGCGCGCACTCGCCATGGGGTTGGTGTTGTACCTGGTCTACCACTGGCTGCTGACCAAGCCGCTGTCGCGGATCATCGAGCACCTCACGGAAATCAATCCGGATCGTCCCAGCGAACACAAGATTCCGCAGCTCAAGGGGCACGAGAACAACGAACTGGGCATCTGGATCAACACCGCCAACCAGTTGCTCGAGTCCATCGAACGCAATACCCATCTGCGCCACGAAGCGGAAAACAGCCTGGTGCGCATGTCCCAGTACGATTTCCTGACGGGGCTGCCGAACCGTCAGCAATTGCAGCAGCAACTGGACAAGATCCTCGTCGACGCCGGCAAATTGCAACGCCGGGTCGCCGTGTTGTGTGTCGGCCTCGATGACTTCAAGGGCATCAACGAGCAATTCAGCTACCAGACAGGCGACCAATTGCTGCTGGCCCTGGCCGATCGCCTGCGCGGTCATAGTGGTCGCCTGGGCGCCCTCGCCCGCCTCGGTGGCGACCAGTTCGCCCTGGTCCAGGCCGACATCGAGCAGCCCTACGAAGCCGCCGAGCTGGCGCAAAGCATTCTCGATGACCTGGAAGCGGCGTTTGCCCTCGACCATCAGGAAATCCGCCTGCGCGCCACCATCGGCATCACCCTGTTCCCCGAGGACGGTGACAGCACCGAGAAACTGCTGCAAAAGGCCGAGCAGACCATGACGCTGGCCAAGACCCGTTCGCGCAACCGCTATCAGTTCTATATCGCCAGCGTCGACACCGAAATGCGTCGTCGCCGCGAGCTGGAAAAAGACCTGCGCGATGCGTTGATCCGCAATCAGTTCTACCTCGTCTACCAGCCGCAGATCAGCTACCGCGACAACCGCGTGGTGGGCGTCGAAGCCCTGATTCGCTGGCAACATCCCGAGCACGGTCTGGTGCCGCCGGATCTGTTCATCCCACTGGCCGAACAGAACGGCACCATCATTGCCATCGGCGAATGGGTGCTGGACCAGGCCTGCAAACAACTGCGAGAGTGGCATGACCAGGGCTTCTCCGACCTGCGCATGGCGGTGAACCTGTCTACGGTTCAATTGCACCACGCCGAACTGCCACGGGTGGTCAACAACCTGCTGCAGATGTACCGCCTGCCACCGCGCAGCCTGGAACTGGAAGTCACCGAAACCGGCCTGATGGAAGACATCAGCACCGCGGCCCAGCACTTGCTCAGCCTGCGCCGCTCCGGCGCGCTGATCGCCATCGACGACTTCGGAACCGGCTATTCGTCCTTGAGCTATCTCAAGAGCCTGCCTCTGGACAAGATCAAGATCGACAAGAGCTTCGTCCAGGACCTGCTCGATGACGACGACGATGCGACCATCGTTCGCGCCATCATCCAGTTGGGCAAGAGCCTGGGCATGCAGGTGATTGCCGAAGGCGTGGAAACCGCCGAGCAAGAGGCCTATATCATTTCCGAAGGCTGCCACGAAGGTCAGGGCTATCACTACAGCAAGCCTTTGCCGGCACGGGAACTGGGCGTTTACCTCAAGCAGGCCCAACGCAGTAATGCGGCCATCCTCTGAATCGTCAAAAACCGCACGGCGACCCTCGCTCGCTCGGGCGATCCTTTGATTTGCAGCAAACCACCCGCTGAATAAGAAATATTTACAGGTACAACCCTTTACAGATAATGCGAAAGATTTGCATTATGTCGCAGTTTTGCGTGTGCATAGCACGACTCCACCCCTATCGAAGCAGGATGTTCGCCATGATTCGTATGCCTCTGGCTACCGCCAGTCTGTTGGCCATCGCTATTTCCCTCGCCGGTTGCGGCGAAGGTAAAGACCAAGAAAAAGCTGCCGCGCCAGCTGCCAGCACTGCGGCTGCCCCGGCTGCTCCAGCCGCTGCGCCTGCTGCTGCCGGTAAAGTCGACGAAGCTGCCGCCAAGGCCGTTGTCGCCCATTACGCCGACATCGTTTTCGCCGTTTACAGCGATGCCGAATCCACCGCGAAGACCCTGCAAACCGCCGTAGACGCTTTCCTCGCCAAGCCGAACGCCGACACCCTGAAAGCCGCCAAGGCTGCCTGGGTTGCCGCTCGCGTGCCTTACCTGCAGAGCGAAGTGTTCCGCTTCGGCAACACCATCGTTGACGACTGGGAAGGTCAACTGAACGCCTGGCCGCTGGACGAAGGCCTGATCGACTACGTCGACAAATCCTACGAACACGCTCTGGGCAACCCGGGTGCCACTGCCAACATCATCGCCAACACTGAAGTGCAGATCGGCGAAGACAAGGTCGATGTCAAAGACATCACCCCGGCAAAACTCGCCAGCCTGAACGAGCTGGGCGGTTCCGAGGCCAACGTCGCCACCGGCTACCACGCCATCGAATTCCTGCTCTGGGGCCAGGACCTGAACGGCACCGGCCCTGGCGCCGGCAACCGTCCGGCTTCGGACTACCTGGAAGGCAAAGGCGCTACCGGCGGTCACAACGATCGTCGTCGTGCCTACCTGAAGTCCGTGACTCAGTTGCTGGTCAGCGACCTGGAAGAAATGGTCGGTAACTGGAAGCCGAACGTGGCCGACAACTACCGCGCCACCCTGGAAGCGGAACCGGCTGAAACCGGCCTGCGTAAAATGCTGTTCGGCATGGGCAGCCTGTCCCTGGGTGAACTGGCGGGCGAGCGCATGAAGGTTTCCCTGGAAGCCAACTCCCCGGAAGACGAACAGGATTGCTTCAGCGACAACACCCACAACTCGCACTTCTACGATGCCAAGGGCATTCGTAACGTGTACCTGGGTGAATACACTCGCGTCGACGGCACCAAAATGACCGGCGCCAGCCTGTCGTCCCTGGTGGCCAAGGCCGATCCGGCTGCCGACACCGCGCTCAAAGACGACCTGGCCGCCACCGAAGCCAAGCTTCAGGTCATGGTCGACCACGCCAACAAGGGTGAGCACTACGACCAGTTGATCGCTGCCGGCAACACCGCGGGCAACCAGATCGTCCGTGACGCCATCGCGTCCCTGGTCAAGCAGACCGGTTCGATCGAAGCCGCCGCTGGCAAACTGGGCATCAACGACCTGAACCCGGACAACGCTGATCACGAATTCTGATCAATGCTGGCTGAGTGAATAAGGCGACCTTCGGGTCGCCTTTTTCATACCTGCCCTACACCGTCCATTGTGGGTAAGCCAAATTACCTGTCCCACATCAAGCAAACGATAATTCCTCTTATTCAAATTCCCATCCCCTGTTAGACTTTGCGCCCTTGTTTTGCTCGTCTTGCAGGATGTCTGATGCCCTCGCTGCCTCTTCGCTTGTCCGCACTGTTTCTGGCCCTGGGCCTGAGTGCCTGCGATGACGCCCCGAAATTCACCCAGGCCGAACCCGGTGAAGCCCGCTCCGGCGGCAATGCAACGGTGCGCAAGACCGATCAGAACGCGTTTTCCATGCCTTCGGCGAATCTGCCGCCGTCTCGGCGCGTGGACTTCAGTGTCGGCAACAGCTTCTTCCGCAGCCCCTGGGTAATCGCCCCGTCGACGACGACCGCTCGCGATGGCCTCGGTCCACTGTTCAACACCAATGCCTGCCAGGGCTGCCACATCAAGGACGGCCGCGGCCATCCGCCGACTCCCGACGATGTGAACGCCGTGTCGATGCTGGTACGGCTGTCGATTCCCGACGCCCCGGCGTATGCCAGGGTCATCGAACAGCTCGGCGTGGTGCCGGAGCCCGTCTACGGCGGCCAGTTCCAGGACATGTCCGTCCCCGGCGTGGCCCCCGAAGGCAAAGTGCGGGTCGATTACACCGCCGTGCCGGTTCGCTTCAAGGACGGCACTGAAGTCGAGTTGCGCAAACCGAGCCTGAACATCACCCAACTGGGCTACGGCCCGATGCACCCCGACACCCGCTTCTCGGCCCGCGTGGCACCGCCGATGATTGGCCTGGGCCTGCTCGAAGCGATCCCCGACGAGGCAATCCTGGCCAACGCCGAGGCACAGGCCAAGGCGAACAAAGGCATCAGCGGACAACCGAACCGGGTCTGGGATGATGCCCAGCAGAAGACCGTCCTGGGGAGATTTGGCTGGAAAGCCGGACAACCGAACCTCAATCAGCAGAATGTCCACGCGTTTTCCGGTGATATGGGGCTCACGACCAGCCTCAGACCCATTGATGACTGCACGGACGCGCAAACAGCCTGCAAACAGGCCCCCAATGGCAACGGCCCCAATGGCGAGCCGGAAGTCAGCGACAACATCCTGCGCCTGGTGCTGTTCTACAGCCGAAACCTCGCCGTACCGGCGCGCCGCGACGTCAACGCGCCAGAAGTGCTGGCCGGCAAGACTTTGTTCTATCAGGCCGGTTGCCAGTCCTGTCACACACCGAAATACACCACCGCCGCCAACGCCGCCGAACCTGAACTGGCCAATCAAGTGATTCGCCCGTACAGCGATCTGCTGTTGCATGACTTGGGCGACGGCCTGGCCGACAACCGTACCGAGTTCCAGGCCAGCGGCCGCCAATGGCGTACCCCGCCGTTGTGGGGCATCGGCCTGACACAGACGGTCAGCGGCCACACCCAGTTCCTGCACGACGGCCGCGCCCGCAACCTGCTCGAAGCCGTGCTCTGGCATGGCGGCGAGGCAACAGCGGCGCAGCAACAGGTTTTGTCTTTCAATGCCGAGCAACGCGCTGCGTTGCTGGCATTCCTGAATTCCCTTTAACACGCATTCCACCCGCGGGAGCCCGACATGTTCCGTCCCAAACTGTTGTTCACCAGCCTTGCCGCCCTCGCCCTGGGCGCCTGCTCGCCACAAGACCCGCAAGCGGTCACGTCGGCGGCCATCGCCAAGTCGGTGATCCTGCCGACCTACACACGCTGGGTTGAAGCCGACCGTCAATTGGCGGTCAGCGCCCTCGCCTACTGCGAAGGCAAGGAAACCCTGGAAACCGCCCGTGCCGATTTCCTGCATGCGCAAAAAGCCTGGGCCGAGTTGCAACCGCTGCTGATCGGGCCATTGGCCGAAAGCAACCGTTCGTGGCAGGTGCAGTTCTGGCCAGACAAGAAAAACCTGGTCGGCCGTCAGGTCGAGCAACTGATCACCGCCCAGCCGCAAATCGATGCCGCCGCCCTGGCCAAGTCCAGCGTTGTGGTACAGGGGCTCTCGGCCTACGAATACATTCTGTTCGACAGCAAGCCTGACGTGGCCAACGCCGAGCAGAAGAGCAAATACTGCCCGCTGCTGATCGCCATCGGCGAACGCCAGAAGCAATTGGCCGAGGAGATTCTGCAATCCTGGAACAACACCGACGGCATGCTCGCGCAAATGAGCAAATTCCCGAACCAGCGTTACGCGGACTCCCACGAAGCGATCGCCGATCTGCTGCGCGTGCAAGTCACCGCCATCGACACCCTGAAGAAAAAGCTCGGCACGCCGATGGGCCGCCAGAGCAAGGGTGTGCCGCAACCGTTCCAGGCCGACGCATGGCGCAGCCAGGCATCCCTGACCAGTCTCGAAGCCAGCCTCGCGGCGGCCAAAACGGTCTGGGAGGGTGTGGACAACAAAGGCCTGCGCGGCCTGTTGCCGAGCGAGCAGAAACCGTTGGCCGACAAGATCGACGCAGCCTATGCCGCCTCGCTGAAACTGTTTGCCGGCAACCAGCGCTCGCTGACCGACATGCTCAATGACGAGGCCGGCCGCCAACAACTCAACGAGCTGTATGACAGCCTCAACGTCGTCCATCGCCTGCACGAGGCCGATCTGGCCAAGGCATTGGGCATCCAGCTGGGCTTCAACGCCAACGACGGTGACTGATGAGGGCCGGTTCCATGCTGCGACGCCAGGTTCTGACATTAGGTAGTTTGCTGCTCGGAGCAGTGACGCTGGGCGGCTGGAAGCTGTTCAAGCAAAAGGACAAGAGTCCGCTGTTGCTTTCGGCACGGGACGATACCGACGGCCAGCATTACGCCGTCGGTTATCGGCTCGATGGCACCCAGGTGTTTGCCACCCGGGTCGGCCAGCGTTGCCACGACATCATCAACCACCCGACATTGCCGATTGCACTGTTCGTCGCTCGCCGTCCAGGCACCGAGAGCTACCTGGTCGACCTGCGCGACGGCGCGCTCCTGCAAACCGTGGTGTCACAGCCGAACCGGCACTTCTACGGGCACGCGGTCATTCACCACAGCGGCGACTGGCTGTACGCCACCGAAAACGACACCACCGATCCGGGTCGCGGCCTGCTCGGCGTGTATAAGTTCGAAGGCGAGCGGCTGGTGCACAGCGGTGAGATTTCCACCCACGGCCTCGGTCCGCACCAGGTGTCGTGGATGCCCGATGGCGAAACCCTGGTGGTGGCCAACGGCGGGATTCGCACCGAGGCCGAAAGCCGGGTGGAGATGAACCTCAACGCCATGGAACCGAGCCTGGTCCTGATGCACCGCGACGGCGCCCTGCTGAGCAAGGAAACCCTCGCCCAGCAGATGAACAGCGTGCGCCATCTGGCCGTCGCCAGCGACGGCACCATCGTCGCCAGCCAGCAGTTCATGGGCGCGGCCCACGAGTCGTCGGAATTGCTGGCGATCAAGCGTCCCGGCCAGCCTTTCATCGCGTTCCCGGTGCCCGAGCACCAGTTGCAGGCCATGGGGCACTACACCGCCAGCGTCGCGGTACACAGCGACTTGCGCCTGGTGGCGTTGACCGCCCCGCGGGGCAACCGCTTTTTCATCTGGGACCTGGACAGTGCTGAAGTACGCCTGGACGCGCCACTGCCCGATTGCGCCGGGGTCGGCGCCGTGGCCGATGGTTTTGTCGTGACCTCGGGCCAGGGGCGCTGCCGCTACTACGACTGCCGCCAGACAAACCTCGTCGCAAAACCACTGGAGCTGCCCACAGGGCTCTGGGACAACCATCTGCACCTGATGGCCTGAATCATTGAAAAAATCGCCGCCTTGGGCCGCGCCTGTATCGGGATGACGTTCACCCCGCAGGCGCGACCCGAGGCGACGAATCTTTTCAGGCTTTCACCCCTCTAATACCTCGCAACCTGTAAAAACGGCAGTTGGATTACCCTCTACACTCCCGGTAATGTGCCCCACTGTCTCGCCTGATTTTCTCCAAGGAACTGGAATATGCTGCGTCGCCGCATGCTGATCATGTTGGGTGTTGTTCTACTGATTGTGCTGGTCCTGGCTGCGTACAAAGCCTTCTCGATCTACACGATGGTTCAAGGCTTCTCTGCACCCAGACCGGCTATCAGCGTTGCCGTGGCCACCGCCGCCGAGCGCCCATGGCAAGCCCGACTGCCTACCGTCGGCACGCTCAAGGCATTGCAGGGCGTGGACCTGAGCCTGGAGACCGATGGCACCGTTATCGATGTCCAGTTCGAGTCAGGGCAGAAGGTCAAGGCCGGTCAACCCATCGTCCGGCTCGACAGCGCCGTGGAAAGCGCCCTGCTCGAAACCGCCTTGGCCGACCTCGGGCTGGCCCAGCTGGACTACAACCGTGGCAGCCAGCTGGTGGGCAGCCAGGCGATTTCCAAAGGCGAGTTCGACCGACTCTCGGCGGTCCTGAAAAAGAGCAGGGCCACGGTTAATCAGCTCAAGGCGGCGCTCGAGAAAAAACGCATCATCGCGCCGTTCAGCGGCACCATCGGCATTCGTCAGGTGGACGTCGGCGACTATGTGGCCAGCGGCACCATGATCGCCACCCTGCAAGACCTCAGTAGCCTGTATGTCGACTTTTTCGTGCCCGAGCAGTCGGTGCCGAAGATTGCGCTCGGCCAGCCGGTGCAGGTCATTGTCGCGGCGTATCCGACCCTGGAGTACCCCGGCACCATCAGTGCAATCAACCCTAAAGTCGAGAACAGCACCCGTAACGTGCAGGTCCGCGCCACTCTGGCCAACCCTGACGGCAAGTTGATGCCAGGCATGTTCGCCAACCTCCAGGTACTCCTGCCCGACCCGCAGCCGCGCATCGTGGTGCCAGAAAGCGCAATTACTTACACGCTCTACGGCAACTCCGTGTATGTGGCCGTGCCCAAGAAGGCAGAGGATGGCAGCCTGGTTAAGGACGACAAGGGCCAACCGGTGCTGATCGCCGAACGGCGTTTTGTCGAGACCGGCGAACGCCGTGATGGGCAAGTGATGATCACCAAAGGCGTGCAGAGCGGCGAGAAAGTAGTGACCGCCGGCCAGCTCAAGCTGGATAACGGCTCACGCGTTGCCATCAGCGACGACAAGACCCTCACCGGGCAGAACAGCCCGCGACGCGCGGACTGATCAAGGAATTCCCATGGCTTTTACCGACCCGTTCATCCGCCGTCCGGTACTCGCTACCGTGGTCAGCCTGTTGATCGTGCTGCTGGGCTTCCAGGCCTGGAGCAAGCTGCCGCTACGCCAATACCCGCAGATGGAAAACGCCCTGATCACGGTGACCACCGCCTACCCCGGGGCCAACGCCGAGACCATCCAGGGCTACATCACCCAACCGATGCAGCAAAGCCTGGCCAGCGCCGAGGGCATCGACTACATGACCTCGGTCAGTCGCCAGAACTTCTCGGTGATCTCGATCTACGCGCGCGTCGGCGCCAACAGCGACCGTCTGTTTACCGAACTGCTGGCCAAGGCCAACGAGGTCAAGAACCAGCTGCCCCAGGACGCTGAAGACCCGGTACTGAGTAAAGAGTCTGCCGATGCGTCAGTGCTGATGTACATCAGCTACTTCAGCAAGGAGTTGAGCAACCCGCAGATTACCGATTACCTGTCACGGGTGATCCAGCCCAAGCTGGCGACCTTGCCCGGCATGGCCGAAGCCGAGATCCTCGGTAACCAGGTGTTTGCCATGCGCCTGTGGCTGGACCCGATGAAGCTGGCGGGTTTCGGCCTCAGTGCCAGCGATGTGACCAACGCGGTGCGCCAGTACAACTTCCTCTCGGCCGCCGGCGAGGTGAAGGGCGAATACGTGGTCACCAGCATCAATGCCAATACCGAACTCAAGTCCGCCGAAGCCTTCGGGACGATTCCACTCAAGGTCGATGGCGACAGCCGTGTGCTGCTGCGGGATGTGGCGCGCGTGGAAATGGGTGCGGAAAACTACGACTCCATCAGCTCGTTCGGTGGCACCCCTTCGGTGTACATCGGCATCAAGGCGACGCCCGGCGCCAACCCTCTGGAAGTGATCAAGGAAGTGCGCAAGATCATGCCGGACCTGGAGGCCCAGCTACCGCCGAACCTGAAAGGTGAAATCGCCTACGACGCCACCCTGTTCATCCAGGCCTCGATCGACGAAGTGGTGAAGACCCTGTTCGAAGCGGTACTGATCGTGATCGTGGTGGTGTTCCTGTTCCTTGGCGCCCTGCGCTCGGTGGTGATCCCGGTGGTGACCATCCCGCTGTCGATGATCGGCGTGATGTTCTTCATGCAGATGATGGGGTACTCGATCAACCTGCTCACCCTGCTGGCGATGGTATTGGCCATCGGTTTGGTGGTGGATGACGCCATCGTGGTGGTGGAAAACATTCACCGTCACATCGAGGAAGGCAAGACACCGCTCGAGGCTGCCGTTGAAGGCGCCCGGGAGATCGCCATGCCGGTGGTATCGATGACCATCACCCTGGCGGCGGTGTATGCACCGATCGGTTTCCTGACCGGCCTGACCGGGGCGCTGTTCAAGGAGTTCGCCCTGACCCTGGCCGGCGCGGTGGTGATTTCCGGTATCGTCGCCCTGACCCTGTCGCCGATGATGTGTGCGTTTCTGCTGCGTCACGACGAGAACCCCAGCGGCCTGGCCCATCGCCTGGACATGATTTTCGAAAGCCTCAAGCGCCGCTACCAGAGCCTGCTTCACGGCACCCTCAACACCCGGCCTGTGGTGCTGGTGTTTGCCGTAATCGTGTTGTGCCTGATTCCGGTCCTTCTCAAATTCACCAAATCGGAACTGGCACCGGATGAGGACCAGGGCATCATTTTCATGATTGCCAACGCCCCGCAGCCGACCAACCTCGACTACCTGAACACCTACACCGACGAGTTCGTCTCGATCTTCAAGGCGTTTCCCGAGTACTACTCGTCGTTCCAGATCAACGGTTTCAGCGGCGTGCAATCGGGCATCGGCGGTTTCCTGCTCAAGCCATGGGACGATCGCAGTCGCACGCAAATGGCGATCCTGCCCGAGGTGCAGGCCAAACTGGAAAAGATCCCGGGGCTGCAGATTTTCGGCTTCAACCTGCCGTCACTGCCGGGCACCGGCGAAGGCTTGCCGTTCCAGTTCGTCATCAACTCCTCCAACGATTACGAATTGCTGCTGCAAGTGGTCGACCGGGTAAAAAAACGCGCGAAGGAGTCCGGCAAGTTTGCGTTTGTCCACGTTGACCTGGCCTTCGACAAACCGGAAGTGGTGGTGGATATCGACCGCGCCAAGGCTGCGCAGATGGGGGTTTCCATGCAGGATCTGGGGGGAACCCTGGCGACCCTGCTCGGCGAAGGCGAGATCAACCGATTCACCATTGAGGGTCGCAGCTACAAGGTCATTGCCCAGGTCGAGCGGCCGTTCCGTGACAATCCGGACTGGCTGAACAATTACTACGTGAAGAACACCAAGGGTGAACTGTTGGCGTTGTCGACCCTGATCACCGTCAGCGACCGCGCTCGACCGAGACAGCTGAACCAGTTCCAGCAACTCAACTCGGCCATCCTGTCCGGCGTACCACTGGTGAGCATGGGGGAAGCCATCGACCTGGTGCGCCAGATCGCCCGGGAAGAGGCACCCGCCGGTTTTGCCTTCGACTACGCTGGCGCATCGAGGCAGTACGTACAGGAGGGCAGCGCCCTGTGGGTTACCTTTGCCCTGGCACTGGCGATCATTTTCCTGGTGCTGGCGGCCCAGTTCGAAAGTTTCCGCGACCCGCTGGTGATCCTGGTCACCGTGCCACTGTCTATCTGCGGCGCATTGATTCCGCTGTTCCTGGGTTGGTCGAGCATGAATATCTATACCCAGGTAGGGCTGGTGACCTTGATCGGGCTGATCAGCAAGCACGGCATCCTGATCGTCGAGTTCGCCAACCAGCTACGCAAGGACAAGGGCCTGACAGCGCGCGAAGCGGTAGAGGAAGCGGCAGCCATCCGGTTGCGTCCGGTCCTGATGACCACCGCGGCGATGGTGTTCGGCATGGTGCCATTGATCATCGCGAGCGGTGCTGGCGCGGTCAGCCGGTTCGACATCGGCACGGTCATCGCGACGGGCATGTCGATCGGCACGTTGTTCACACTGTTTGTGTTGCCCTGCGTCTACACCTTGGTGGCCAAACCCGATAAGCGCTGAAACAGATGTATCTGCAGGCTCGCTCCCACATTGATTCCTGTTGTATTGAAAATCAGGGCAATAAAAAAAAGGCCTCGCATCAGCGAGGCCTTTCATTTTGGCTTCAATCGGTTCAACTCTGCGGCCTCAATCCCTGAGAGAGTCCGAACATGAACAGCAACAAGTCATGATCGGGTCGAGTGGCCACGGATGCCTTGGCAACCCGTGGCAACGGACAATGTTCTTCTGCGCTTATCGAGCTGAGAACCTGGGGGCGTGGTTGCTCCCAGGTTGCCATCGCGATCGATGCAACTGCCAAGGCTCCTACCAGAAACAAACCTCGTGCAATTTCGAGTTTCATCGCTATAAACCCTTGATAGCGCTGCCAAACGCCGTCTCATAAAAGTAGATGAGCTTTTTCCAGTCTGCGTCGCTGAACGACGAATGGCGACGCAATTGCTTGATGTCATGGACTGCTGCGCGATAGGCCGTTAAACGCTTGCGGCACTTCTCCAGATCGATCAGGGCAACTTCGACCCTGGCCATCTCGTCCTCACCGGTCACACGAACGAATACGTGCTTGTCGTAAAGGCAACCATGCTGCCAGCGGCCCTTGTGCATGCGGGCCAGGTTTTCAGCCAGGTCCTTGAGCACTCGTTCGTTTATAACTTCACCATGACGCTCGCGACCGCCACCGGCGTACCAGCGATCAATTTCCACGAAGCCGTCCAGCGACTTGGTGACCAGCAAGGCACGCCATTTGTGTACGGGATCGCGCTGCGCGCCACAGAAAACGATTTCCGGAACCCGTACGCCAAGCTCGGTCACACCGATGAGCGCAGCATGCTCGCGCAGTACCGTAGGCCGCCCGAAAGGGTGCTGCAAGCTACGATGGATATGCCCGGTCTGGCGCTTGACGTAGAGCAGTTGACCATCACTGCCCATCAGGCGTTGAACACCGCTTTCCCCGCCGCGACGGACATTGGGTTCTTCTACCCATTCACCGCGCTGATTCCAGAAATGATCGAAGCGGTCCTGGGGAACGACTTCCGTTTCTGCTGCACACTGCACTGCCATCCTGTTACCTCTTGCGTAATACGTAAACTCGCCACATGGCATAGAGCGGCAAAAAGTCCAGTTGTTCCTGGATCCGGAAACCCGCCTGCTCAAATTCCTTCTCTACGGTAGCGGCCGGTAACACAAACCGGTTTTGGTAACCTTCCTGCCCACGGGTTTTCTCCGAACGCTTGCGTTTCCAGGCCTTGAAGTTGCCATCGACCCACAGCGAAAGGATCACGCTGTCACGGGAAACCCGCTCGAATTCACGCAAAATAGCCATGCGATGCCCGGCTTCACCGATGTGGTGGAGCAAGCGCATGCAAAAGATGCTGTCGACGGCGTTGTCCGGCAAGGCGATGTCGAATGCGGATGTGTGCAAGGGTTGTACCCGTTTCACCACATCGGCAGGTTGCGCCTGGGTTGCGATCTTGAGCATGGACTGCGAGTTATCGGCGCCGATGATCACACGGTTGGATTTTTCCGCCAACAAGGGCCAGAACCGCCCTGCACCACAAGGCAAATCGAGGACCAGACCAGGCTCGCCAACCAGGGCCAGCGCCTTGCGCGCCAGTTGTTCGTCACGCCAGTGGGACAATCGACGGCCGAGACCTTCCTGGTGTTTGCGCAAATAGCGTTGCGCGTGTTGATCGTCGTACTTTTCCGAGAAATCGAGCTTGATCGGGCCGTCCATCATCAGGTCTCCTGAACTTCTGATAGCAGCTACCTTAGATTTTGTAGTGTCAGTGACTGGTCATCCATTTGTGAAAATATCGTTATGGGAAACCCTGAAGTATTACAGGGTTTTACGGAAATGACAGGGTTTGCTGGACGTCTGACTTAACAGATCAAGTTCGGGACAAATCCACCTGAAAACGGCAGCCACTGGGCTCCATGGTTGTCAGGCTGACGTTCCAACCCTGGTTTTCACAGATCCGCTGCACCAGTGAAAGCCCCAGGCCCAAGCCTTCCCCGCGTTTTTCAGTGCCCCGAACGAAGGGTTCGAACATCGCCTCGCGTTTTTCCTCGGGAATGCCCACACCGCTGTCTTCGACCAGAAATCCGGTGCCCGTCAGGCTCAGGCGAATGAAGCCCCGCTCGGTATAGTGCAAGGCGTTGCGCAGCAAGTTACCCATCACCGCGTGCAGGAGCGTCGCATTGTAGCCATTGGCCTCGGGGTTGCCCGGTTCGAAGATCAGCTTCAACCCTTTGCTTTCAATGGGCTCGCGCCACAGACCGACCAGGCCCTCGGCTACCTGGCCCAGGGACTGCTGCGGCGACATGCTGGCGTCTTCGCGCTGGGCACGGGCGAGCATCAGGAAGGTTTGCACCAGCTCACGCATTTCTTCACAGGCCCGGGCAATGCGCTCGACCTGGGCGCGACCGCGCTGATCGAGCCCCGGGTTTTCCAGCAACAACTCGCAGGAACTGGCCAGGATCATCAGGGGCGTACGCAATTCGTGGCTGACGTCGCTGGTGAACAGCCGCTCGCGGGTCAGGGCCTGACGCAAGCGCCCGAGGGTGGCATCGAACGCCACGGCCAGTTCGCCCACTTCGTCGGCGGCATAGTCCGGAGCCAAGGGAGGAGCCAAACCCAGCAGTTGATCGCGATGGCGTACCTGGCGGGCCAGCCGCACCACCGGCGCCATGACCTTGCGCGCCAGCACCCAGCCAAGAAACACCGCCAGTGCCAGGCTTAGCACGAATCCCACCAGTACCACGGCAAACAGCACCCGTTCACGCTCTTCGAAGTCGCTCTGGTCCTGCAACAGCACGTAACGTCGGCCGTCGACGATTTCGACCATGGCGTGGTACGACAGGTTTTCACGGAACACTTCGTGGAAACCCGGCTCCAGGTGCCGCAAATCCTTGGGCAACCTGAAATCGCCTGGCCCGTTGCTGAAGTAGAACAATTGGTCCGGTTCGGGACGATGACTCCAGTCCGTGACATTGTCCATCAGCAGCAGGCGCTGTAAATCGCCACCCAGACCGGCCGAAATCAGTTTTTCTTCCACCAGGTGTACGGTCGCCACGATGCCCATGGCAAAGGCGCCCGCCACCAGTGCGCTCATCAGCGCAAAGGCAATGATGATGCGTTGGGCAAGGCTCTGCTTAAACTCCATCACGGCCCTCGGCCAGGCGATACCCCACACCGTGCACGGTTTGCAGCAATGGCTTGGCGAACGGCTTGTCGATCACCTGGCGCAGTTGGTGGACATGACTGCGCAGGCTGTCGCTGTCCGGGCAGTCGTCGCCCCAGAGCGCTTCTTCAAGAATTTCACGACGCAACACATGAGGGCTTTTCTGCATCAACACGGCCAGCAACTTCAGCCCGACCGGGTTGAGTTTCAGCAACCGGCCTTCGCGAGTGACTTCCAGGGTGTCGAGGTCGTAGCTCAGGTCGCCGACCTGCAAGGTCCGCCGCCCGCCGCCCTGGGTTCGGCGCATGACCGCCTCGATACGCGCTGCCAGTTCCGACAGGGCGAACGGTTTGATCAGGTAGTCATCGGCACCCGACTTGAAGCCTTGCAGACGGTCATCCAGCTGATCGCGGGCAGTGAGCATGATCACCGGTGTTTCGCGGCGGGCATCCTCGCGCAGGCGCTTGCACAGGGTGTAGCCATCGATGCCGGGCAGCATGATATCGAGTACGATCAAATCGTAGTGCTCGGTGGCCGCCAGATGCAGGCCCGACAGACCATCCTGAGCGCAATCCACGGTATAGCCTTTGAGCCCCAGGTAATCGGCCAGGTTGGCCAGGATATCGCGGTTGTCTTCAACCAATAGAATTCGCATGGGTATCTCTCCGTCCACAGTAACGGCCGTCGTGGCCCGCGCAGCTTAAGGCGAAGTTCAGCTCACGGCTAGGACTGAGTGAAGCGCAAAAGCGTGGAAATTGACCGACTACAGCCTTAACAAGTTTTTCACCCGCGATTCACACACTGGCGACAGAATCGGGTTCAAACTCCGCGCGGCTGCGCATTTGAGAACATTTCACTGATCAAGGAACTAGCATGGTTTCGACCCTTGCCCGCCCTACCCCTCGTCCGCTCAATTTCCGGGTGTGCCTTGGAGTCCCCGCCGTAGCAGCGATCATTCTGGTATTGCTCGAATTGACCAGTCTGGACATGGACCTGGCCAAACTGTTTTACGACCCGGTAGCCGGGCAATTCATTGGCCGCCACAGTTACTTTCTCGAGGACATCCTCCACGATCGCGCCAAGCAACTGGTCATCGCCTTCTCGGTGTTTGCCATCTTCGGCTACATCGCGTCGTTCTTCATGGCCAGGCTCAAACCGTTCAAGCGGGAACTGGGTTGCCTGGTGCTGTCCTTGGGCCTGGCGACTTCGTTTGTCACGCCCATGAAAGCGGTGACCGCGGTGCAATGCCCATGGAGCCTCGAGCAATTCGGCGGTCACGAGACCTACAGCGAACTGTTGAGCCCTCGCCCGCACACCGAAAAACCGGGGCGTTGCTGGCCCGGCGGCCATGCGGCCACCGGCTTCACCCTGTTTGCCCTGTTTTTCGTACTGCGTGACCGTCGCCCGCGCATGGCTCGCGCAGCGTTTGTCTTCGCCTTCGCCCTCGGCTCGGTGTTCTCCATCGGGCGAATGATGCAGGGCGCACACTTCTTCTCGCACAACGTGTGGACGGCGGTGTTCTGCTGGCTGATCTGTTTGGGGTCGTATTACTACGTTCTGTACCGACCGGCGTTGAAGGCTGAACGCGGGACCACCGCAGAACCTGTCGGCGCCTGATCTGACGTCATCGCGGGCAAGCCACGCTCCCACAGGATTTATGCAGTTCCTTGTGGGATCGATGTGAACATTGAAATCCGGGCAATAAAAAACCCCGCCGGCTTTCGCAGGCGGGGTTTTTTCGTACAGGGGTAAGGCTGGCTTACATCATGCCGCCCATGCCGCCCATACCACCCATGTCTGGCATACCGCCACCAGCACCGCCGTCTTTCTTCGGTGCATCAGCAACAGCAGCTTCGGTGGTCAGGATCAGACCGCCGATCGACGATGCAGCTTGCAGAGCCGAACGGGTAACCTTGGTTGGGTCCAGGATGCCCATTTCGATCATGTCGCCGTATTCGCCAGTCGCAGCGTTGTAACCGAAGTTACCTTTGCCGTTCTTGACTTCGTTGACCACAACGCTTGGCTCGTCACCGCTGTTGGCAGCGATCTGACGCAGCGGTGCTTCAACGGCACGGCGCAGAACAGCGATACCTACGTCCTGATCAGCGTTGTCGCCTTTCAGATCGTTCAGGGTTTGCAGAGCGCGGATCAGCGCAACGCCACCGCCAGGTACCACGCCTTCTTCAACGGCTGCACGGGTAGCGTGCAGGGCGTCTTCAACGCGGGCTTTCTTCTCTTTCATTTCGACTTCGGAACCAGCGCCAACCTTGATCACTGCAACGCCGCCGGACAGCTTGGCCAGACGCTCTTGCAGTTTTTCACGGTCGTAGTCCGAGGAGGTTTCGGCAACCTGGGCACGGATCTGAGCAATGCGGGACTCGATGTCGCCCGCTACACCAGCACCGTCAACGATGATGGTGTTTTCCTTGGAGATGGTCACGCGCTTGGCGCTGCCCAGGTTTTCCAGGGTGGCTGCTTCCAGGCTCAGGCCGATCTCTTCGGAGATAACGGTACCGCCGGTCAGAACGGCGATGTCCTGCAGCATGGCCTTGCGGCGGTCGCCGAAGCCTGGAGCCTTGACGGCTGCGACTTTAACGATGCCACGCATGTTGTTCACGACCAGAGTCGCCAGGGCTTCGCCTTCAACGTCTTCGGAAACGATCAGCAGTGGACGACCGGCTTTGGCAACGGCTTCCAGCACTGGCAGCATTTCGCGGATGTTCGAGATTTTTTTGTCGACCAGCAGAACCAGCGGGTTGTCCAGCTCGGCAACCATGGTTTCCGGCTTGTTGACGAAGTACGGGGACAGGTAGCCACGGTCGAACTGCATGCCTTCTACAACCGACAGTTCGTTTTCCAGGCCAGTGCCTTCTTCAACGGTGATCACGCCTTCTTTACCGACTTTTTCCATGGCTTCGGCAATGATGTCGCCGATGGAGTTGTCGGAGTTGGCCGAGATGGTGCCAACCTGAGCGATTGCCTTGGTGTCAGCGCATGGCTTGGACAGGTTTTTCAGCTCTTTGACGATGGCGATGGTCGCCTTGTCGATGCCGCGCTTCAGATCCATCGGGTTCATGCCGGCAGCGACGGCTTTCAGGCCTTCGTTGACGATCGACTGAGCCAGAACGGTAGCGGTGGTAGTACCGTCACCAGCGTCATCGTTCGCACGGGAGGCAACGTCTTTGACCAGCTGCGCGCCCATGTTTTCGAAACGGTCTTCGAGTTCGATTTCTTTGGCGACGGAAACGCCGTCCTTGGTGATGGTCGGAGCGCCGAAGCTCTTCTCGATGATCACGTTACGGCCTTTCGGGCCCAGGGTCGCTTTTACCGCGTCAGCCAGGACGTTAACGCCTTTGAGCATTTTCTTGCGGGCGGAATCGCCAAACAGAACTTCTTTAGCAGCCATGATCGATATTCCTTAAATACTTTGAAGTAGCGGGAAAATGAGCGGGTAATCAGCCTTCGATAACAGCGAGGATTTCGTTCTCGCTCATTACCAGCAGGTCTTCGCCGTCGATTTTCACAGTGTTGCTGCCGGAGTAAGGACCGAACACAACCTTGTCGCCCACTTTCACGGACAGTGCACGCACTTCACCGCTTTCCAGTGCTTTGCCTGGGCCTACAGCGAGGATTTCGCCGCTGTTGGCTTTTTCAGCAGCCGAACCTGGCAGGACGATACCGCCAGCGGTTTTCTTTTCTTCTTCGCTGCGACGGATGACGACGCGGTCATGCAGAGGACGAAGCTTCATTGTCGATCTCTCCTAATTGTGGTTTTCATCGGCCGGTGTAGTCCCGGCGGGTTTAACAAAGTCCGGCGGCGCCGGGTGCGGTTCGTCAAGCGAACCGCGGAAGTCTGTCTGGCGTGATCGCCAGAAACCTTGCGGTGACCGTTACATAAGGGCGCATAAGCTTATTACAAGGGCGGAGTTCGAAAAATTTTCTGTTCGCTGCCCCGCAAACGGACACGGCACCCGCAGGTGCCGTGTCGATGTGCGTATTACTTGGTATCGCGGTGTTCGAACTCGCCTTCGATCACGTTGGGCTCACGGCCCAGCGGTTCGCGAGGCACCGGGCCGCCACGGGCCTGGAGATCGTCGGCGAACGCTCGCTGACGCAGCGCCTGCTCTTCGGCGCGCTGGCGCATTTTATTGGCCAGCAGGCGACGGCTGAACGGCAACAGCATGAACAGGCCGATCACATCGCTGATGAAACCCGGAAGAATCAGCAGGCCACCGGCCAATGCCAGCATCAGGCCTTCGAGCATGGTCTGGGCCGGCAGTTCGCCGCGGCTCAGGCTTTCACGGGCACGCAGTGCCGTGGCCAGGCCAGCTATACGCAGCACAAACACGCCGAACATCGAGCCGAGAATGATCAGCAGCAGGGCCGGGAAAAACCCGATGGACCCTGCCACCTTGACGAATACGAACAGCTCCAACACCGGGAACAGCAGAAAGAGCAACAAAAAAGGGCGCATCAAATGGTTCCTCAACGCAAGAATGCCTTGCCAGTTCACCTTAGATGACGTCGCCGTTTCGTGAATTCAAGCGTCGGCCACTTCATTTTTCGGCCAATGATCGGCGTGGGCCAGAGAAACCAAGGCTTCGCGAACTTGTGTCGGGGTATTACAAGGCGATTGAAACGGCAACCAGTACAGACTTTGACCGATACGCAGGTGCATGCCTTCGGTATCGATACCGACCATTTGCGCCGGCACGTTCTTCGGCAGCCCGGCCAGATCGACGTAATGGGCGATGGCCTTGGCGTGATCGGCGTTCATGTGCTCGACCATGCTCATTTCGGCCTTGCCGGCGAACGGGTTGGCCAGGGTCAGCTCGTTGACCCAATGAATCGCGCCAAAACCGCCGATGTATCGGTGGCGTACAGGCTCGAGCACCCAGAAATCGAAATCGTGGGCCTTGTGATAACCCTGCGACTCCGGGAAGTAGCGGTAGTAACGCTCGGAAGCGGCCTCGATGGCGGCTTCGTCTTCGAGCTGATGCGCCTCGGCCAGGTAAGTCAGTCGACCAACGGCCTGGACATCTTCGGCGCCACGCTCGCCGACAAAGAGCGAGCATTTCCGATCTTTTTGCAGGTTATGCGTGTGCTGGGCGATACGGCTGATCAGGATCAGCGGCCGGCCCTGCTCGTCCAGGCAGTACGGAACCACGGAGCCAAACGGAAAACCGGGCATCGATTTGGAGTGCGTCGAGAGCACCCCACGGTATTCCTTGAGGAGCAATTCTCGTGCATGCTTAGCCGCTTCAACGCTCAATTTATGACTCCTTAAATAGAATCCGTCAGAAAAACGGACGAGCTGCTGGTGAAAGTCCCAGCACGCCATCGGGGCAGTTCTCATGTGCAGCCGGGCCACGTCAGGCGCAGATCGAGAGGCTCTCTACAAGGAAAACACTCAGACCTGCTACCGGGGCATGCGAATGCAACTCACTGACAAAGTAATCATTATCACTGGCGGTTGCCAGGGTTTAGGCCGCTCCATGGCCGAGTATTTCGCAGGCCAGGGCGCGAAACTCGCGCTGGTGGACCTGAACCAGGAAAAACTCGACGACGCGGTCGCGGCCTGCAAGGCCCAGGGTGTCGAGGCCCGCGCCTACCTGTGCAACGTGGCCAACGAAGAGCAAGTGACCCACATGGTTGCCCGGGTCGCTGAAGACTTTGGCGCGATCCATGGCTTGATCAACAACGCCGGGATCCTGCGCGACGGCCTGTTGCTCAAGGTCAAGGATGGCGAAATGACCAAGATGAGCCTGGCCCAGTGGCAGGCCGTCATCGACGTCAACCTGACCGGCGTGTTTCTGTGCACCCGTGAAGTCGCGGCGAAAATGGTCGAGCTGAACAACAGCGGCGCGATCATCAATATCTCGTCGATTTCCCGCGCCGGCAACGTCGGTCAGACCAACTACTCCGCCGCCAAGGCCGGTGTCGCTGCGGCAACCGTGACCTGGTCCAAGGAACTGGCACGCTACGGAATTCGCGTCGCCGGCATTGCACCGGGCTTCATCGAAACCGAAATGACCCTGGGCATGAAGCCTGAAGCGCTGGAGAAGATGACTGCCGGGATCCCGCTCAAACGCATGGGCAAGCCTGAAGAAATCGCCCATTCGGCGGCCTACATCTTCGAGAACGACTATTACACCGGTCGGATCCTGGAGATGGATGGCGGGTTGCGGATCTAAAGCAAGATCAAAAGATCGCAGCCTGCGGCAGCTCCTACATGGGATTGATGTTCACCCTGTAGGAGCTGCCGCAGGCTGCGATCTTTCAACAGGCGACCGGAATCAATCGTCGCTGATGCTGATATTCGGCATCGCCGGCGTCAAAGCCTCCTGCAACACGATCCGCGCCCCCACATGGCGGGCCAGTTCCTGGTAAACCATCGCAATCTGGCTGTCAGGCTCGGCGATCACCGTTGGCTTGCCGCTATCGGCCTGCTCGCGGATGACCATCGACAGCGGCAGCGAAGCCAGCAACTCGACGCCATATTGGTTGGCCAGTTTCACACCTCCGCCCTCACCGAACAGATGCTCGGCATGTCCGCAGTTGGAGCAGATGTGCACGGCCATGTTCTCCACCACGCCCAGCACCGGAATGTTGACCTTGCGGAACATTTCCACACCCTTGCGCGCGTCCAGCAATGCCAGGTCCTGCGGGGTGGTCACGATGACCGCGCCGGCCACCGGCACTTTCTGCGCCAGGGTCAGCTGGATGTCACCGGTGCCAGGCGGCATGTCGATGACCAGGTAATCCAGGTCCCCCCACGCGGTCTGGGTCACCAGTTGCAGCAAGGCGCCGGAGACCATCGGCCCGCGCCAGACCATCGGCGTGTTGTCATCGGTGAGGAAGGCCATGGACATCACTTCGACGCCATGGGACTTGAGCGGCACGAACCACTTCTGGTCCTTCACTTCAGGGCGGGTGCGCTCGGGGATGCCGAACATGATGCCCTGGCTCGGGCCGTAGATGTCTGCATCGAGAATCCCGACCTTGGCGCCTTCGCGGGCCAGGGCCAGGGCCAGGTTGGCCGCCGTGGTGGATTTACCCACGCCGCCCTTGCCGGACGCCACGGCCACCACGTTTTTTACGTTCGCCAGGCCCGGAATCTGCGCCTGAGCCTTGTGCGCAGCGATCACACTGGTGATTTCAACCTTGGCACTGGCCACGCCATCCAGACCCTGAATGGCCATTTCCAGCATCTGCGCCCAGCCACTCTTGAACAGCCCGGCGGCATAACCCAGTTCAAGCTGAACGCTGACGCGCTCGCCCTGGATCTCGATGTTGCGCACGCACCCGGCGCTGACCGGGTCCTGGTTCAGGTAAGGGTCGGTGTATTGGCGAAGGACGGCTTCCACCGCTGCGCGATTGACGGCGCTCATGGGCAACTCCGAAAACAGGACTGGAAAGATGATGGGTATCGTACCTGTTCTAAGCGTTCGGCGGGATGTTGAACCTTCACCTGTTACTCATCCAATGAAACAGGCTCACAGGGTGAAAAATATGCGCCGGCGCTTTATAGTGGCCGACCTCCGTTTCATCAAGTAGCCGAGCCCCATGTCCGAGCCACGCAAGATCCTCGTCACCAGCGCCCTGCCCTATGCCAATGGTTCGATCCACCTTGGCCATATGCTGGAATACATCCAGACCGATATGTGGGTGCGCTTCCAGAAGCACCGCGGCAATCAATGCATTTATGTCTGTGCTGACGACGCCCACGGATCGGCGATCATGCTGCGCGCGGAAAAGGAAGGCATCACCCCGGAACAGCTGATCGCCAACGTCCAGGCTGAACACAGCGCCGACTTTGCCGATTTCCTGGTGGACTTCGACAACTTCCACTCCACTCACGCCGAAGAAAACCGCGAGCTGTCGAGCCAGATCTACCTGAAGCTGCGTGACGCCGGGCATATCGCCACGCGTTCGATCACACAGTACTTCGACCCGGAAAAGAAAATGTTCCTGGCCGACCGCTTCATCAAGGGCACCTGCCCGAAATGCGGCACCGAAGACCAGTACGGCGACAACTGCGAAAAATGCGGCGCGACCTACGCACCCACCGACCTGAAGGATCCGAAGTCGGCGATCTCCGGCGCCACCCCGGTGCTCAAGGATTCCCAGCACTTCTTCTTCAAGCTGCCAGACTTCCAGCAAATGCTGCAAACCTGGACCCGCAGCGGCACCCTGCAGGATGCCGTGGCCAACAAGATCGCCGAATGGCTGGATGCCGGCCTGCAACAGTGGGACATCTCCCGCGATGCGCCGTACTTCGGTTTTGAAATCCCCGACGAGCCGGGCAAATACTTCTACGTGTGGCTGGATGCGCCGATCGGTTACATGGCCAGCTTCAAGAACCTGTGCAACCGCACGCCAGAGCTGGACTTCGACGCGTTCTGGGGCAAGGACTCCACCGCCGAGCTGTACCACTTCATCGGCAAGGACATCGTCAACTTCCACGCCCTGTTCTGGCCAGCCATGCTCGAAGGCGCGGGCTACCGCAAGCCAACCGGGATCAACGTGCACGGCTACCTGACCGTCAACGGCCAGAAGATGTCCAAGTCCCGCGGCACTTTCATCAAGGCCCGGACCTACCTGGACCACCTGTCGCCGGAATATCTGCGTTATTACTATGCGGCCAAGCTGGGCCGTGGCGTCGACGACCTGGACCTGAACCTCGAAGACTTCGTGCAGAAGGTCAACTCCGACCTCGTGGGCAAGGTCGTCAACATCGCCAGCCGTTGTGCCGGCTTCATCAACAAGGGCAATGCCGGCGTGATGGTCGACACCAACGCCGCGCCCGATCTGACCGAAGCCTTCCTGGCCGCCGCGCCAGGCATCGCCGACGCCTATGAAGCCCGCGACTTCGCCCGCGCCATGCGCGAGATCATGGGCCTGGCCGACCGCGCCAACGCCTGGATCGCCGACAAGGCGCCGTGGTCGCTGAACAAACAGGAAGGCAAACAGGATGAAGTCCAGGCCATCTGCGCCACCGGCGTCAACCTGTTCCGTCAACTGGTGATCTTCCTCAAGCCAGTGCTGCCGCTGCTGGCCGCTGATGCCGAGGCGTTCCTCAACGTCGCGCCGCTGACCTGGAACGACCACGCGACCTTGCTCGGCAATCACCAGCTGAACGAGTTCAAGCCGTTGATGACCCGTATCGACCCGGTCAAGGTGCAAGCCATGACCGACGCCTCGAAAGAAGACCTGACTGCCAGCCAGACCGACACCGGCGAAGCCGCGCCTGCCGGCAACGGCGAGTTGGCCAAGGATCCGCTGTCGCCGGAAATCGAATTCGACACCTTTGCCGCCGTCGACCTGCGTGTCGCCCTGATCGTCAAGGCCGAACACGTGGAAGGCGCCGACAAGCTGCTGCGCCTGACCCTGGACATCGGTGACGAGCAACGCAACGTGTTCTCCGGGATCAAGAGTGCTTATCCGGACCCGTCCAAGCTCGATGGTCGACTGACCATGATGATTGCCAACCTCAAGCCACGGAAAATGAAGTTCGGTATCTCCGAAGGCATGGTGATGGCGGCCGGCCCTGGCGGTGAAGAGATCTACCTGCTCAGCCCTGACAGCGGCGCCAAGCCGGGCCAGCGCATCAAGTAAGGTCTGCGGCAAATCGATCCCACAGTCGTGCCTGGCGCGGCTGTGGGATTTTCATGTCTGGCCCATACTGTCTCTCAGGTCTGGCTTCATTTTGTAGGAGCTGCCGCAGGCTGCGATCTTGGCTTCTTTAAGAGCAAAGTCAAAAGATCGCAGCCTGCGGCAGCTCCTACAGAGTTATCCAGCATCGGATATGGACGATCATGACCGAAACACTGCTTACGCTTATCAGCGCCGCCCTGATCAACAACATCGTGTTGCACTGGCCGTTGGCCGTCGATCCGCTGCTGGCCGGCCAGCGCCGTCAGGTCCATGCCTTGGGCATTGCGACGACCTGCCTGATGCTGGTCGTGGGCATGCTCGGCTATGCGTTCTTTCAATGGCTGCTGGTGCCACTGCAATTGACGTCGCTGCGTCTGTTTGTGTTTCTGCCATTGAGCGTGCTGCTGATCAGCCCGTTGCTGAAGTTGTTGGCCCGGGTGTTTTCGACATTGCCGTTCGAAGGCCTCTGGCCGTTACTGCTGGGCAATGCCGGCGTGCTCGGCGTGGCCTTGCTCAACGCTCAGCAAGACAAGGGTTTCTTTCACGCCACAGCCTTGAGCCTCGGTGCAGGGCTGGGCTTCTGGCTGGTGTTAAGCCTGTTCACTGATTTGCGTGAACGCACGGCCGACAACGATGTTCCCCTGCCCTTTCGCGGCTTGCCGATCGACCTGATCGGTGCCGGCCTGATCGCAGTGGCTTTTCTCGGATTCAGTGGACTGATCAAAACATGAGTCTGATTCAAATCATCGACGCTCTCTTGCCGCAAACCCAGTGCGGCAAGTGCGGCCACCCCGGGTGCAAACCGTACGCCGAAGGCATCGCCAATGGCGAGCCGATCAACAAGTGTCCGCCAGGCGGCAACGAAACCATCGCGGCCCTGGCCGATTTGCTGAAGGTGCCGGTGCTGGAACTGGATGTCAGCCGTGGCTCGGCCCCGGCGCAGATCGCCTATATCCGCGAGGCCGAGTGCATTGGTTGCACCAAGTGCATTCAAGCCTGCCCGGTCGATGCCATCGTCGGCGCGGCCAAACTGATGCACACGGTGATCATCGATGAGTGCACCGGTTGTGACCTCTGCGTGGCACCGTGCCCGGTGGACTGCATCGAAATGCGCCCGTTGCTGCCGAACACGGTACTGCCCGTTGTCGGGGGCCTGGCCCTCACACCACAAGCGCGGCAGGCCCGCACTATCAAGCGCGACCACGCACGGCGCCGCTTCGAACAACGCAATGCTCGCCTGCTGCGTGAGGAACAACAGAAAGTCGCCGAGCGCCAGGCAAGGCAGCGAGCCGTGCAACCTGCCGAGACGAAAGCCGACCCGGTGCAGGCGGCCCTCGAGCGCGTCCGCGCACAGAAAACCGCCAATGCCGATGGCGAACTGAAAAAGGCCAGGATCGATGTTGCGATGAGTCGGGCGCAGTTGCACAAATCGCTGAAGGCCTTTGGGCACCCGCCAACCTTCGAACAGCAATCACAGTTGATTGCCCTGCAACAGCAGTTCGAAGCCGCCGAGAAAAACCTCGCGCACCTGGAAAGTGTCGCCCCATTGGCCCCTGCACCGACGGTCGCAGCTGTGTCGTCAAGTGATGCCGATCTGAAACGGGCCAAGATCCAGTTGGCCATGCGCCGCGCCGAACTCAAGAAGGCTCAGGCCAACGAGGCACCGGCGGAGCAAATCGAAGCCCTGGAGTGCGCACTCGGTGAAGCCGAACGCCTGGTGGACGCCCATGCCAGCCCTTGACGTGGTGGATGATCGCCTGCAACAGGCGATGAAACTGGTGCTGTTGGCCACGCTGCCGGGAATGCTGGCGGCGTTCTGGCTGTATGGCTGGGGCGTGTTGATCAATCTGGTTCTGGCGGCCGCTGCCGCGTTGGCCGTCGAGGCCGCTGTCATGCATTTGCGCCAGCGACCGCCGGGGCCAACCTTGAGTGACTGTAGCGCGCTGGTCAGTGCCGCACTGTTGGCTCTGGCGCTGCCACCTTACTGCCCATGGTGGCTGACCCTCAGTGCCGCCGCTTTTGCGATGGTATTCGGCAAGCACTTGTATGGCGGCGTCGGTTCGAATCCCTTCAACCCGGCGATGCTCGGTTTGGCTCTGGTTCTGGTGACCTTTCCCTACCCAATGACCCTTTGGCCATCGCCCCATGGCATGGATCTACCAAGCGGCTTGCAGCACGTGTTCGGCATCGGCCAAATGCCGGATGCGTGGGTGCAGGCCACCGCACTGGACAGTCTGCGGATCAACAAAAGCCTGACCATTGATGAACTGTTTGCCGGCAACCCGGCATTCGGCCACTTTGGCGGCCGGGGGGTGGAATGGGTGAACCTGGCCTTTGTGGCGGGTGGAATGTTTCTCCTGCAACGAAAGGTGATCAGTTGGCATGCACCGGTTGGCATGCTGGCCAGCCTGTTCATCATCAGCCTGCTGTGCTGGAACGGTTCGGGCTCCGACTCCCATGGCTCGCCATTGTTTCACCTGCTGAGTGGCGCGACCATGCTGGGGGCGTTCTTTATCATCACCGAACCGGTGTCCGGCCCCAGAAGCCCTGGCGCGAAATTGCTGTTCGGCGTCGGCGTCGGGCTCCTGACTTATCTGATTCGTACCTGGGGTGGTTATCCGGACGGCATCGCCTTCGCGGTGCTGTTGATGAACCTGTGCGTGCCGGCGCTGGAGCGGTTCGTAGCAGCCAGGCAACAGCCGGAGGCGCCATGAACCGAACATCAAGCATCGCACTTGTGGTGCTTTTGGCCGCATTGGGCCTCGGCATGACCTACTTCGTGCAACTCGGCAGCGCGCAGCGCATTAAAGCCGAACAGCGCCTGATCGACAGCGGTCATCTGCTGGACCTGATCGCGCCGGACAGCTACGACAATCAACCACTCGAACACCCCATAACGATTGAAGCAACCCCACTGACCAACAGCACCTTGCTCGGTGGTTATCTGGCAACCCGGGGCGATCAACCCGTCGCGGTGTTGCTGCGCAGTCAAACCCCTGGCTACGCCGGTGCCATCGACCTGTTGATCGCTGTCGACGCCAACGGCAGGTTGCTGGGTGTCAAAACCCTCAAACAGTTGGAAACACCAGGGCTGGGGGCAAAGATCGCCGACTGGCCCAATGCCTGGCTCCGGGTTTTTTCCGGCAAGTCTCGAACAGAACCCGGTGACAGCGGCTGGGCGCTGAAAAAGGATCAAGGGCAGTTCGATCAGATCGCAGGCGCGACCATCACCTCAAGAGCGGTGATCAATGCTATCCACGATGCCTTGCGCTACTTCGATGAACACCGGCAACAACTACTCGGAATCCCTGCCCATGGATAGCTCCTCGACTCTGCGTAACGCCTTGATGCTGACACTGCTGATCGGCGCCACCCACTCGCTGATGGCCGCACTTGGCCTATGCCTGATGTTCATGGTGGTGACCGAGTTGTTCAGCCTGGCCATGGGCGTCCTGCGATCCCGACTGGTCCCGGCGACCTGCTTGCTGGCCAGCATCCTGTTGGCGGCCACGCTCACCAGTTGCGCGGAACTCATGGCACAAGTCTGGTCGCTGCAATGGCAGCAGCATCTGGGGTTTTATGGCGCCCTGATCGCCTTGCAATGCGTCGTACTGGAACACACCGGGTTCTTTCAGAACGGTTGGCGCCAACGCCTGCGACTCAATGGCCTGTTTGCCACGTTGATGATCGCGTTGGGCCTGCTGCGCGAACTCATCGGCAACGGAGCACTTGGAAACCCTCTATCGTGGCTGTCCGGCGCAACACAAACTGACTGGCAAGGCTGGGTACTGATGGCTGACGGTGGCCTGCGCCTGGCCACCCTGGTCCCTGGCGGGTTCATCCTGCTCGGGCTGCTGATCGCCGCCTGGCAGGCCTGGCGCCCCACGCCCACACACTGATTGCCTTCGAGGAAACGTACTACCCATGAATGCCGCAAAACGTCTGGAAATCTTCCGCAGACTGCACGAGGACAACCCGGAACCAAAGACCGAGCTGGCCTATTCCTCACCCTTCGAATTGCTGATCGCCGTGATTCTCTCGGCGCAGTCGACCGATGTGGGCGTCAACAAGGCCACGGCCAGGCTGTTCCCGGTCGCCAATACCCCGGCAGCGATCCATGCCCTGGGTGTCGAAGGGCTCTCGGAGTACATCAAGACCATCGGGCTGTACAACAGCAAAGCGAAAAACGTGATCGAAACCTGCCGCTTGCTGGTCGAGCGTCACGCCGGTGAAGTGCCACAAACCCGCGAAGAGCTGGAGGCACTGCCCGGCGTCGGCCGCAAGACCGCCAATGTGGTACTCAATACGGCATTCCGTCAGCTGACCATGGCCGTCGACACGCATATTTTCAGGGTCAGCAACCGGACGGGTATTGCTCCCGGCAAGAATGTGGTGGAAGTCGAGAAAAAACTGATGAAATTCGTGCCCAGGGAGTACCTGCTCGACTCCCATCACTGGCTGATTCTTCACGGCCGCTATGTCTGCCTGGCCCGCAAGCCCCGATGCGGAAGCTGCCGGATCGAGGACTTGTGCGAATACAAGCACAAAACCTCCGACGATTGAGGCGCTATTAGGTTTATTGAATTGTCGATTGAAAAAATCTTTTTTACCCGCAGGGAGATTGTCGATATAAGGAGCGCCAAAGGCCTTCTTAGCCTGGAGCAACTAAATGAGTACTGGCAAAGAGCAATTGGACGTAGAAGACGATTTCACCACCGCCGAAACCGATGACGCCGAGCCGGTGGTTGAAGTGGCGAAAACTAATCTGAGTAAACGCCGCACCATCGACAACCTGCTGGAGGAGCGCCGACTGCAAAAGCAATTGGCCGATTACGATTTTGATTTATGACACCTGAAAGCCTCCCGAAACGGAGGCTTTTTTTCTAAGTGCCATACCCCGGTAGGCGCCCCTTGTCGCGCAATTATGTCATCACACCAGACCATTGCGTTGTGCCAGCTCGATCAGATCGACCAGAGACCGCGCATTGAGCTTGAGCAACAGGCGGGTCTTGTAAGTACTGACTGTTTTATTGCTGAGAAACATTCCATCGGCAATCTCTTTATTGGTCTTTCCTCGGGCCAACTGTTGCAGGACCATCATTTCCCGCCCCGACAACCGATCAACCATATCGGCCTCACTGGCATTCCCCAAACTGCAACGCACGGTATGCAAGGCTTGATTAGGAAAGTAACTGTAACCTGACAACACGGCCTTTATTGCACTGAGCAACTCCGTGAGGTCTTGTTGCTTGCAGACGTAACCGGCTGCACCGGACTGCATGCAACGCATCGAAAAATGTCCCGGTGCCTGGGAAGTCAAGATCAGCACTTTCATCGGCATTGAGGCCGAAGACAAACGCGCGATGACTTCCAATCCGTCCAGCTTCGGAATCCCGATATCCAGAATGACAATGTCCGGCATAAGTTCACGGGCTAGTTGCAGTGCGTCCACACCATTATCGGTTTCTGCAATAACTTCGTAGCCATGACGCTCCATTAGCATACGTACCGCAAGACGAATGACGGGGTGATCATCCACGATCAGCACTTTATTCATGGGCAAGTCCAATTTTCGCTGTTCGAATTTTTAGAGCCCGCACAATAGCCTAGTCGTTTCACCCATGGCATGTCGCCCCTCCCGGCCACCCACACCAAGAGACATACCCTACAAACAACACGGATTTCTCCTACAAAAATCCCTCGAACGGAATGAATTGAAAACTGTATCAGCGTCAGTGTGTCGCACTTTCCAGCAGCCACCCCTGTCGATTTACGACCAAAATTTTCCGAGTACCAGCTTGATCGGCCGCGCCCTGAAAAACACTAGCCTCTACCTCTCCGTCAAAACGTAACTGATATTTACGTATTCAACACTCACACCGGAAATATCACACACCCAGCATCCATTTACTCTTACAGCAAATAATATTTTTTGAGCAATCATTAAAACATGCCAAAGACTCAAGAACCCTAAGAGCAATACAGCAAACAAATAATAACCCACCAAAAAACAGCAGACACTAAAAAACATTACAATAACCACTACATCAAACCAACCTCATAAACCACTCGAGAACAGACAATCCGACATGAGTACAAAACATGATAAACAAACGAGTCACCAACCCAATGACAATTATCGCGATATTCGCAGCGCTATCTGAAACTTCGGCAGCCGTCTCTCTACCCTTCCTTGATCAGGAGGAAAGAGAACTCTACGTCTGGTTCCTGATCAGCTTTCCGTTCTATTTAATTTTACTTTTTTTCGCGACACTCAACTTCAACTATAAATCACTTTATGCGCCTTCCGATTTTGAAAAGGGCAAGCACTTCATGAAGGTCATGGATGATGTTGGGCGTTCGGAAAAGAAAGCCTCCGCAAAGCCATCTGAAAACCCCGCACTGGAGACGTCAACAAATGACTGCCAGTCAACCCGAACGCCCTGTGGCGCACAGGACCCGCCAACCGGGATCGGTCTGCAAACCACCGTATCCGTCCAGCATCACCTTCAGCTGCCGGAACAGGTAAAAGACCTGTACATCGTCGATGTACGCTGGATGAACAGAGAGGTCGAGTTTGGAGCGCTGCTGGAAAAAATCCAGAGGCCACGGGAAAAGGCGGCGTATGTGATTGTGTTTGTCACTTGTGCCGTTTCGGAGAAATTACTGAAAGCCGGTGCGCATGAACATTCAAGGCAGGCCAGCAAGCGCAGTGACGCCTTTTATGTGGCCTACAATCCAGACTCGCACAGGCTGTCGGTCATTGATCAGGCCGAGCAACCGGCGAACAACAACGTTTAGTACAGGTCAGGCCATTGAGCAGGAGAAAAACAGGAAATCATCATCGGATACGAAAACACCCGACAACGCAGTAACTGGCGTCACACCCCGTTTTCAGGTACCTGACCTCGTCGAGGACGAGGCCAGGTAACCATCACGATTTCAAAGGTCTCAGAACAGCTTCCGGCCTTTGTTCGCCGCAATGCGCATGCGCAGGGCGTTGAGCTTGATGAAGCCCGCTGCATCCGCCTGGTTGTACGCGCCGCCATCTTCTTCGAAGGTCGCGATATTAGCGTCGAACAGCGAGTCGTCGGACTTGCGGCCAGTGACGATCACATTACCCTTGTACAGCTTCAGGCGCACAACGCCGTTCACGTTGACCTGGGACGCATCGATCATCTGTTGCAGCATCAGACGCTCAGGGCTCCACCAGTAGCCGGTGTAGATCAGGCTGGCGTACTTGGGCATCAGCTCGTCTTTGAGGTGAGCCACTTCGCGGTCCAGGGTGATCGATTCGATCGCACGGTGGGCACGCAGCATGATGGTACCGCCAGGGGTTTCGTAGCAACCACGGGACTTCATGCCCACGTAGCGGTTCTCGACGATGTCGAGACGGCCGATACCGTGCTCACCACCGATACGGTTCAGGGTCGCCAGCACGGTGGCCGGAGTCATTTCGACGCCGTCCAGCGCGACGATGTCGCCGTTGCGGTAGGTCAGTTCCAGGTACTGCGGCTTGTCTGGAGCGTTTTCCGGAGAAACGGTCCAACGCCACATGTCTTCTTCGTGCTCGGTCCAGGTGTCTTCCAGCACGCCGCCCTCATAGGAGATGTGCAGCAGGTTGGCATCCATGGAGTAAGGGGACTTCTTCTTGCCGTGGCGCTCGATCGGGATCGCGTGCTTATCGGCATAGTCCATCAGCTTTTCACGGGACAGCAGGTCCCATTCGCGCCACGGAGCGATCACTTTCACACCTGGCTTCAAGGCGTACGCACCGAGTTCGAAACGAACCTGGTCGTTACCCTTGCCGGTGGCGCCATGGGAAATGGCGTCTGCACCGGTTTCGTTGGCGATTTCGATCAGGCGCTTGGCGATCAGCGGACGAGCGATGGAAGTACCCAGCAGGTACTCGCCTTCGTAAACGGTGTTGGCGCGGAACATCGGGAAAACGAAATCGCGCACGAACTCTTCGCGCAAGTCGTCGATGTAGATCTCTTTGACGCCCATGGCCTGAGCCTTGGCGCGTGCAGGTTCGACCTCTTCGCCCTGCCCCAGGTCAGCGGTGAAGGTCACCACTTCACAGTTATAAGTATCCTGCAGCCACTTGAGGATCACCGAAGTGTCCAGGCCGCCGGAATACGCCAGAACGACCTTGTTTACGTCCGCCATGCCATCACTCCACGGGGTTCTACGGAAAGCCGGGAAGTCTACCGCTCATGCAGAATAATTTACAGTGGCGCGACAGCTTATGACGACGAAGCGACAGATTATGTCGAGAGGGCGACGATGACCAAAGAGTCAGGAAGTTGCCGATGTGGCCGCTTTCGTCGCTTGCGGGGCGACTTGTTCCACGGGTGCTCCGCGCTCCAGGCGTACCGCTACTCGACGGTTCTTCGCACGGTTGATGTTGTTGGTGTTAGGCGCCACCGGATAACGCTCGCCATGGAAACGCAGGGTGATTTGCGACTCCTGGATGCCGTTGGCCTTGAAGAACTCCATCACTGCCAGGGCTCGGCGCCGCGACAGGTCGCGGTTGGTCAGGCGGTTGCCGCTGTTGTCGGAGTGCCCGTCGAGTTCAATGTGATTGACCGTCGGATCGGCCTTCATGTACTCCAGCATCACCTGCAGTTTGGCTTTTGCGGTGCTGTCGAGTTCGATTCCGCCGCCGGGGAAGCCGATTTCGGATTGCTTCACCTGTTCGAAATTCTGTGGCAACAGTTTCGCCACACAACCCTGGTAGTCGGCAAACGCTTGGGTGAACCTGACCGGTAACAAGCGTACTTCCGACACCCGCCCATCCCCCGAAGAATGTCGAACCACCGGGCTGCGACCGTCCATCAGGCCACTGATCAGACGCCCGGCCTGAACCTGTGAGCTGTTGAACAATACGTTGCCACTGCCGATTCTCACCGTGCCCAGGTTGATATCGTCACGACCCGGCTGCCACGGCGCGGCAGCGGCCAGCAAGGTCGCCGAACCACCGCCGATCATCGGGTTGTAGGCTTTCAGACGAAACGTCGCCTGCTCGCCGGCACGACGCACGAACTCGCCAGAGCCGAAGTCGGTAACCGGCTGAGTCAGGCGGCATTCGAACTTGTCGCCTTCGACCGTCCACTCAATGTTCTCCAGACGTGTCTGGAAAGTGAGCGCCATCGCCGGAAGGCTGGCAAACACACTGAGCAAGGCTAAATAACGCTGGCGCACGGGAGGCTCCACTGGTTTCTACAACAAAAAGACCGACACACACATGTTTACGGCATACCTGTTGGATATCGGAAGCTTCCTGCAAAACTTGATAGCGAGTGCCTGCAAGAGTCTTTTCCGGTAGCATTCCCTTGAGTTTGACCCGCCTGGAATCCCCTCATGTCCGACCGCCTGACCCTGCTGCGTCCCGACGACTGGCATATTCATCTTCGCGATGGTGCCGTGTTGACCAATACCGTCGCGGATGTCGCGCGCACCTTTGGCCGCGCCATCATCATGCCCAACCTGGTTCCACCGGTGCGCAATGCGGCCGAAGCCGACGGCTATCGCCAGCGGATTCTCGCTGCCCGCCCGGCCGGCAGCCTGTTCGAGCCACTGATGGTCCTGTACCTGACCGACCGCACCCAGCCCGAAGAAATTCGCGAGGCCAAGGCCAGCGGATTCATTCACGCCGCCAAGTTGTACCCGGCCGGCGCGACCACCAACTCGGATTCTGGCGTCACCAGCATCGACAAGATCTTCCCTGCACTCGAGGCCATGGCCGAAGTCGGGATGCCGCTGTTGATCCACGGTGAGGTCACCCGGGGCGATGTCGACGTGTTCGACCGCGAAAAAATCTTCATCGACGAGCACATGCGTCGCGTGGTCGAGCGTTTCCCGGCCCTCAAAGTGGTCTTCGAACACATCACCACCGCCGATGCCGTGCAGTTCGTCAACTCGGCTTCGGCCAACGTGGGCGCGACCATTACCGCGCATCACCTGTTGTACAACCGCAACCACATGCTGGTGGGTGGGATCCGGCCGCACTTCTATTGCCTGCCGATCCTCAAGCGCAATACCCACCAGGAAGCCCTGCTCGACGCGGCCACCAGCGGCAGCGAGAAGTTCTTCCTCGGCACCGACTCGGCCCCCCACGCCCAGCACGCCAAGGAAGCGGCCTGCGGTTGCGCCGGTTGCTACACCGCCTATGCGGCCATCGAGATGTATGCCGAAGCCTTCGAACAGCGCAATGCGCTGGACAAGCTCGAGGCCTTTGCCAGCCTCAATGGCCCTCGGTTCTATGGCCTGCCGGCCAACACCGATCGCATCACCCTGGTCCGCGAAGAGTGGACCGCCCCGACCAGCCTGCCATTTGGCGAGCTGACCGTTATCCCGCTGCGCGCCGGTGAAAAACTGCGCTGGCGCCTGCTGGAGGAACACGCGTGAGTGAAGACCATTTCGACGACGAACTGGAAGGCAATGGCGGCGGAGGCGGCCCGCGTCATCCAATGGCGGCCAGGTTCCGTGGTTACCTGCCGGTAGTCGTCGACGTAGAAACCGGTGGCTTCAATTCGGCCACCGACGCCCTGCTGGAGATCGCCGCGACCACCATCGCCATGGATGAAAAGGGTTTTGTTTACCCCGATCACACCTACTTCTTCCGTGTCGAGCCGTTCGAAGGCGCGAACATCGAAGCGGCGGCCCTGGAGTTCACCGGGATCAAGCTTGATCACCCGCTGCGCATGGCCGTGAGTGAAGAGTCTGCCCTGAACGATATCTTCCGCGGCGTGCGCAAGGCCCTCAAGGCCAATGGCTGCAAACGGGCGATCCTGGTCGGGCATAACAGCAGCTTCGACCTGGGCTTCCTCAATGCGGCGGTTGCGCGGCTGGACATGAAGCGCAATCCATTCCATCCGTTCTCCAGTTTCGATACCGCAACGCTCGCCGGCCTCGCTTACGGCCAGACCGTGCTGGCCAAGGCTTGCCAGGCAGCAGACATCGACTTCGACGGTCGCGAGGCTCACTCGGCTCGCTATGACACCGAGAAGACGGCAGAGCTGTTCTGCGGCATCGTCAATCGCTGGAAACAGATGGGTGGCTGGGAAGATTTCGACGACTGAGTCGGTCCCGGTGTTATCCCGCCCATAAAAAAACCGGCCTCGATGGCCGGTTTTTTTGTACCTGCTTTTTATAGCTGGAGCGTGCGCCTTACAGAGCGGCAGCGTGCTCGGTCAGGTAAGCGGCAACGCCTTCTGGCGAAGCGTTCATGCCTTTGTCGCCTTTTTTCCAGTTGGCAGGGCAGACTTCGCCGTTCGCTTCGTGGAATTGCAGAGCGTCGACCAGACGGATCAGCTCTTCCATGTTACGGCCCAGCGGCAGGTCGTTGATGATCTGCGAACGGACAACACCCTTGTCGTCGATCAGGAACGCGCCACGGAAAGCCACGCCGTCAGCGGACTGAACGTCGTAGGCCTTCATGATGTCCTGCTTGATGTCGGCAGCCATGGTGTAGCGAACCTGGCCGATACCGCCATTGTTCACTGGAGTGTTGCGCCATGCGTTGTGGGTGAAGTGCGAGTCGATCGAAACAGCGATCACTTCAACGTTGCGGGCCTTGAAGTCAGACATGCGGTTGTCCAGAGCGATCAGCTCGGACGGGCAAACGAAGGTGAAGTCCAGTGGGTAGAAGAACACCAGGCCGTATTTGCCTTTGATCGCCGAGGACAGGGTGAAGCTGTCAACGATCTCGCCATTGCCGAGTACGGCCGGTACGGTGAAGTCAGGGGCTTGTTTGCCTACGAGTACGCTCATTGGATATCTCCTGGTGTAATAACGTGAGAAACAGGTTTCGCATCAGCCTGCCACCCTGAGGCGACAGCCCTGTGACACGATCCCCGGTCGCAAAAGACCGGCCATCATACACCGCGTGTTTGAGCTGGCTTAGCTGTTTTTCCCCGTACGATGAAATCGCCGACGGTTTTGTTTCACCGATTTGCCAGGTAGACCGTTCGTCAGCCATACCCTTTTATGACGAAAAGTGCCCTGAAACCACTTTGACAATCATTCTCGTTAACATTAAGATCCATCGCAATTGAGTCACAATCAGCGACGGTCCTTCCCTATGTATGTTTGCCTCTGCACTGGTGTCACCGACGGTCAAATCCGCGATGCGATCTATGAAGGATGCTGCAGCTACAAGGAAGTCCGTGTGGCCACCGGCGTTGCCAGCCAGTGCGGCAAATGTGCCTGCCTCGCCAAGGAAGTGGTCCGCGAGACCCTGACCAAGCTGCAAACGGCCCAGGCTGCGATTCCTTTTCCAGCAGAATTTACAGCCGCTTGAATATCGAATTTCAAAGAACCGGACATATGTCCGGTTTTTTTATGCCTCAAAATCAACTAGTTATGCCCTAGACGCGGAACACAAACATTCTTATTCCGATTAATTTTCATTTAAGTTTCAATAACTTAGGTTTGACACTATTAAATACCCGGCTCAAACTCAGCTCTATTGACAGCTAATACAGGGCAGGACCCCATCATGAAAGGCGACGTTACAGTCATCCAGCATCTCAACAAGATCCTTGCCAATGAGCTGGTCGCGATCAATCAATACTTCCTGCATGCGCGCATGTATGAAGATTGGGGCCTGAACAAGCTCGGCAAGCACGAGTACCACGAATCCATCGACGAGATGAAGCACGCGGACAAGCTGATCAAGCGCATCCTGTTCCTTGAAGGCCTGCCGAACGTCCAGGACCTGGGCAAGCTGCACATCGGCGAGCACACCAAGGAAATGCTGGAGTGCGACCTGCGTATCGAGAAAACCGGCCATGCCGATCTCAAAGCGGCTATCGCTCATTGCGAAAAAGTTGGCGACTTTGGTAGCCGTGAGCTGCTTGAAGATATCCTCGAGTCCGAAGAAGAACATATCGACTGGCTGGAAACCCAATTGGGCCTGATCGATAAAGTGGGTCTTGAGAACTACCTGCAATCGCAGATGGGCGAAGAGTAGGAGTTGCCGCAGGCTGCGATCCTGGCGATTACAGCGGCAACTATGCAGTAACTTTTCGAACTTGATAAAAAGCCCCGCACTCTTTCGAGTAGCGGGGCTTTTTATTGCTGGAGATCAAAAGATCGCAGCCTGCGGCAGCTCCTACAGGGGAGCCAAGGGAATCAGGCTTCGGTCTTTGGAGCAGCAGCCTTGGCGGCGGCGTCCTTGATCAGGCTCTGCAGCGAACCATCAGCAGCCATTTCAGTCATGATGTCGCTGCCGCCGACCAGCTCACCGCCGACCCACAGTTGCGGGAAGGTTGGCCAGTTGGCGTATTTAGGCAGGTTGGCGCGGATTTCCGGGTTCTGCAGGATGTCCACGTACGCAAACTTTTCGCCACATGCCATCACGGCCTGCGCGGCTTTCGCGGAGAAGCCGCACTGCGGGGCATTCGGCGAGCCTTTCATGTAAAGCAGAATGGTGTTGTTGGCAATCTGCTCTTTAATCGTTTCGATGATATCCATGGAGCACCTCGACTGAACTTTCCGACTCATGGGTCGGCACGGTGGCGCATTGTAACGGAAAGCCGAGCGCCCTGCTCGGTCTCTCCGTCTGACTGATTCAAGCCGCCGCCACGGTCACCGGCACACCATTGAGTGCAGCATTTCCCGACAACTCGTCAAGCTGGCAGTCGTCGGTCAGATCGTTGGCGCTCGATCCCGGCTGGCTGCTGGCAATCGTCATTTGCACGCCCGGCCGCGCGTGTCCCCAGCCGTGAGGCAGGCTGACCACACCTTTCATCATGTCCAGACTGCCAAGCACTTCGACTTCGATCACGCCCACCCGCGAGCTGACCCGAACACGCTGTCCGTCGCTGAGCCCGCGACTGGCCAGGTCGTCCGGATGCATCAGCAACTGGTGACGTGGCTTGCCTTTCACCAACCGATGATAGTTATGCATCCATGAGTTGTTGCTGCGTACATGCCGGCGGCCAATCATCAACAACTCGTCGGCAGCCGGCGCCTGTAAGGCCGCGAAGCGCGCAAGGTCAGCGAGAATCGCGGCCGGTGCGGCCTGGATGCGTTGATTGGAAGTCTTCAGGCGGGGCGTCAGGTTAGGCTTGAGCGCGCCCAGATCGACGCCATGGGGATGATCGAACAAGGTCGCCAGAGACAGCTTGTGCTCTGAGTTGTCACCGTACATTCCCATGCGCAGGCCACGATCGATCATTTGCGCCGGGGCAATGGTGGGCTTCAATTCTTTGCCGGTCCTGGCGGCAAATGCCTTGGCCAGGCCGACGAAAATCTCCCAGTCGTGCAAGGCACCTTCGGGCTTGGCGAGGATGGCGCGGTTGAAACGGCTGACGTTGCGCACCGCGAACAGGTTGAACGTGGTGTCGTAATGATCGTTTTCCAGCGCCGATGTGGACGGCAGGATCAGGTCGGCGTAACGCGTGGTTTCATTGATGTACAGGTCGATACTGACCATGAACTCCAGCCCGTCCAGCGCCTGCTCAAGCTTTCGGCCATTGGGTGTGGACAGTACCGGATTGCCTGCCACGGTGATCAACGCGCGGACTTGCCCTTCCCCTTCGGTGAGCATCTCCTCGGCCAGCGCCGAGACAGGTAGTTCTCCGGCGTACTCCGGACGCCCGGAGACCCGGCTCTGCCACAGATTGAAATGCCCGCCCGAAGTCGTCGCCACCAGGTCCACTGCTGGCTCCGTACACAGGGCACCACCCACGCGGTCGAGATTGCCGGTGACCAGGTTGATCAACTGCACCACCCAGTGACACAGCGTACCGAAGGCTTGGGTCGAAACGCCCATGCGGCCATAGCAGACAGCACTGGGCGCCGCGGCAAAGTCCCGCGCCAACTGGCGGATCTGTTCGGCCGGCACGGCGCACAACGGGCTCATGGCCTCGGCGGTGAACGGCGCGACGGCCTCCCGCACGTCCTCAAGGCCGTCCACCGGCAGATGGCTGTCGCGGGTCAGACCTTCAGCGAACAAGGTATTGAGCAGGCCGAACAACAGCGCGGCATCCCCCCCCGGGCGCACGAACAAGTGCTGGTCGGCAATCGCCGCCGTCTCACTACGACGCGGATCGACTACCACCACTTTGCCGCCACGGGCCTGTATCGCCTTCAAGCGTTTTTCCACATCCGGCACGGTCATGATGCTGCCATTCGAAGCCAGCGGGTTGCCGCCCAGTATCAGCATGAAATCGGTGTGATCGATGTCCGGGATCGGCAACAGCAAACCGTGGCCGTACATCAAATGACTGGTCAGGTGATGGGGCAATTGATCGACCGAGGTGGCGGAAAACCGGTTGCGGGTTTTCAGCGGGCCAAGGAAGTAATTGCTGTGGGTCATCAGCCCGTAATTGTGCACGCTCGGGTTGCCCTGATAGACCGCCACGGCGTTTTGCCCGTGATGCTCCTGAATGGCGGCGAGACGATCGGCGACCAGATTGAATGCCGTTTCCCACTCGATGGGCTGCCATTCATTACCCACTCGCCGCATCGGTTGACGCAGGCGATCCGGATCGCTCTGTATGTCTTGCAACGCCACGGCCTTGGGGCAGATGTGCCCACGGCTGAACGTATCCTGGGGGTCGCCCTTGATCGAAGTGATCTGGACGTTACCGCCTTCGACCTCGGTGGTTTCGATGGTCAGGCCACAGATGGCTTCGCACAAATGGCAAGCACGGTGATGGAGAGTCTTGGTCATGGCCAGTCTCTGTCTTGTTTTGGGCGGGCAACGTTGGCCGCGGAAACAAAACTATGGCGCCAGAGCCGCCGCCACGCCAGCGACGTTCATCTTGTGAATCGAGGGTTATCAGGCCAGCCGATGGCCGTCCGGGTTCAGTTCGAAGGCAGCCTGGGCGGCGCTTGCAACTGGATTTCCTGAAGGGTTTGAATCGGCCCGTGAGGGCCATGCACTCCGGTCAGCTCGCCGATCAGGCGCCAGTGCTCGTCGAGCCCGGCGCTGATGAATGATAGGTCAGAAACCGACTGTCAGCGCACCATTGCCGCCCAGCCTGATTGCCAAGCCCCGAGGGGCCGGTGTACAAATGAACCGCTGCTATCAGGAAACAGGCTTCAAAAGCGCTACCTCGGTAAACCCGTAGCACCTCTGAAACTCCCTAAAAACTGTAGCCCTATTGGTAAGACGCGACATTTAATTATAAGATCGCGCCTTCCCCTATTTCGTCGCCCCGTGCGGCTTACGCCGCAGGTCTCGCCCGTTGTTCCGTTAAACAAGGCTTTGAGCATCTGCGGTTTGTAGCAAAAGGTAGTCAATGATGAGCGCAAGGCACTTTCTCTCCCTGATGGATTGCACGCCCGAAGAGCTGGTCAGCGTGATCCGTCGAGGCGTTGAGCTCAAGGACCTGCGTAACCGCGGCGTACTGTTCGAGCCTCTGAAAAACCGCGTGCTCGGGATGATTTTCGAGAAATCCTCGACCCGTACCCGGATCTCCTTCGAAGCCGGCATGATCCAGCTCGGTGGCCAGGCGATCTTTCTGTCGCCCCGTGACACCCAACTGGGCCGTGGCGAGCCGATCGGCGACGCCGCCATTGTCATGTCGAGCATGCTTGATGCGGTGATGATCCGTACGTTTTCCCACAGCACCCTGACCGAATTCGCCGCCAATTCGCGCGTCCCGCTGATCAATGGCCTGTCCGATGACCTGCACCCGTGCCAGTTGCTGGCAGACATGCAGACCTTCCTCGAACACCGCGGCTCCATCCAGGGCAAGACCGTGGCCTGGATCGGCGACGGCAACAACATGTGCAACAGCTATATAGAAGCGGCGATCCAGTTCGACTTCCAGTTGCGCGTTGCCTGTCCGGAAGGCTACGAGCCCAACCCGGTGTTCCTGGCCAAGGCCGGCGATCGGGTCACCATCGTTCGCGATCCGAAGGAAGCCGTGCGTGGTGCGCATCTTGTGAGCACCGACGTCTGGACCTCCATGGGCCAGGAAGAGGAAACCGCCAAGCGCCTGCAACTGTTCGCACCGTATCAGGTCAACCGCGCCCTGCTCGATCTGGCCGCTGAGGACGTGCTGTTCATGCACTGCCTGCCGGCGCACCGTGGCGAGGAAATCAGTGTCGACCTGCTCGACGACCCGCGCTCCGTGGCCTGGGATCAAGCCGAAAACCGTCTACATGCGCAAAAGGCCTTGCTCGAATTCCTCGTTCCGCCTTCGTACCATCACGCATGAGCCAGCCATTACTGCTTAACCTGCGCAACCTCGCCTGCGGCTATCAAGACCAGCGCGTGGTGCAGAACCTCAACCTGCACCTGAACGCAGGCGACATCGGTTGCCTGCTGGGCTCTTCGGGCTGCGGCAAGACCACCACCCTGCGGGCGATTGCCGGTTTCGAACCCGTTCACGAAGGCGAAATCCAGTTGGCTGGCGAGACCATCTCCAGCGCCGGTTTCACCCTCGCGCCGGAGAAACGTCGTATCGGCATGGTGTTCCAGGACTACGCGCTGTTTCCGCATTTGAGCGTGGCCGACAACATCGCCTTCGGCATTCGCAAGCATCCGCAAAAGGATCGCGTGACCGAAGAACTGCTGGAACTGGTCAACCTGAAGAACCTCGGCAAGCGTTTCCCCCACGAGCTTTCCGGTGGTCAGCAGCAACGTGTCGCCCTGGCCCGCGCCCTGGCGCCAGAACCGCAACTGCTGCTGCTCGACGAACCGTTCTCCAACCTTGATGGCGAATTGCGCCGCAAGCTCAGCCATGAAGTACGCGACATCCTCAAGGCCCGTGGCACCAGCGCGATTCTGGTGACTCACGACCAGGAAGAAGCCTTCGCGGTCAGCGACCACGTTGGCGTGTTCAAGGAAGGTCGCCTGGAACAGTGGGATACGCCCTACAACCTGTATCACGAACCCCTGACACCCTTTGTCGCGAGTTTCATCGGCCAGGGCTATTTCATTCGCGGTCAGTTGAGCAGCCCCGAGTCGGTGCAAACCGAGCTGGGTGAGTTGCGCGGCAATCGGGCCTACACCTGGCCGGTAGGCGGCGCCGTGGACGTGCTGCTGCGCCCGGACGATATCGTCTATGCGCCGGACAGCGCACTGAAGGCGCGAATTTCCGGCAAGACGTTCCTGGGTGCATCGACCCTGTATCGATTGCAACTGCCGACTGGCGCACAGCTGGAATCGATCTTCCCGAGCCATGTCGATCGTCAGGTTGGAGCGCAAGTGGGTATTCGTGTCGCGGCTGAACACCTGGTGCTGTTCCAGGCTTCCGGCAGCACGGCGGCGCAGATTCCGGTGGCTGAATCCGGTGTCCGCCGCTACAGCACCGCCAACTGATACACACGAAACAATTGTGGGAGCGGGCTTGCTCGCGAAGGCGGTGTGTCAGCCAATGATGATGTTGACTGACAGTCCGCATTCGCGAGCAAGCCCGCTCCCACACTGGATTTGCGTTAACCCAGCATCAGCGTTCCGCTTGCTACGAGCGTCGCATGCCCGCCGATCTTCACCCGATCGCCTTCCAGTTGGCAGAACAACGCCCCACCCCGCGCCGAACGCTGAAAAGCCGTCAGGCTCGATTTACCCAAACGCTTTGACCAGTACGGAATCAGAAGGCAATGGGTCGATCCGGTGACCGGATCTTCGTTGATGCCGATTGCCGGCGCGAAATAACGGGACACGAAATCGTGCTGCTCGCCCCGCGCCGTCACGATGGCGCCCAGCCATGGCAGTTTCGCCAGGGCCACCATGTCCGGCTTGCAGTCGAGCACGGCTTGCTCGGACTCCAGCACCACGAATAGCTCATTCGAAGCCAGCACCTCGACAGCTTTCACGCCCAGTGCACGCTCGATGTCCGGGATTACGTTCACCGGCGACGCAGTGATCGCCGGGAAATCCAGCCACAGGCGCCCACCTTCACGGGTCACGCTCAACGGGCCGGACTTGCAGGTGAAGTCCAGTCGCTCGACGGGCTCTTTATAGATCTCGAACAGCACATGGGCGCTAGCCAGCGTCGCGTGACCGCACAATGGCACCTCGGTGGTCGGCGTAAACCAACGGATGTGCCAGCCCTGCCCTTCACGCACGACAAACGCCGTCTCGGCGAGGTTGTGCTCAGCGGCAATCTTTTGCATCAGCTCATCGGCGAGCCAGGTATCGAGCCGATAGACCATTGCCGGATTGCCGCTGAATGACTGATTGCTGAACGCGTCGACCTGATGAAACTCAAGCTGCATAACCTTCTCCCTTTGTCAGACCGTCGAGCATGCCGCGCTGGCCCAACTGGCACCAGTGACAGAGCAGGCTGATTTTCACCATACAGAGCTGCACCCGCTTAGAGGCTCACGCACGGCCGATATCGGCAAACTTCGCCTGGGTGTGTTCGGCCAGCACTGCTGGTGCCAGCTCGACTTCCAGCCCACGTCGACCCGCACTGACAAAAATGCTGGCGAAGGGCTGGGCCGAATTATCAATGAAGGTACGCAAACGCTTTTTCTGCCCCAGCGGACTGATCCCGCCCAACAGATATCCAGTGGAGCGCTGCGCCGCTGCAGGGTCGGCCATTTCGACCTTTTTCACGCCCGCGGCGTGGGCCAGTCCTTTCAAGTCCAGGCTGCCGACAACCGGCACCACGGCCACCAGCAACTCGCCCTTTTCACTGGCCGCCAGCAAGGTCTTGAACACCTGAGCCGGATCGAGCCCGAGTTTTTCCGCCGCTTCCAATCCGTAGGAGGCGGCCTTCGGGTCATGTTCGTAACTGTGTACGCGATGTTCGGCCCGAACCTTTTTCAACAAATCCAATGCGGGGGTCATGACAGCTCCAGACTGGGCGACAGTAGAAAAATACTGCGCCCGATTCTAGGACATTGATCATTAAAAGGCTCTACGGCGGCGTATCCATAACGCCATTGCCTGGCCATCCCATTCCTCAACAACCCGTTCATTCATACAGCGAATAGTTTTTTTGTGACCGACGGTTCACTTTCGACCTTTGACAGCAGCGTTTCTTGTCTATATTTTTTCGTTTATGAAACTGCACGAAACGTCCTACCGCTGCACCCAGCAGTAAACCGCGACCAGGATGGGGATCCTGCCTCGGCGAAAAACGCGCTCCGACCATGATGGAAAAAAGCGCCAGACAACAAAAAAAAAAGAGGTTTCAATGACAATTGCTTTACAACAACCGTCGCTCTCGAGCCAATGCATGGCCGAGTTCCTGGGTACGGCGCTGCTGATTTTTTTTGGTACAGGTTGTGTTGCCGCGCTCAAGGTCGCGGGTGCCAGTTTTGGCTTGTGGGAAATCAGCATTATCTGGGGCGTCGGCGTCAGCATGGCGATCTACCTTACCGCCGGAGTTTCCGGTGCTCATCTGAACCCCGCCGTCAGCATTGCCCTGAGCATTTTCGCGGACTTCGAAAAACGTAAATTGCCTTTCTACGTACTCGCCCAGGTGGCGGGCGCCTTCTGTGGAGCGTTGTTGGTCTACACCCTCTACAGCAATCTATTTTTCGAATTCGAACAAACACACCATATGGTACGCGGCACTCAAGCCAGCCTTGAGTTGGCCTCCGTGTTCTCCACCTTTCCGAATCCTGTGCTGACCACCGCCCAGGCATTTCTGGTCGAGGTGATCATCACGGCCATCCTGATGGGCGTGATCATGTCCCTGACCGATGACAATAATGGCCTGCCCAAAGGCCCGTTGGCACCGCTGCTGATCGGCCTGCTGATTGCAGTGATCGGCAGTTCGATGGGACCGCTGACCGGTTTTGCCATGAACCCTGCGCGGGACTTCGGTCCGAAACTGATGACTTTCTTCGCTGGCTGGGGTGAAATTTCCTTCACCGGCGGACGCGATATCCCGTATTTCCTGATTCCTGTTTTTGCACCGATTGTCGGTGCCTGCCTCGGTGCCGCCGCCTATCGCGGGTTGATTGCCCGCCATCTGCCCAGCGCCGTACCTGCTACAAAGGATGCAACAGCTGCCATTGACGGCAAACCCAGAACTTCTTGATACCGTTGGCGCGTGCCACTGCCCTTTGATCGCGCGCCAGACCTCACTCCCTTATTTCGTCCAAGGCAATCGACATGACCGACACACAGAATAAGAACTACATCATTGCCCTCGATCAGGGTACGACCAGCTCCCGCGCAATCATTTTCGATCGCGACGCGAACGTGGTCTGCACCGCCCAACGGGAGTTCGCGCAGCATTACCCGCAAGCCGGTTGGGTCGAACACGATCCGATGGAAATCTTCGCCACCCAAAGCGCCGTGATGGTCGAGGCCCTGGCGCAAGCCGGCCTGCACCACGACCAGGTGGCAGCCATCGGCATCACCAACCAGCGCGAAACCACCGTGGTCTGGGACAAGAACACCGGCCGCCCGATCTACAACGCGATCGTCTGGCAGTGCCGCCGCAGCACCGAGATCTGCCAGCAACTCAAGCGCGATGGCCACGAGCAATACATCAGCGACACCACCGGCCTGGTCACCGACCCATATTTCTCCGGCACCAAGCTCAAGTGGATCCTCGACAACGTCGAAGGCAGCCGCGAACGCGCGCGCAACGGTGAGCTGCTGTTCGGCACGGTCGACAGCTGGCTGATCTGGAAATTTACCGGCGGCAAGGTGCATGTCACCGACTACACCAACGCTTCGCGCACCATGCTCTTCAACATCCACACCCTGGAGTGGGACGCGAAGATGCTGGAAGTGCTGGATATTCCGCGCGAAATGCTTCCGGAAGTTAAATCGTCCTCGGAAATTTATGGCCGCACCAAAAGCGGAATCGCCATCGGCGGCATCGCTGGCGACCAGCAAGCCGCCCTGTTCGGCCAGATGTGCGTCGAGCCAGGCCAGGCGAAAAACACCTACGGCACTGGCTGCTTCCTGTTGATGAACACCGGCGACAAAGCGGTGAAATCCCGACACGGCATGCTCACCACCATCGCTTGCGGCCCACGTGGCGAAGTCGCTTACGCGCTGGAAGGCGCAGTGTTCAACGGCGGGTCTACCGTGCAGTGGCTGCGTGACGAACTGAAAATCATCAACGACGCCCACGACACCGAATACTTCGCCAACAAGGTCAAGGACAGCAACGGCGTGTACCTGGTGCCGGCCTTTACCGGTCTTGGCGCTCCCTATTGGGACCCGTACGCCCGTGGCGCACTGTTCGGCCTGACCCGCGGCGTACGCGTGGATCACATCATTCGTGCCGCGCTGGAGTCGATTGCCTACCAGACCCGCGACGTGCTCGACGCCATGCAGCAGGACTCCGGCGAACGCCTCAAGGCCCTGCGCGTGGATGGCGGCGCTGTGGCCAACAACTTCCTCATGCAGTTCCAGGCCGACATCCTCGGCACGCAGGTCGAGCGTCCGCAAATGCGCGAAACCACGGCACTGGGCGCGGCTTACCTGGCAGGCCTGGCCTGTGGCTTCTGGGGCAGCCTGGAAGAGTTGCGCGGCAAGGCCGTGATCGAGCGCCAGTTCGAGCCGACGCTGGATGAAGCGGCGAAGGAAAAACTCTACGCTGGGTGGAAAAAAGCGGTCAGCCGTACTCGCAATTGGGCGGCTGAAGACGAGGCTGAATAAGCTAACTCCAGCCCCCGTATCTGTATGTAACTGGTAGGGAGGGGATTCCTGCGGCATCATGGGCAAATTTTGCACGGCAGCCCAAAGGACGCCCCATGAATCTGCCTCCCCGTCAGCAGCAAATCCTCGAACTGGTCCGCGAACGCGGCTATGTCAGCATCGAGGAAATGGCCACCCTGTTCGTAGTAACCCCGCAGACCATTCGCCGCGACATCAATCAGCTCGCGGAAGCCAATTTGTTGCGTCGCTACCACGGCGGCGCGGCTTACGACTCCAGCGTTGAAAACACCGCCTACGCCATGCGCGCCGATCAGATGCGCGATGAAAAACAGCGTATCGGCGAAGCCATTGCCGCGCAGATTCCCGACCATGCCTCGTTGTTCATCAATATCGGCACGACCACCGAATCCATTGCCCGGGCACTGCTCAACCACAGCCACCTGAAGATCATCACCAACAACCTGCACGTCGCCTCCATGCTCAGCGCCAAGGACGATTTCGATGTCCTGCTGACCGGCGGCAACGTGCGGCGCGATGGTGGCGTGGTGGGTCAGGCCAGTGTCGACTTCATCAATCAGTTCAAGGTCGACTTCGCCCTGGTCGGCATCAGCGGCATCGATGAAGACGGCAGCCTGCTGGACTTCGACTATCAGGAAGTGCGGGTATCCCAGGCGATCATCGCCAATGCCCGGCAAGTGATCCTCGCGGCCGACTCCAGCAAGTTCGGGCGCAACGCCATGATTCGCTTGGGGCCGATCAGCCTGGTCGATTGCCTGGTCACCGATCAGCAGCCTTCCCCGGCGCTGGCGCAGTTGTTGAACCAGCACAAGGTTCGGCTGGAAGTCGTTTAACCCCTTCCCAGTCTTAAAAGATCGCCCCGCGCTCGGGCGATCTTTTGCTTTTATGTTCGTAAATTTTCCTTTAACCGCCCTTCGATGAGTATTTTCAATCGAAGCTGACTGGCTGTGCGCGTCTTTATGGGCTAGTATTTTCGAAAATGAACATTAATGTTCGAATTCAAATACAGAACATCAAAGAATTCCGAGGCCGTGCCGATGCCCACTTCCACCTTGCCTACGCCCCCTCTCGCCGAGGTCTACGATATCGCCGTCATCGGTGGCGGGATCAATGGCGTGGGGATCGCAGCGGATGCCGCCGGTCGCGGTCTTTCGGTGTTCCTTTGTGAAAAGGATGACCTGGCCAGCCATACCTCGTCGGCCAGCAGCAAGCTGATCCACGGCGGCCTGCGCTACCTCGAACATTACGAATTCCGCCTGGTGCGCGAAGCCCTGGCCGAACGTGAAGTGCTGTTGGCGAAGGCTCCGCACATCGTCAAGCAAATGCGTTTCGTGTTGCCGCACCGCCCGCACCTGCGCCCTGCCTGGATGATTCGTGCCGGTCTGTTCCTCTATGACAACCTGGGCAAGCGCGAGCAACTGCAAGGTTCGAAAAGCCTGAAGTTCGGCCCCGACAGCGCGCTCAAAAGCGAGATCACCAAGGGCTTCGAATACTCAGATTGCTGGGTCGATGACGCGCGCCTGGTGGTGTTGAACGCCATGGCCGCCAGGGAAAAAGGCGCCCACGTTCATACCCAGACCCGCTGCGTCAGCGCACGCCGCACCAAGGGTCTGTGGCACCTGCACCTGGAACGCGCCGACGGCAGCCTGTTTTCGATCCGCGCCAAGGCACTGGTGAACGCGGCCGGGCCATGGGTCGCCAGGTTCATTCGTGATGACTTGAAGATGGAGTCGCCATACGGCATCCGCCTGATCCAGGGCAGCCACCTGATCGTGCCGAAACTGTACGAAGGCGAACACGCGCACATCCTGCAAAACGAAGATCAGCGCATCGTGTTCACCATTCCGTACCTGAATCACTTCACCCTGATCGGCACCACCGACCGCGAATACACCGGCGATCCGGCGAAAGTGGCAATTACCGACGGCGAAACCGATTACCTGTTGAACGTGGTCAACGCCCATTTCAAAAAGCAAATTAGCCGCGACGACATTCTGCACAGCTATTCAGGTGTGCGTCCGCTGTGCAACGACGAGTCCGACAACCCGTCGGCCGTGACCCGCGATTACACCCTGGCGCTGTCTGGCACTGGCGAAGAGGCTCCGTTGCTGTCGGTGTTCGGCGGCAAGCTCACCACCTATCGCAAACTGGCCGAGTCGGCACTGGCGCAACTGGCACCCTACTTCAAGCACATCAAGCCAAGCTGGACCGCCAGCGCCACGCTGCCGGGCGGTGAAGACATGACCACCCCGCAAGCCTTGAGCTCGCGTATCCGCGACAAATTCGACTGGGTACCGAGCGAGATCGCGCGCCGCTGGGCCACCACCTACGGCAGCCGTACCTGGCGCATGCTCGAAGGCGTACAGGACCTCGGCGATATGGGAGAGCACATCGGCGGCGGTCTCTACACCCGCGAAGTCGACTATCTGTGCAGCGAAGAATGGGCCACCAGCGCCCACGACATCCTCTGGCGTCGCAGCAAGCTCGGCTTGTTCACGACGACGGCCGAACAGGAAAAGCTCAAGGGCTACCTGAGCCAGGTCGAACAGAACCGCAGCAAGATCGAAGCGGCCTGATCGGTCACCGGCATAAACAAAAGCCCCTGAATCTCGCGACTCAGGGGCTTTTTCGTATCGATGGATTTCAGTCGCGCAAATCCGATTCATGAATCGGCTGCTCACGGTGAGTCGCCCGCTGATACTGCGCCGGCCATACAGCCTTGTGCCCGCCCAGATCGTCATCCGCGTGCAGCGCCCAGTACGGATCGCGCAACAACTCACGAGCGAGGAAGATGATGTCCGCCTGACAGGTGCGCAGGATGTGCTCGGCCTGGGCCGGCTCGGTGATCATGCCGACCGTACCGGTGGCCATGCCCGACTCCTTGCGCACCCGCTCGGCGAAGCGGGTCTGGTAACCCGGCCCTGTGGGAATCTCCGCATTCACCGCCGTCCCGCCCGACGAGACGTCGATCAGGTCGACCCCCAGGGCCTTGAGGCGTCGTGCCAGCCCCACGGTTTCATCGGGGTTCCAGCCGTCTTCCACCCAGTCGGTGGCCGATACCCGGACAAACACCGGCAACTCTTCAGGCCACACCGCACGCACCGCTTCGGTGACTTGCAGCACCAGCCGAATGCGATTTTCGAACGAACCGCCATATTGATCGCGACGCTGATTGCTCAACGGCGACAGGAACTGATGCAGCAGGTAGCCATGGGCCGCATGCACTTCGACCACCTTGAAACCGGCCGTCAGTGAGCGCTTTGCCGCATCGACAAAGGCCTGGATGACCTTGGCGATCTCGCCGTCATCGAGTTGCCTGGGTTGGGTGTGCTGTGGATCGAATGCAATCGGTGAAGGGCCGACCGGCACCCAGCCGCCTTCATCGGGCTTGACGCTGCCATGCTTGCCGAGCCACGGCCGGTAGGTGCTTGCCTTACGCCCGGCATGAGCCAGCTGAATGCCGGCAACGGCGCCCTGGGCGGTGATAAAGCGGGTGATACGTTGCAGGGGTTCGATCTGTTCGTCATTCCAAAGACCGAGGTCCTCGGCCGTGATACGCCCGTCGGCGGTGACCGCCGTGGCTTCGGTAAACACCAGCCCGGCCCCGCCGACAGCGCGGCTGCCGAGGTGGACAAGGTGCCAGTCATTGGCCAGGCCATCGGCACTGGAGTACTGGCACATCGGCGATACCGCGATGCGGTTGGGCAGGGTCAATTGGCGAAGGGTAAAGGGTTCAAGCAGCAGACTCATGGGGCACCTCTCGAATCAGTGGGCAGGCTCCAGGTTCTGTTTGAATAGTCGACGAGTGACAGGAAAAAGGTACAACACCCGCCCCCGCGGGCAAAAAATTCGACAAGACGTCACAAGGCCAAAATCAAGCAGTGCTTAGAGCCTAGTCGACATCGGAGATCAGTGGAGGGTTCAAGAAAAGATCGCAGCCTTCGGCAGCTCCTACAGGTGTACGTCATGCCTTTGTAGGAGCTGCCGAAGGCTGCGATCTTTTGATCTTTAACGCACTATCGCGGTTCGATGTGGGCAATCATCAATTGAACCGTCTCGTTGCCACGAAACTCGTTGAGGTCGAGCTTGTAGGCCAGTTCCACCCACTTGATGGTCGGATTCGGCCAGATGTCGCGGTCGATCCCGAAGGCAATGCCGTCGAGTTTCACCGAACCACACTCACTTTTGAGCACGACTTTAAGGTGCCGCTCGCCAACGACACGCTGCTCGACCAACTGGAATACCCCATGAAACAACGGCTCCGGGAAGTGCTGACCCCAAGGGCCGGCATGCCGCAGGGCACGTGCCAGTTCCAGGTGGAACTCTTCCACCGCCAGGGTGCCGTCCGACAACAGACGGCCCGTCAGGTCTTCTTCGCGCAGTTGCCGGCGCACTTCAGCGTCGAAGGCTTCGGCGAACAAGGGGAAATTCGCTTCCGGCAGCGTCAGGCCGGCCGCCATCGCGTGCCCACCGTATTTGGTGATCAGATTCGGATGCTGCGCCGCCACCACGCTCAAGGCGTCGCGGATGTGAAAGCCCTGGACCGAACGCCCCGAGCCCTTGAGCAAACCATCCCCGGCATCGGCAAAGGCGATGGTCGGGCGGAAATAGCGCTCTTTCATCCGTGACGCGAGGATACCGATGACCCCCTGGTGCCACTCGGGATCGAACAGGCACAAGCCGAACGGCATCGACTCCACCGGCAGATCCTTGAGCTGTGCCAGCGCTTCGCGCTGCATGCCTTGTTCGATGGATTTGCGATCCTGGTTCATGCCGTCCAGTTGCGCCGCCATCTCACGGGCCAGACCGGCGTCTTCGGTCAGCAGGCACTCGATGCCCAGGCTCATATCGTCAAGGCGCCCTGCAGCGTTCAGGCGTGGCCCGACAATGAAACCCAGGTCAGTGGAGGTGATGCGCGCATGATCGCGCTTGGCCACTTCCAGGATCGCCTTGATCCCCGGCCGGGCACGTCCGGCGCGAATCCGTTCCAGGCCCTGATGCACCAGAATCCGGTTGTTGGCATCCAGCGGCACCACATCGGCCACGCTGCCCAGAGCCACCAGGTCGAGCAGTTCGCCGATATTCGGCTGCGGCGTGCTTGTGTACCAGCCCAGCTCGCGCAGCCGCGCGCGCAGGGCCATCAGCACGTAGAAAATCACTCCGACGCCGGCCAGCGCCTTGCTCGGAAACTCGCAACCGGGCTGGTTCGGATTGACGATGGCATCGGCCAGCGGCAGTTCGTCACCGGGCAAGTGGTGATCGGTGACGAGCACCTTGAGCCCGGCCTTTTTCGCCGCTGCCACGCCTTCGACGCTGGAGATGCCGTTGTCGACGGTAATCAGTAAATGCGGCTGACGCTCGAGCGCCACCGCGACGATTTCCGGCGTCAGGCCGTAGCCGTAGTCGAATCGGTTGGGCACCAGGTAATCGACATGTGCCGCACCCAGCAAACGCAGGCCCAGCGTGCCCACGGTACTGGCCGTCGCGCCGTCGGCATCGAAGTCGCCGACGATCAGGATGCGCTGACGCTGCTCAAGTGCCGTGACCAGCAAATCCACCGCCGCATCGATGCCCTTGAGTTGCTGGAACGGAATCAACCGCGCCAGGCTCTTGTCCAGTTCCGCCTCGGACAGCACGCCCCGAGCCGCGTACAGGCGGGTCAACAGCGGCGGAATATCACCGAGGAATGGCAGGGTGTCGGGCAGCTGGCGAGGTTCGATGCGCATGGGGTGAAAGATGCTTCTCTTCAATACGTAGGATAAGACCGGGTGACGCGGTGCAGCAGCGAAAAATCAGCCGCGCTCACCGGCCAGCCACTGCAGCTGGACTTCGTGCTGACCACGGTCGTCGGTGACGAAAATCGTTCCTTCGCTGATCATCACGTCCCACTTGATGACGCGGGGCATGTCTTTGGCCAGGGTTTCCAGGACTTCCTGAGGCACGGCAGCGATGTTGACGTTCTTCAGGTTTTTCACCGCCGGCACCACTTTGCCCTCCCACACACGCAGGCTGCCATAGGCCAGCAGGCTGGTACGCTCAGTGCGGCGCGAGCACCAGGTCAGGCGCTCGGCATCCGGCTGGCCGACTTCGATCCAGTGCAGGACGCGGTCATCCAGGCTTTTTTCCCACAAGGCCGGTTCATCCACTTCTGACAGACCACGGCCAAAAGACAGCTGCTCGTTGTACCAGAGGGCGTAGGCCAGCAGGCGCACGGTCATGCGCTCTTCGGTTTCCGAAGGGTGACGGGCGATGGTCTGCTTCACGCTCTCATAGACGCTGCGGTCGAGGTCGGTGAGGTTCAGTTCAAACTTGTAGGTCGTGGACGGCTGGGCCATGAACGGGCTTCTTGATACGAGGAAAGGCGGCAAGTCTAACCGATGCAACGGGCAATCCACGAATTGAACACCATCAAGCTGGAGCGTCGGACAGTCGGCTATGCTAAAACGCTCTATTCGCCCAACCTTTGCCCCACAGGATCCAGCATGCCGTTCACCGCCAAACCGCTTTCCGGTCTGAAAGTCATCGAATTGGGCACATTGATTGCCGGCCCGTTTGCCTCGCGCATTTGCGCTGAATTCGGTGCCGACGTGATCAAGATCGAATCCCCGGACGGCGGTGATCCATTGCGCAAATGGCGCAAGTTGTATGAAGGTACTTCGTTGTGGTGGTTCGTCCAGGCTCGCAACAAAAAGTCCCTGACCCTCAATCTCAAGCATCCCGATGGTCAGGCGATCCTGAAACAGCTGCTGGGTGAGGCAGACATCCTGATCGAAAACTTTCGCCCCGGCGTCCTGGAAAAACTCGGCCTGGGCTGGGACGTCCTGCACGCCCTGAACCCGAAGCTGGTCATGGTGCGGCTGTCGGGTTTCGGCCAGACCGGCCCGATGAAGGATCAGCCCGGCTTTGGCGCTGTCGGTGAATCCATGGGGGGGCTGCGCTACATCACCGGCTTCGAAGACCGCCCACCGGTGCGCACCGGCATTTCCATCGGCGACTCGATTGCCGCGCTCTGGGGCGTGATCGGCGCGTTGATGGCCCTGCGTCATCGCGAAGTCAACGGCGGCCAGGGGCAAGTGGTGGACGTGGCGCTGTACGAAGCCATCTTCGCGATGATGGAAAGCATGGTCCCGGAGTTCGACGTGTTCGGCTTCATCCGCGAACGCACGGGCAATATCATGCCCGGCATCACTCCGTCCTCGATCCACACCAGTGCCGATGGCAAGCACGTGCAGATAGGCGCCAATGGCGACGCGATTTTCAAACGCTTCATGCTGATCATTGGCCGCGAAGACCTGGCCAACGACACCCAGCTTGCCAGCAACGATGGCCGCGATGCCCGACGCGACGAGATTTATGGCGTCATCGATCGCTGGGTCAATTCGCTGCCGCTCGACACGGTGCTGGCGCAGCTCAATCAGGCCGAAGTGCCGGCCAGCCGGATCTTCAGCGCCGAAGACATGTTCAATGACCCTCAGTACCTGGCACGGGAAATGTTCCTGCAAGCCAAGCTGCCGGACGGCAAAGACTTCAAGATGCCGGGCATTGTGCCGAAACTCTCAGAGACACCCGGGGAATGTGAATGGGTCGGGCCACAACTGGGTGAGCACAACGCACAGGTACTCCAGGAACTTGGCTATGACGCGACGCAGATCGCACAATTGCGCAAAGACGGAGCCATCTGAACTGAGGCGCCTGCCTGCATGGGACATTGGACCCTGCCCGTCACGCGGCGGGTGGCTGCTGTGCGTGCTGGCGATTTCGCTTCTGCTCCTTGAACCGGTCCCCTCAGCCCTGGCGCAAACCAGGGAAACCCTGATCTGGCTCAAGCGCGACCTGCCGCCACTGACGATCTTCGACGGGCCGAAAAAAGGCCAGGGCGTAATCGATCAACTGCTTCCACTGTTGATTGCCAGCATGCCGCAATACCAGCACAGCGTGATGAGGGTCAATCGCGCACGCGGATTGCAAATGCTCCACGAGCCGTCCCTCGTCTGCGATGCGGCGCTGAACTGGAGCAAGGAACGGGAACAGTGGATCGCCTTTTCCATCCCGGTCTTCCGTGCCATGAGTAATGGCCTGGCCGTGCGGCGCGTCGACCAGAAAGCGCTGGCCCCTTTTATCAAGGACGGCGAAGTGGACCTGGCAGCACTGCTCGCCAGCGGCAGCGAAAAACTGGGGATCATTGCCGAGCGCAATTACGGCGAATACCTCGACGCACTGCTCAAGCAAGCGCCGGCCGACGCGCTGACCGCTCATTACGGTAACGACGCCTTGGGCAGCCTGCTGCAAATGCAGCGCCTGGGACGCTTGCGCCTGCTGTTGGGTTATCGCCCGGAAATTCGCTACCAGGCCTCTCTGCAAGGCATTGCCGAGGATGAATTGCAGTTCTATCCGATCCGTGGCGCGGGCAAATACCTGTCCGGTTACATCGGTTGCACCGACACGCCAAAGGGCCGGCAGGCCATTGTCGAGATCAACCAGGTGCTGCGCGCCCTTCCCCGTGAACGCCTTGACGAGGCCTACGCCGCCTGGCTGGATCCGGAGAGTCGCAACGATTACCTGAAAGATACCAAGGCGTTTTTCGACGACCTGGCATCCCCCTGACAAATCCCGGGCAAAAGAAACCCCGAGAAGTGGGGAGACGACTCGGGGTTAAACGTGGTCTGTTTGGAGACCAGTAGCAGCAAGCTACAAGCACCGGAGCACAATGCTTGATCCTGCTGTTACAAAGTCTGACTGACCTGGGCGCGGGAAGGTTCCCGCAAATAACCTTTCAGTTGCGACTGGCCAGCAGCTTGTCCTGCGCCGCATTACGCAATGCCGCAATGACACAAGGCTCAAGACGTCCTTCAGCAATCAGCACGTCGCGATGCAAACCGTCGACCACATCCGTCAGCAAGCGTTTGTCATTCAACTGGGCCTGATTGAACTCGCGCTCGACAACGGTGGCGCCCATAGCATTCTTCAGGGTCACCCGGCATTCGCCACGAATGCCTGACGGGGTCAACGTAACCTGATACGGGCTCAGCGCCTCACCGAGCAACAGACTGATACTTTCCATCCCGATCACCACTCAATAGTCCGAAAACAACGTGCCTGGGGCATGCCTACAACAAATGACCGCTGGCCCGAGAAGAAAGTTCTGGATACTGACCGCAGGCGAACCTGCAACCCAGTCAAGTGAGCATGCACGGCGAACATGACAGAGAAAAAACGCCATCATCACGCCTGTCGGGTGCGCCGGGCGATGTCGGCCCATCCCCCCAGCAATCCCCGTAGCTGGCCATCGGCCGTGTAAAACGGCACCGTCCACTGGTAGATATCCCTGACTCCGTCCTTGAACATCAATTGACGCTCGAAAAAGCGCGTCCTGCGTGAACTCAATTGCGCCATGTACTCGGCATGCAGCAGTTCCGCGGTTTGCCTGGGCATGGCGTCGACCTCAATCAACTGCCGCCCCTGCATCCGGTCAAAACGCGTCGACAAGGCGTCCTCATAACTTTTGTTGCACATGATCAAGCACCCTTGCAGATCACGGACAAACATCGGGTCAGGCATGGCATCCATCAGGGCATGCTGGAAAGCGAGTTGATCGCGCAGATTGCTTTGGGCCTCGACCCGTTGCCTGACCACCACCGCCAACCGTCGGTTCCAGAGCAGGGACAACAGACCGAACAGGCCGACCACCAACACGCCCCAGCAAACCCACTGGTCAATCCGCTGCCAGAGGTCAGGCGCCTGTGGCACGGTAGCGCCGCCGAACCACTTCAGGCGAAGGCCGCGCAACTCCTGTTCAGAAAACGCCTCAAGCGCCTTATTGAGGATACTCAACAGCTGCGGCTGGCCTTTGCGCAACGTCAGATAATCCGCATCCCATTTACCCGGTACCACAGCCCCGACCTGCAACCGCCCCGACGGAAAAAGCCGGGCGCCGATTTCGTTTTCGATGGTGACGTAGGCTTCATCGCTTTCAACCCATGCACGGGCTTCGGCGTGGGTTTTAACCGAACGCAATTCGATGGCTGGATAATCGCGACGGATCACCGCTTCCAGTGCATGCCGGGTCGGCAGCACCAGTACCCGCTTCGCCATATCCTCCAGCGTTTGCACCGGCGGTGCCCCGGCCCGCCCGACAAAGACCCATCCTGCACCGCCGAATGCATGGCTGAAATCGAGAAACGCATTGCGTTCGTCATTCATCGCCAGCGTCGTACTCAAATCCGCAGCGCCGTTTTCCAGATGGGCCAGCATCTGGTCGGTGGAGAAAGACTCCTGGTAAACGAACTGCAACCCCGTCATCTCACTGATGCGCTTGAGCAGGTCACTGTTCAAGCCCGTCCATTGGCCTTGTTCATCCTTGAACAGGTACAACGGGTATTCCAGTGCCGTGACCACGACCCGTGGATGGCTGGCCATCCACTGCAACTCCTGGTCATCCAGCACGACCATTGAGCGTGCGACAGGCTTTCCACGCTCCTGAATCGACGCAGGGTTCGCCCCGCCCCATTCGGCGATTCCCAGCATGCCGAATAAAATCAGCCAGCGCGCGACTGGCTTGAACACACTTGTAAACAGCATTCCCACGTCCTTGGTGATCCATTCGCCTATCCCTTCGCGGCGATAACACGACAAGTGTGCATGCAGAAATGAAAAAGCCCGTCAGGAGACGGGCTTCAAAATGTAACAGCGCTGACCGGTTACAGGGGCTTGCCACGGTTGCCATGCTTGCTGACAAAGGCCTGCACGGCCTTCAGGTCATTTGGCAATACGGTGCAACGTTCGTCTCGCTCAAACAAATCAGAAAGATGTACTGGCAGTTCAAGAGCTTTTCCTACACCGGCTTTTTCCACCGCGTCCGGGAATTTGACCGGGTGGGCGGTGCCCAGGATCACCATTGGAATGTCCAGGCTGCGACGGCATTCCCGGGCAGCTTTCACGCCAATGGCAGTGTGCGGATCCAGCACTTCGCCAGTCTGCTCGTAGACTTCGGCGATGGTTTCGCAGGTTTGCGCGTCATCCACGGCCAGCGAGTCGAACAACTTGCGGGCTTCGGTCCAGCGCTCTTGCTCGACGCTGAAACCGCCGCCCTGCTTGAACGAATCCATCAGCCCGGCGATGGCCGCGCCGTTGCGACCGTGCAGGTCGAACAGCAGGCGTTCGAAGTTCGACGACACCATGATATCCATGGACGGCGACAGCGTGGCGTGCAGGGTTTCCTTGACGTACTGGTTGCCGCTCATGAAGCGGTGCAGGATGTCATTGCGGTTGGTGGCGACGATCAACTGGTTGATCGGCAGGCCCATGTTGCGCGCCAGGTAACCGGCGAAGATGTCGCCGAAGTTGCCGGTCGGCACCGAGAACGACACCGAACGCGCCGGGCCGCCCAGTTGCAGCGCTGCGTGGAAGTAGTAAACGATCTGGGCCATGATCCGCGCCCAGTTGATCGAGTTCACCGCGACCAGGCGAGTGCCCTTGAGGAAGCCCTGGTCGGCGAAGCTCGCCTTGACCATTTCCTGGCAATCATCGAAGTTACCTTCGATGGCGATGTTGTGGATGTTCTCACCGAAGATGGTGGTCATCTGCCGACGCTGCACTTCGGACACCCGGTTGTGCGGGTGCAGGATGAAGATGTCGACGTTTTCGCAGTGCTTGCAGCCTTCGATGGCGGCCGAACCGGTGTCACCGGAGGTTGCACCGACGATCACCACGCGCTCGCCGCGTTTTTCCAGCACGTAGTCGAGCAGGCGACCCAGCAGTTGCAGGGCGAAGTCCTTGAACGCCAGGGTCGGGCCGTGGAACAGCTCCAGCACCCATTCGTTGCCGTTCAGCTGACGCAGCGGCGCAACAGCGCTGTGGGCGAACACGCCGTAGGTTTCTTCAAGAATCTTTTTGAAATCGGCGTCCGGAATGCTGCCGGTGACGAACGGGCGCATGACGCGAAAAGCCAGCTCGTGATATGGCAGGCCGGCCCAGGAGGCGATTTCTTCCTGGGTGAAACGTGGCAGGTTTTCCGGGACGTACAGACCGCCGTCGGTGGCAAGGCCTGCCAGCAGGACGTCTTCGAAATTCAGGGCCGGTGCCTGGCCGCGGGTACTGATGTAACGCATGACTGACTCCAATGGACAGTGTTCGTAGTGCCGGGCCCGCAAGCGAGCCCGGTCAACGATATCGGCTTAGTTCAGGTGCTCGACACGGATCCGTACAACCGGACCGACCACACCCGCCAAGGCTTCCAAAGCAGCGATGGCATCGTTGATGTGCTGTTCCAGCACGCGGTGGGTCAGCAGGATCATCGGCACCAGGCCGTCGTGCTCCTCGGCTTCCTTCTGCATGATCGACTCGATGTTGATGCCGCGCTCCGAGAGGATGCTCGCGACCTGAGCCAATACGCCCGGATGGTCCTTGGCCTGGATACGCAGGTAGTAGGCGCTTTCGCAGGCTTCGATCGGCAGGATCGGGTGAGCCGACAGCGAGTCCGGCTGGAACGCCAGGTGCGGCACGCGGTTCTCCGGGTCGGAGGTCATGGCGCGGACCACGTCCACCAGGTCGGCGATCACCGACGAAGCAGTCGGCTCCATGCCGGCGCCAGCGCCGTAGAACAGGGTCGAACCGGCAGCATCGCCGTTGACCATCACCGCGTTCATCACGCCGTTGACGTTGGCGATCAGGCGATCGGCCGGGATCAGCGTCGGGTGCACGCGCAGTTCGATACCGGCCGCGGTGCTGCGCGCCACGCCCAGGTGCTTGATGCGGTAACCCAGCGCTTCGGCGTAGTTCACGTCGGCGGTGGTCAGCTTGGTGATGCCTTCGGTGTAGGCCTTGTCGAATTGCAGCGGAATACCGAACGCAATCGAAGCCAGGATCGTCAACTTGTGAGCCGCGTCGATACCCTCGACGTCGAAGGTCGGATCGGCTTCGGCGTAACCCAGGGCCTGGGCTTCGGCCAATACGTCTTCGAAGGTGCGACCCTTCTCGCGCATTTCCGTGAGGATGAAGTTGCCCGTGCCGTTGATGATGCCGGCCACCCAGTTGATGCGGTTGGCGGACAGGCCTTCGCGGATCGCCTTGATCACCGGGATGCCACCGGCCACCGCCGCTTCGAACGCAACGATCACACCCTTCTCGCGGGCCTTGGCGAAAATTTCATTACCGTGAACGGCGATAAGCGCCTTGTTCGCGGTGACCACATGCTTGCCATTCTCGATGGCCTTGAGTACCAGCTCGCGGGCAACGGTGTAGCCGCCCATCAGCTCTATAACGATGTCGATCTCAGGGTTCGTGGCCACTTCGAAGACATCGTTGGTAATCGCAATACCGGTCGTTTGGAACTGAGGCTTTGGCGTGCGCATGGCAATTTGTGCCACTTCGATCCCACGCCCGGCACGACGAGCAATTTCCTCGGCGTTGCGCTGAAGTACGTTGAAGGTACCGCCACCGACGGTTCCTAACCCACAGATGCCTACTTTGACCGGTTTCACTGTGAACTCCCCATAAAACGGCCGACTCGAGGCCGGCCGTGAAAACAACCGCATGCTCGCGGCTCTCTATTGATGGCCCGGCGAATGTCGCTGCCGGACCATGATCGTCAAGGCTCGCCGTGACGATGCGAATTTACTTCGCGCCCAGCGCCAGTTTGGCGACTTGTGGCGCAGGCTGGTAGCCCGGAATGACCTGACCGTCGGCCAAAACGATGGCCGGTGTGCCATTCACGCCGATCGACTGGCCGAGTGCGAACTGTTTGGAAACCGGGTTATCGCACTTGGCGGCCTTGATTTCCTTTCCGTCGACCATTTTGTCCATGGCCGCTTTCTTGTCTTTCGAGCACCACACCGCTTGCAGTTGCTCGTCACCCGGCGAGCCCAGGCCCTGGCGCGGGAACGCGACGTAACGCACTTCGATGCCGCGCTTGTTCAGCTCAGGCACTTCGGCGTGCAGCTTGTGGCAGTACGGGCAGGTAGTGTCGGTGAATACGGTGATGTGCGACTTGGTTTCGCCAATGGCCGGGTAGACAACGGTTTCGGCAACCGGAATGTTGTTGATCAGTTTGGAGATGCCCAGGCGCTCGGTCTTCTCGGTCAGGTTGACCGGCTTGCCGTCCTTGAGATCGAACAGGTAGCCCTGGACCACGTACTGGCCGTCGGCGCTGGCGTACAGCACACGGCTGCCCTTGAGCTTGACTTCGTACAGGCCTGGCAACGGGCTGGCGGTGATGGTCTCTACCGGCACTTCGAGCTGGAGGTTTTCCAGGCTTTTACGAATGGCTTTGTCGGCCGCGTCATCGGCGACGGCAAAGGTGCTGACCAACGCAATGGCTGCGGCGGCGAAAATCTGGGTCAGACGCATGAGAACTCCTGAAGGCGAACATATGGGACGATCAGAACGCCCGTGCCGAAACACCGGGTCATAACCGCCCATCGTGCAAACCGGCCCAGCCTATCACATAAGGTCCGCAGGGCCGAATGCACCTGATGCAAGACATTTGTGGCTGCACAATCCGACAGGTTTTTCGGTCAACCCCGGGGGTGATGCCTGGCATGCAGATCCTGCAAACGCGCTCTGGCAACATGGGTGTAGATCTGCGTCGTCGATAAATCGCTGTGCCCCAGCAGCATCTGCACCACCCGCAGGTCTGCGCCGTGGTTGAGCAGGTGCGTGGCGAAGGCATGGCGCAAGGTGTGTGGCGACAGCGACTTGCCGATCCCCGCCACCTTGGCCTGGTGCTTGATCCGGTGCCAGAAGGTCTGGCGGGTCATCTGCTCGCCCCGCTGGCTCGGGAACAACACATCGCTGGGACGCCCGCCAAGCAGTTCGCTGCGGGCATCACGCATATAGCGCTCGACCCAGACAATCGCCTCCTCGCCCATCGGCACCAGCCGTTCCTTGCTGCCCTTGCCCATCACTCGCAACACGCCTTGACGCAAATTGACTTGCTCCAGGGTGAGGCTGATCAGCTCGGTCACCCGCAAACCACAGGCATACAGCACTTCAAGCATGGCCCGGTCGCGCTGGCCGATGGCCTCGCTCAAATCGGGCGCCTTCAGCAAGGCTTCCACATCCGCCTCGGACAAGGACTTTGGCAGCGGCCTGCCGAGTTGCGGCATATCAACGCGCAATGTCGGATCGACCGAGATCATCTTTTCCCGCAGCAGGTAACGATAAAAGCCACGCACCCCCGAGAGAAAGCGCGCAGTGGAACGAGGCTTGTAGTTTTGCTCCAGACGCCAGGCCAGGTGGTCGAGTATCAACTCGCGCCCGGCATTGACCAGCTCCAGCCCTTTGTCCTGCAGCCAGCCGTTGAACAGCGCCAGGTCACTGCGATAGGCATCGCGGGTGTTATCGGAAAGGCCTTTCTCCAGCCACAGGGCATCGAGGAATTGGTCTATCAGCGGGTGATCGATGGCAGGCATGGGCACTCGAATCACGCAACCTTGAGGCCGCGCGCAAAATTAAAATTGGACATGGAAACGGCCGCTAGTCTTTCATAGGCCGCCATTTCAAGGAACAGGGAGCAGCAATGAGCGAGCAGCAGATTTTATTGGCATTTGGCGGGATAGGCGCGGCGGCGCTGCTTTGCCAATGGCTGGCCTGGCGCTTGAAACTGCCGGCGATTCTTTTTCTGCTGTTGACCGGCATCCTGGCCGGCCCCGTGCTGCACTTGCTCGACCCGCAGGAAATGTTCGGCCCACTGTTGATGCCGCTGGTGTCCCTGGCCGTGGCGCTGATCCTGTTCGAGGGCAGCCTGACCCTGCATCTGTCCGAATGGCGCGAAATCGGCAGCGTTGTCCATCGGCTGGTCACCATTGGCGCCCTCTCTACCTGGGTGGTCATTGCTGTCGCCACTCACTGGCTGCTGGATTTCGACTGGATGCTGGCCATCCTGTTCGGCAGCCTGACCCTGGTGACCGGGCCGACCGTGATCGTACCGATGCTGCGCGTCGTGCGCCCGAAAGCGTCGATTGCCAACATCCTGCGCTGGGAAGGCATTGCCATCGACCCCATCGGTGCCCTGCTGGCGGTGGTCGTCTATAGCTTCATCATCGCCAGCTCCAAAGGTAACGGTCTCGAGGAAAGCCTGCTGACCTTCGGCGGCGTGATTTTGTGCGGCAGCCTGTGCGGTGTTTTGGGTGGCTGGTTGCTCGGTACACTGATTCGCCGCCAGTGGCTGCCGGAATACCTGCACAACCTGGCAGCGCTCGCGGCAGTCCTGGGTATTTTCATTGGCTCCAATGAAGTCACCAACGAATCCGGGTTGCTGGCCGTGACCTTGATGGGCATGTGGCTGGCCAACATGAAAGGCGTGGACGTGCGGCACATCCTGCACTTCAAGGAGAACCTCAGCGTACTGCTGATCTCCGGCCTGTTCATTCTGCTGGCGGCCCGGCTGGACCTGAACGCCATGATCGGCCTCGGGCCTCTGGTGCTGATTTTGCTGCTGGTCATTCAGTTCATCGCCCGACCATTGAATGTGCTACTGAGCACGGCGGGCTCCAGCCTGGGTTGGCGCGAGCGAGCGTTGCTGGCGTGGATTGCCCCAAGGGGCATCGTGGCAGCGGCAGTGTCGGCGATCTTCGCCATTCGCCTGCATGAGGCCGGTCACCAGGGAGCATTGCTGCTGGTGCCGCTCACCTTTGCGGTGATCATCGGCACGGTGGTGTTGCAAAGCGCGACGGCACGACCGCTGGCTCGCCTGCTGAAGGTGGCGGAACCGGCACCGAGCGGCTTCCTGATCATCGGCGCCAACGGACCTGCGCGCACGCTGGGCAAGGCCCTGCAACAAATGGGCAGTCGTGTACTGCTGACGGATTCGAGCTGGGAAAACATTCGCTCAGCGCGAATGGAAGGCTTGCCTACCTATTTTGGCAACCCGGCCTCGCAACATGCCGATGCGCACCTGGACCTGGTCGGCCTCGGGCATTTGCTGGCGTTGTCCCCCTCCGGCGAAATGAACACCCTGGCGCTGATGCGCTTTCGTCATGAACTGGGCCATCAGCGCATGTTCGGCCTGGCCAGCGGCCAGGAAAGCCGCCGCACCGACAAACACCGTACCAGCCTGGAACATCGCGGCAATCAACTGGGCAGCGAAACGCTGACCTACGCCAAGCTCGCCAGTCAGTTGAGCCAGGGCGCCGAGTTGTACAGCACAACGCTGACGGACGGGTTCAGTTGGGACAATTACCGCGCGCTGCATGGTGAGCGTGCCACCCTGCTGTTCGTGCGCGACGACAGCGGTTGGGTGCACGTGGTAACACCGGACAGTGTATTGAAGCCCACGGCAGGGTGGACGCTACTGGCATTGATCCAGCCCGAAAACCACTAGGGCCAAAAAGATCGCAGCCTTCGGCAGCTCCTACAGGGTGAATATCGTAGGAGCTGCCGAAAGCTGCGATCCTTTCAAACGGGCACCAAATCGCAGGCAACAAAAAAGCAGCCCGCAGGCTGCTTTTTTTTGCATCGGAAGCTGGACTTAAGCCAGTTTTTCCTTGATGCGAGCTGCTTTACCCGACAGGTCACGCAGGTAGTACAGCTTGGCTTTACGTACGTCACCGCGACGCTTGACAGCCATGCTGTCGATTTGCGGGGAGTAGGTCTGGAAAGTACGCTCTACGCCAACACCGTTGGAGATTTTACGAACGGTGAATGCACTGTTTACGCCGCGGTTACGCTTGGCGATAACAACACCTTCGAACGCTTGCAGACGCGAACGGTCGCCTTCCTTCACTTTCACCTGAACGACAATGGTGTCGCCCGGGGCAAAGGTAGGGATCTCTTTGGTCATCTGCTCTGCTTCGAGTGCAAGGATGATTTTGTTAGTCATGCTGTGCTCCTAAGGTAAATCGTCGGATCTACCATCGATACGTTGTTAACTATCGTCCCGCTCGCGGATGTATTCCTCGAGCAGCTTCTTCTCTTCTCCAGAAAGCGAGCGGCTTTCCAGAAGATCGGCGCGTCGTTCAAAGGTCCGACCAAGGGACTGCTGTAAACGCCAACGCCGGATGTGCGCGTGATTGCCACTTAGCAATACGTCGGGAACACGCTGATCCGCATACACCTCCGGTCGGGTGTAGTGCGGGCAATCCAGCAAACCATCCGTAAAGGAATCTTCCTCGGCGGAGTCCGCATGCCCTAAAGCTCCAGGCAGCAGTCGTGTAACCGCATCGATCAGGACCATCGCCGGCAGCTCGCCGCCAGACAGTACATAGTCGCCAATCGACCACTCTTCATCGACATGAGCATCAATAAAACGCTCGTCAATGCCTTCATAGCGGCCGGCAATCAGGATCAATGCATCCAGATTCGCCAACTCGCGTACCGCCGACTGAGTCAGTTGACGGCCTTGGGGGGACAGGTAAATTACCTTCGCCGCCTCCCCGGCTGCTGCCTTGGCCTGAACCAGAGCATCTTCCAGGGGCTTGATCTTCATCACCATGCCCGGACCACCGCCAAACGGGCGATCGTCCACAGTGTGATGTCGATCCGTCGTGTAGTCTCGCGGATTCCAACAGGTGAGCTGCAAGAGCCCCTGTTTCACCGCCCGACTGGTGATGCCGTACTCGCTGATGGCGGAAAACATCTCGGGAAACAGACTGATCACTTCTACGCGCAAGTTAGCCACGCTTAGAAATCCGCGTCCCAATCCACCTTCATCTCGCCCGCTGCCAGGTCGACGGCCAACACGCATTGCTCCGTATAGGGCAACAGGCGTTCGCGATCATCCAGGCTGCCAGCGCAAGGCTTGACCACCATGACATCGTTCGAGCCGGTCTCCAGCAGGTGATCGATTTTCCCGAACAGTTGTCCGAGGGTGTCGATGACCTTGAGACCTTCCAGCTGGTACCAGTAGTACTCGCCGTCGGTGAGTTCAGGGAACAGGTTGCGCGGCACGCAGATCTCATAACCGGCCAGAAGACGAGCTTCTTCGCGATCATCAAGACCCTTGAGCTTTGCGACCAGGAACTTGTCGTTCCCGCGTCCGCTGACCAGCTCTACCTGCTTTACATTACCGTCACGCTTGAGCGTCCAGGTCTTGTATTCCAGCAGGTTTTTGATCGGATCAGTAAAGGAGTACACCTTTACTTCGCCGCGAACGCCGTGAACAGAATAAATCTTGCCGATAACGATCAAATCATCAGCAATGGCTGGCGTCGCGTTCATATTGCTCAGGCCGCAGCCTTAGCAGATTCCTTCAACAACTGAGCAACGCGCTCAGAAGGTTGTGCACCAACGCTCAGCCAGTAGGCTACGCGCTCTTGGTTCACGGACAGACGAACTTCCTGACCACGGGCAACAGGGTTGAAGTAGCCAACCTGTTCCTTGTGCGAACCGTCGCGCGGGTTGCGGCTGTCGGTTACGGTCAAGTGGTAAAACGGGCGCTTTTTGGAGCCGCCAAGGGCAAGACGGATTGTTAGCATGTGAACATCGTTCCTGTAGTCGGTGCTGCAAATCTAAAGGCACAGCGGGCATAGGTGCCCGAAAGGCCGCATATTCTAAGGAATATCCGGACTTTTGCAAATGACTTTTTCCGGCGGTCTATCGGCCGCCATGCAGATTTGCTATAGAGCCGTCGTTGAAAACGGCCGGTCAGCTCCCGCCAAGTGCGGGTTTGCTGGAGATCCCGCTTCCTTGCGGGTCTGCGCCGGTGCGATGACCGGCGCGGATTCTTTACATCTTTGGCATGCCGCCGCCGGGCAACATTCCGCCCATGCCGCGCATCATCTTGGCCATTCCGCCTTTTGCAGAGAACTTCTTCATCATCTTCTGCATCTGCTTGTGCTGCTTGATCAAGCGGCCGATGTCCTGCACCTGGGTGCCGGAACCCATGGCGATCCGGCGCTTGCGCGAACCGCTGATCATCTCAGGGTCGCGGCGCTCGGCCGGGGTCATGGAGTTGATGATGGCTTCCATCTGTTTGAATTGCTTCTCTGCCGCGCCCTGGGCATTGCCCATTTGCGCCAGGTTCACGCCACCCATGTTCGGCAGCTTGTCCATGAGCCCGCCGAGGCCGCCCATGTTCTTCATCTGTTGCAGCTGATCGCGGAAGTCTTCGAGGTCGAAGCCTTTGCCCTTCTTTAATTTCTTTGCAAGCTTGTCGGCCTTGTCCTTGTCGAGGGTCGCTTCCGCCTGCTCGATGAGGCTGAGCACGTCGCCCATGCCGAGGATGCGCGAGGCGATACGCTCAGGGTGGAACGGATCGAGCGCTTCGCTCTTCTCGCCCATACCGATGAACTTGATCGGCTTGCCGGTGATGGCGCGCACCGACAGGGCGGCACCGCCACGGGCGTCGCCGTCGACCTTGGTCAGGATCACACCGGTCAGCGGCAATGCATCGCCGAAGGCCTTGGCCGTGTTGGCGGCGTCCTGGCCGGTCATGGCATCGACCACGAACAGGGTTTCGACCGGGTTGATCGCGGCGTGCAGGGCCTTGATCTCGCCCATCATCTCTTCATCGATGTGCAGGCGACCGGCGGTATCGACGATGACCACGTCGATGAATTTGAGTTTCGCTTCTTTAATAGCCGCTTGCGCGATCTCGACCGGCTTCTGGCTCAGGTCGGACGGGAAGAAGGTAACGCCGACTTCGCCGGCGAGCATTTCCAGCTGCTTGATCGCCGCTGGACGATAAACGTCCGCGGACACAACCATGACCGACTTCTTCTTGCGCTCTTTAAGGAAGCGCGCGAGCTTGCCGGCGGTGGTGGTCTTACCCGCGCCCTGCAAACCGGCCATGAGGATGACGGCGGGCGGAACGGCGCTCAGGTTCAAATCTTCGTTGGCCGCGCCCATCAGGCTTTCGAGTTCGGCCTGGACGATCTTCACGAAGGCCTGGCCCGGCGTCAGGCTGCGCGACACCTCGGTACCAACGGCACGTTCCTTGACCGAATTGACGAAGTCCTTGACCACCGGCAGGGCGACGTCGGCTTCGAGCAACGCCATGCGCACTTCACGCAGGGTGTCTTTGATGTTGTCTTCGGTCAGCTTGGCCTTGCCGGTGACATGGCGCAGCGTCTGCGAGAGACGGTCGGTTAAGTTTTCAAACATTGCGCGATCCTTTCAGGCCCTGTGTAGACCGGGATAATGGCGGCCCGGACCGGACTAAACGTGTGCTCGGCGAGCCTGCGGCGTGGGCAGGTCGCGGATTATAGCGAAGACTGTGGCCGGCGGACACCTCGCTGTCGGGTTGCGCGGTCTTTCGTGCGGCGGGGGTTCTATGCCAAACTCAGCGACTTTCGGGCTTGCCTAACAGGATTTATGCTCCCCTTGTCACCCAGCTTGCTAACTACCCTCGCCGCCGCCTGCTTGTATGCCGCTGCGACCATTTACCAGGGCACTCGCCTGGCGTCCGGCGCCAAGGTCAACAAACGCCTGCTGGTCATGCTCGGCATGCTCGCCGTATTGGCCCACAGCGTCAGCCTGCTCGCCCACCTGCTGACCCCGACCGGCCTGGCCCTGGACTTCTTCAGTGCCGCCAGCCTGATTGCCGTGGCGGTCATCGCACTGACCCTGCTGGCCTGTTCGCGGATTCCGGTGGAGAACCTGCTGGTCCTGCTGTTCCCGCTTGGAGCCCTGACCGTGATGCTGGCGCATTTTGCCCCTGCCGGCACGGTACAGGTCATCGATGAGGAGCCGGGCATCCTCGCCCATATCCTGCTTTCGATCCTGGCCTACGGCATGTTCACCATCGCGGTGTTCCAGTCCTTGCTGCTGCTGATCCAGGACCACCAGCTCAAGCACAAGCACCCCTCCGGGCTGATCAAGAACTTCCCGCCGCTGCAAACCATGGAAAGCCTGCTGTTCGGCTTCCTCTGGGCCGGCTGGACGCTGTTGTCGCTGTCGCTGATTTCCGGATGGTTGTTCGTCGAGAATCTGTTCGCCCAGCATCTGGTGCACAAAACCCTGCTGGCCTGCCTGGCCTGGATCGTTTTCAGCGTACTGCTGTGGGGACGCAATCGCCTCGGCTGGCGCGGGCACAAAGCCATTCGCTGGACCCTGGCCGGTTTTTGCCTGCTGATGCTGGCGTATTTCGGCAGCAAGCTGGTTCGTGAATACATCCTGCATATCTGACGGGCGGCATTAATGGACGACTTGCCCATAGGGCCGATGCTCGCGGTAGTGACCCTGCTGGTTTTATGGTCGGGGCTGTTTACCGCCATCGAAGCGGCGCATCAGCATTTGCTGGCCCAGCGCACCGCAACGCGCTCCAGCGACAAACCGGTGGCGAAACTCAACTTCCCCCTGGCCAGCCTGATTTTTTGCAACACCCTGTGCCGCGCACTCGTGGTGGTCATCAGCACCTTGCTGGCCATTTTCACTTGGGCGGAGAACGGTCCGTGGGTCGCCTGCCTCGGGGCGGGCACCATGTTGCTGGTGTTTTCCGACTACTTGCCACGCGCCCTGGCCGCTCGCTATCCGGATGCGATCCTGGCCCAGGGCAACAACCTGCTGCGGCTACCGCTGAAAATCATCTATCCCGCGGCATGGCTGCTCAATAGCATCAGCCATTTGCTGACGCGGCCATTCGCCCGTAAAGCCAAAGTGGTGCAACAGAGTGAGGACGAAACGCTGACGGAACGGCATGCGCCCTCCGAAACCGTCAGCCGCCCTCACCCGCTGCCAGGCATCCACGCGCTGGACAACATCACTGTCAATGACATCCTGGTACCGCGCAGTGACGTGGACGGCATCAATCTCGATGACTCCATCGAAGAAATCATCGAACAGTTGCGCCACAACAGGCGTACTCGCCTGCCGGTGTTCCACAGTGATATCAACCAGGTCGAAGCCGTCCTCAACACCCGGCACATCCTTCACTTGCTGCCCGATGCCAGCCTGACCAGGGAAGCGTTGCTGGCGGCCAGCCACGAACCGTACTTCGTGCCGGAAAGCACCCCGTTGCAGCTGCAACTGCTCAACTTCCACAAGCAGCAGCGGCGCCTGGGCATGGTGGTCGACGAATACGGCGAAGTGCTGGGCATCGTCACCCTGGAAGACATTCTCGAAGAAATCGTCGGCGAGTTCGAAAGCCAGCAGAGCCTGGACAATCCGCACATTCATCCGCAAGCCGACGGACGCCTGGTGATCGACGGTGCCGCGTCCATTCGCGAACTGAACAAGAGCCTCGGCTGGCACCTGCCCAGCGATGGCCCGAAAACCCTGAATGGCCTGGTTACCGAGGCCCTGGAAACCATTCCCGAAAGCGCGGTGTGCCTGAAGATCGGCCGGTATCGCCTGGAAATTCTCGAGACCGAAGACAACCGGGTCACGCGGGTGCTGATCTGGCAGACCAGCTCGATGCCGGTTGTTATCTAACTGCCAGGCAAATCTTTCGTGGCCACTCAAGCCACTTGTTCGATCGTTAGCCACCTTTCTATAATCGAAGCGCTTACCCAAGCCTCGCCGGCCCCCGTGCTTACCCCGCACTTCGCAGCTTCCGGCCCGTCCATCAGCAAAGCCCGCAACAGACCGCCGACTGTTCCTACCTTGAACAGCGACCGTGCCTCCACCCACATCCCTGGGTTCTCGACCATAATAATTCGCTCCACTGGAGCACATGACAGTCAGGGATAACCGCATGACGACCAGCACGACTTACAGCGCCTCCACACCTGCACAACCGACGAACTCCGCCACCCGCGTGGCCACCGCGAGCTTCATCGGTACCGCCATCGAGTTCTACGACTTCTACGTCTATGCCACCGCCGCCGCGCTGGTGATCGGCCCGGTGTTCTTTCCGCAGACATCCGGCACCGCCCAGATGCTTTCGGCGTTTCTCACGTTCGGCATCGCCTTCCTTGCGCGCCCCTTGGGTTCTGCCCTGTTCGGCCACTTCGGCGACCGTATCGGCCGCAAGTCGACCCTGGTCGCCTCGCTGCTGCTGATGGGCGTGTGCACCACGTTGATCGGCGTGCTGCCGGGATACGACAGCATTGGCGCCTGGGCACCGATCCTGCTTTGCGTCCTGCGCTTCGGCCAAGGCCTTGGGTTGGGCGGTGAATGGGGTGGCGCGGCATTGCTGGCCACGGAGAATGCGCCGAAAGGCAAGCGCGCGTGGTTCGGCATGTTCCCGCAACTGGGTCCATCCATCGGCTTTCTGGCGGCCAACGGCCTGTTCCTGACCTTGGCCGTGGTGCTGGACGATGAACAGTTCCGCTCATGGGGCTGGCGTATTCCCTTCCTGCTCAGCGCCGCACTGGTGATGGTCGGCCTGTATGTGCGCCTCAAACTGCATGAGACCCCGGTATTCGCCAACGCCGTGGCGCGCCAGGAACGAGTGAAGATCCCGCTGTTCGAGCTGTTCGGCCAATACTGGATGCCCGTATTGCTGGGTGCCGGCGCGATGGTGGTGTGCTATGCGCTGTTTTACATCTCCACCGTGTTTTCCCTGAGTTACGGCGTGGCAACGCTCGGCTACAGCCGCGAAACCTTCCTCGGCCTGCTGTGCTTCGCGGTGCTGTTCATGGCTGCCTCCACCCCGCTGTCGGCCTGGGCCAGCGACCGTTACGGGCGCAAACCGGTGCTGATCATCGGCGGAGTGCTGGCGATCCTGTCCGGCTTCCTCATGGAGCCGTTGCTGACCCAAGGCTCGACCTGGGGTGTGGCGCTGTTCCTGTGCATCGAACTGTTTCTGATGGGCGTGACGTTTGCACCGATGGGTGCGCTGCTGCCGGAGCTGTTCCCCACCCACGTGCGCTACACCGGCGCCTCGGCGGCCTACAACCTGGGCGGTATCGTCGGCGCGTCCGCGGCACCGTTCTTCGCCCAGAAACTGGTGGCGATGGGCGGGTTGAGTTACGTCGGCGGTTACGTGTCCGGGGCGGCGGTGCTGAGTTTGATTGCAGTGCTGTGCCTGAAGGAAACGCGGCATAACGATTTGAATCGCATCGACTGATAGACCGCCATCGCGGGCAAGCCACGCTCCCACAGGGTTACTGTCGTACTACATTTTTGTGATCGACACCGACACTGTGGGAGCGTGGCTTGCGCGCGATGGCGTCATTGCAGACACCCCGCCCGAAAAACCACAACTTTCCCCCACCCATTGTCACCTCGCTCTACGCGCATTGGCTCATCCCCGCTATACTTCCCGGCTTTTCCTGAATAAATGCCAATAGGGTCCCGCCGCGCATGGATAAGACCTACCAGCCGCACGCCATTGAAACTTCCTGGTACAACACCTGGGAGTCAGAGAATTACTTCGCCCCGCAAGGCGCGGGCGAGTCCTACACCATCATGATCCCGCCGCCGAACGTCACCGGCAGCCTGCACATGGGTCACGGCTTCAACAACGCGATCATGGACGCCCTGATCCGTTTCCGCCGCATGCAGGGTCGCAACACCCTGTGGCAGCCGGGTACCGACCACGCCGGTATCGCCACGCAGATGCTGGTAGAGCGTCAGCTCGAAGCCAAGGGCCAGAGCCGCCACGACCTGGGCCGCGAGAAATTCCTCGAGAAAGTCTGGGAGTGGAAGGATGAGTCCGGTGGCAACATCAGCCGTCAGATCCGTCGCCTCGGTTCGTCCGTAGATTGGAGCCGCGAGCGCTTCACCATGGACGACGGCCTCTCGGAAGCCGTTAAAGAAGCTTTCGTACGCCTGCACGAAGACGGCCTGATCTACCGCGGCAAGCGCCTGGTCAACTGGGACACCAAGCTGCACACGGCGATTTCCGACCTCGAAGTGGAGAACCACGACGAGAAAGGTTTCCTGTGGAACCTGAAATACCCACTGGCTGACGGCGCCAAGACCGCTGAAGGCAACGATTTCCTGATCGTCGCGACCACTCGCCCGGAAACCATGCTCGGCGACTCCGCCGTGGCCGTTAACCCGAACGATGAACGCTACAAAGCCCTGATCGGTAAATTTGTCGAGCTGCCACTGGTTGGCCGCCGCATCCCGATCATCGCCGACGATTACTGCGACCCTGAATTCGGCACCGGTTGCGTGAAAATCACCCCGGCCCACGACTTCAACGACTACGAAGTCGGCAAGCGTCACAACCTGCCGCTGCTGAACATCTTCGACAAGAACGCCGCCGTTCTTCCAGCGTGCCAGGTGTTCAACCTCGACGGCACGCTGAACGAAACCATCGACGGCAAGATCCCGGCCGAATACGCCGGTCTCGACCGCTTCGAAGCGCGCAAGCAGATCGTGGCCGCGTTCGACGCTGCCGGCCTGCTGGTCAGCGTTGACGATCACGCCCTGAAAGTACCGAAAGGCGACCGCTCCGGCACCGTCATCGAGCCTTGGCTGACCGACCAGTGGTACGTGTCCACCAAGCCTTTGGCCGAGCCTGCGATTGCCGCCGTTGAAGACGGCCGTATCCAGTTCGTGCCGAAACAGTACGAAAACATGTACTTCTCGTGGATGCGCGACATCCAGGACTGGTGCATCAGCCGTCAGCTGTGGTGGGGCCACCGGATTCCGGCCTGGTACGACGAGTCGGGCAAGGTCTACGTCGGTCGCGACGAAGCCGAAGTGCGGGCCAGGAACAACCTCGGCCCGGACGTTGCGCTGCAACAGGACAACGACGTTCTCGACACCTGGTTCAGCTCGGGCCTGTGGACGTTCTCCACCCTCGGCTGGCCGGAAAAAACCGAGTTCCTGAAAAAATTCCACTCCACCGACGTCCTGGTGACTGGCTTCGACATCATTTTCTTCTGGGTTGCCCGGATGATCATGCTCACCATGCATTTGGTGAAAAACGAAGACGGCACGCCGCAGGTTCCGTTCAAGACCGTGTACGTGCACGGCCTTGTGCGTGACGGCCAGGGCCAGAAGATGTCCAAGTCCAAGGGCAACGTCCTGGATCCGCTGGACATCATCGACGGCATCGAGCTCGAAGCCCTGGTGCAGAAACGCACCTCCGGCATGATGCAGCCGAAACTGGCGAAGAAGATCGAGAAGCAGACCCGCGACGAGTTCGCCGAAGGCATCGCCAGCTACGGCACCGACGCCCTGCGCTTCACCTTCTGCTCGCTGGCGTCCACCGGTCGCGACATCAAGTTCGACATGGGCCGCGTCGAAGGCTATCGCAACTTCTGCAACAAGATCTGGAACGCGGCGCGCTACGTGCTGGACAAGGGCGAAGACTGCGGCCAGAACGGCGAAGCCTATGAACTGTCCCTGGCTGACCGCTGGATCATTTCGCAGCTGCAACGCACCGAAGCCGAAGTGACCCGTCAACTCGACCAGTTCCGTTTCGACCTGGCCGCACAAGCCTTGTACGAGTTCATCTGGAACCAGTATTGCGACTGGTACCTGGAACTGTCCAAGCCTGTGCTGTGGGACGAAAACGCCCCCGTCGAACGTCAGCGTGGCACCCGTCGCACCCTGGTTCGCGTACTGGAAGTGGCGTTGCGCCTGGCGCACCCGTTCATGCCGTTCATCACCGAAGAAATCTGGCAGCGCATCGCGCCGCTGGCTGGCATCGATGGCAAGACGATCATGCTGCAACCTTGGCCAGTGGCCAATGAAACCCGCATCGATCAAGCCGCCGAAGACGACATCGAATGGCTCAAAGGCCTGATGCTCGGCACCCGCAACATCCGTGGCGAAATGAACATCGGCCCAGGCAAGCCGCTGCCGCTGTTCCTGAAGAACGTCAGCGCCGAAGACCAGCGTCGCCTGACCGAGAACGAAGCCCTGCTGAAGAAGCTGGCGCGCCTCGAATCGATCACCGTGCTGGCTGCTGGCGAAGAAGCACCGCTGTCCGCCACCGCGCTGGTCGGCGAAATGGAAGTGCTGGTGCCAATGGCCGGCCTGATCGACAAAGGTGCGGAACTGGCGCGCCTGGACAAGGAAATCCAGCGTCTGCAAGGTGAAGTGCAACGAGTCGGCGGCAAGCTGTCCAACGCCGGTTTCGTTGACAAGGCACCAGCCGAAGTCATCGAGAAAGAACGCGCCAAACTGGCCGAGGCCGAACAGGCCCTGGGCAAGCTGGCCGAGCAACATGCGCGGATTGCCAGTTTGTAACGGCAAGTCGCAATGAAGAAGGGAGACCCAAGTGGTCTCCCTTTTTTATCCAAAAACACAACAAATCCCCTGTAGGAGCTGCCGCAGGCTGCGATCTTTTGACTTTGCTTAAAAAACAGGATCAAAAGATCGCAGCCTGCGGCAGCTCCTACGGGTTCGGCGCATTCGCCATCAATGTGGGACAATGCCCGCCACTTTTAGCCATACCCGAATCGACCACCGCCATGACCGCCCCCCGCTCCCCCAAGCCTGCGCGCAAAAAGCCTGCCCCGAAGACCCCGGCCACGGCCGTCGCCCCGAAGGAAAAGGCCAGTCTGCATCCGCGCAATCGCCATCAGGGTCGCTACGACTTTCCGACGCTGATCAAAAGCGCGCCGGAACTGAAGAAGTTCGTGATCATCAATCCGTACGGCAAGGAAAGCATCGACTTCGCCAGCCCGGAAGCCGTGCGGGTGTTCAACCGGGCGCTGCTCAAGTCGTTCTATGGCATCGCTCACTGGGACATTCCGGCCGACTACCTGTGCCCACCGGTGCCAGGCCGTGCCGACTACGTGCACTTCCTCGCCGACCTGCTGGCCAGTGGCAATGACGGTGTGATCCCCCGTGGCGCCGCCGTGAAGGTGCTGGATATCGGCATGGGCGCAAACTGCGTGTATCCGCTGATCGGTTACAGCGACTATCGCTGGCAGTTCCTCGGTTCCGATATCGATGCGACCGCCATCGCCGCGGCAAAGGCCATCGTTCAATCCAATGGCCTGAACAAAGCCATTCAGGTACGCCAGCAGAGCAATCCCAAGCAGATCCTCACAGGCCTGCTGGAGAGCACGGAGCGCTTCGACCTGACCATGTGCAACCCGCCATTCCACGCCTCGCTGGACGAGGCCACGCGGGGCAGCACGCGCAAATGGCGCGCCCTGGGCAAAGCCGATCCGAAACGCAAGCTGCCGGTGTTGAACTTTGGCGGCCAGTCGGCCGAGTTGTGGTGCGAAGGCGGAGAAGTACGCTTCGTGACCCAACTGGTCAGCGAAAGCGTGCAGGTAGCCCAGCAGGTGTTGTGGTTCAGTACATTGGTGTCAAAGGCGTCCAACCTGCCGGCGATCCAGACCGCCCTGAAAAAGGCCGGCGCCCTGGAAAGCCAGGTAGTGGAAATGTCCCAGGGGCAGAAGCAGAGCCGCTTCGTCGCCTGGACCTTCCAGACCAAAGCGCAGCAACAGGCCTGGCGCCAGGCACGATGGAGCAACGCTCAAGCGTAGTGAGCGCTTTATCGCGCCCACAAAAAAACCGTGCCCGGATCGCTCCGGTGCACGGTTTTTTCTTAACAAGTCTTACTTGTTAACAGCGTCGGTCAGGCCTTTGGCCACAACCAGCTTGATCACTTTCTTGGCAGCGATTTCGATGGCAGCGCCAGTCGAAGGGTTACGGCCAGTACGGGCAGGGCGCTCAGTCACTTTCAGTTTGCCGATACCTGGCAGAGTGATTTCGCCGCCGTTTTCCAGCTGATCGGCAACGATTTGGCCCAGTTGGTCCAGAGCGTTACGCGCGGTGGTTTTCGGCGCGTCGATAGCTTCAGCGATGTCGGCGATCAGTTGGTCTTTAGTAAGAGCCATTTAGTGTTCCTTCCCTATCAAATTCATATGGATTGCACAGTGCAATGTCAGCCATCGAGCCCGATCTTTTGGATCTGGCACCCTCGGCCAAATAACCTCGGGATCGGGGTTATAGATACCGAAATCAGGGTTTGGTTCGACCTGACAAATGCTGACTGCACGCTTAACGCAGTGACTTCGCGCAAGACCGGGCAAAGCTAGCACACAGACGTGGAAATATCCGCCTCTAGCTACCCATTTGGTCAGCTTTATTGCGCTAAAACAGGAAAAAACTGCATAAGCGCCGTCGGTCACCCGTCAATTGCCCTTCACACCGCGCCAAAACCAGTGGTTGCGGTACACTGAGCGCTTTTTCGGGGGAGCACGCCCTCCTCTCTTCACTCAGCCGAGAAGCCCATGCCGATCCGTCATTGCATCGTCCACCTGATCGACAAAAAACCCGACGGCACACCTGCAGTTCTCCACGCCCGTGACTCTGAACTGGCTGAGTCCGCGGCCATCGAGAACATGCTCGCCGACCTCAACGAAAGCTATAACGCCAAACAGGGTAAAGCCTGGGGCCTGTTCCATCCGGAATCCGGTGCGTTCCCGTTCAGCGGCTGGCTGAAGGAGTACCTCGAGGGCAGCCAGGATTTCACTGCGTTCAGCCGCGTGGCGGTCGAACATCTGCAAAAGCTGATGGAAGAATCGAACCTGTCGGTCGGCGGCCACGTGCTGTTCGCCCACTATCAGCAAGGCATGACCGACTACCTGGCCATCGCCCTGCTGCACCACAGCGAAGGCGTGGCCGTGACCGACGAACTGGACGTCACGCCGTCCCGTCACCTGGACCTTGGCCAGTTGCACCTGGCGGCGCGGATCAACGTTTCCGAGTGGCAGAACAACAAACAATCCAAGCAATACATTTCGTTCATCAAAGGCAAGAACGGGAAAAAGGTTTCGGAGTACTTCCGCGATTTCATTGGTTGCCAGGAAGGCGTCGACGGTCCGGGTGAAACCCGTACCCTGCTCAAGGCCTTCAGTGATTTCGTTGAAAGCGAAGACCTGCCGGAAGACGACGCCCGCGAGAAGACCAAGACCCTGGTGGATTACGCCAGCAGCCAGGCCAAGCTCGGTGAGCCAATGGGTCTGGAAGAATTGTCCGGACTGATCGACGAAGAACGCCCGAAGGCCTTCTACGATCACATCCGCAACAAGGATTACGGCCTCTCGCCGGAAATCCCGGCCGATAAGCGCACCCTGAACCAGTTCCGCCGATTCACCGGCCGCGCCGAAGGCCTGTCGATCAGTTTCGAAGCGCACCTGCTGGGCTCGAAGATCGAGTACGACGAAGAAGCCGGCACGCTGATCATCAAGGGCCTGCCCACTTCACTCACCGATCAGCTGAAGCGTCGCAACTGATGCTCGGCGGCGTACTGAAGAAATTCCTGCTGATCCTGCTGGTGGTCGTGGCCTATCAGAACTGGGGCAAGATCGAGCGGGTGTTCAATCCATCGCAAGTGGTGCCGGCGCAGACTCAGGCCAAGGCCAACGTCGTGCTCTACGCCACCGAGTGGTGTGGCTACTGCAAGCTGACCCGGCGCTTCCTCGATCAGAAAGGCATTGCGTACAAGGAGTTCGATATCGAGAAGGATACAGTCGCGCGCGCGGACTATCAGGCACTGGGCGGTGGCGGCATTCCGATCATCGATGTGAACGGGACGCTGATTCGCGGGTATGACCCGGATGCGATTCTGGCGGCGTTGAAGTAACCCCAGCAGATTTGCACGACAGCTGTGGCGAGGGAGCTTGCTCCCGCTGGACTGCGCAGCAGTCCCTCTTCAAGGGGCCGCTTCGCGACCCGACGGGAGCAAGCTCCCTCACCACAGCTGTATGTCGGTTTCAGCAGGCTTCGATCCGGAAGCCAAACCGCGGGAAGTGCACATGCACCACACCGCCACGCTCGTCCTCTCGCCGTACAATCAGCTCCTCGCGGCCGGCAAACAACAACTCCCCCGCCACCGGATCAACGCCGTAGTCCGTGGCTGCGATCACTACCTGCTGCCCCACCGTGAATCCATTGGGATCGACAAACTGCTGATCTGGCAAAGCCGCTGGCGTGGACGTGCGCGCCACTGCCAGAGCCTCTTCGGAACTCATCTCGCTGGATGCACCATGACCGAAGCCCAATACCCGCGCATGCCATGCATTGACTGCCGGATAAGCTTCGACCAACGGAGCCGTCACCGGCGTGGCCTTGAGAAACCAGAGGCAATGAGCCAGGGCAAAGTCGGCAATCGACGGCTCGCCAAACAGGTAGTCACCCTCCTCGCGCTGCAACTGTTGCTCCAGGCGCGACATGATCGTTGGCCACTGATGCTTCGCCTGTTCGGTAGACAATTTTGTAGCGCTGCCACCACTGAACAAACCGGCACGGTCGGCCAAAAACGCCTTGATCGCTTCCTGCGGTAAATTGCCGAAACGCACGGCAATCGATTCCGGCTGGAACACCAGGCTGACCGCATGCTGGAACACCACCGAATCAACCCAGGCGGCAAACGACGCGGTGATCATTTCCTGACCTTCCGGGAACAACGCCGGCAAGGCCTTTTCCTGATCAAGTCGCCGGGCAATCAATGCCGTGTCGCAATAGATATCGGCACCGACCTGCAGCACTGGTGTCTTGCGGTAGCCACCGGTCAATGCCGTGAGATCCGGCTTGGGCATCACTGGCGAGATCTTCACCGAGCGCCAGGACAAGCCCTTGAAGCCCAGCAGCAGGCGGGCCTTCTCGGCAAAGGGGGACGTCGGGTAATGATGCAGAATCAACTCGGACATGCTCGGCTCCGCCGCAAGAATCAGGAGTCCGCAGCTTAGCGCGCAATCACCTGGCAGCCTACAGATCTGCCTGATGGGAACTGATCAGTCAGAGTGATAAGCCAGGGGCGGCGTTCGCCACCAGGCATTCCTTGGCGCTCTTCTTGAGTTTTTTGATCAGCCGCTCCTGACGCAACGCATCGCTTTTGTCGCGACAGCGTTCGGTGTAGACCAGGGCCATGGCCGGGCTGGAAAGAAAGAATCGCGCGCCCTTGCCGCTTTGATGCTTGGCAAAGCGACGCACGGGATCATCGCTGATCCCACAATAGAGCGAACCGTTGGCAGCGCGAACGAGATAGACGAACCAGGATTTGCTCGCGGGGGTGTCGGCGTCGACAGGGCTTTCGCTAAGGGTGGTCACGTAACGATCAGGGCTTGAAAGGAAACAAGCCGCGATCTTATCAGCGACTGGCCTGGAATGCCTTCAACCCCTTCAGGGCCTGTGATCGAACGGCGTTGCGAACAAGTGGCGTCCAGCCCAGCAGCAGGCCTTTGAAACCCAGGGCCTGACGCGACCATGTCCACAGGTCGAAACTGTCGTGATGCTCGCAGATCTTGCCATCGCGAAAGACAAAGCGTGCCTGGATGTCATTGACCACGGTATTGCCGGTCTGGCTGAACAGATAGGTCGCGACCCAATGGGCGCTACCGGTACGATCATCGGCACGGACATGATCGAAGGTCAGGGAGAAATCCTTGGCGCGGGTGGTGAGCATGCACCACATATCGCCGGCATCACGACCATGAAGCTCGCCGAACGCCGGGTCACTGAACACCACGTCATCGGTGTAGCAGGCAGCCATGGCTTCGCCATCGAGACGCTGGAAGGCCTGGTAGAAGCGGGTGATCAAGGCGCTATGGACTTCACTCATGGGCAGACTCCCTGTTGTGCAATGGGTATCGAACGATTGCCTGCACGATAGTCTGCAAACGGGTCGAACACTATCGGCATTCGCAAGACGAATACCGACAGTGTGCGGGGATCAGACCTTTTCGCTTTCGACCTGCACATACAACGCACGCCCGGCCCCCAGGCCGGCGAGAATCGCACCAAGGCCGATGACACCGAAGATCCAGCCCACGGCCGTCCAGCCGCCGGTCCAGTCATGCACGATGCCGACCGCGAACGGCCCCATGGACGCCAGGGTGTAACCGAAGCCCTGGGCCATGCTCGACAGGTTCGCCGCGACATGGGAGTCCCGCGAGCGCAACACGATAAGGGTCAATGCCAGGCTGAACGTAGCGCCCTGCCCCAACCCCAGCACAATCGCCCAGCCCCACAGACCTTCAATCGGAGCGTACAGGCAACCGAACAGTCCGCCGAGGGTCAGGGCCATCACGATCACAATCGCCAGGCGCTGATCCTTGCCCCGTGTCGCCAGCCATGGCGCGGCGAGGGAGCTGATCAGTTGAACGATCACCGAACCCGAGAGCACCAGTCCGGCCTGGGTCGGGGTCAGGCCACGGCCGATCAGGATCGACGGCAACCAGCCGAACACGATGTAGGCCAGGGACGATTGCAAGCCCATGTACAGGGTCACCTGCCAGGCCAGCGGATCGCGCAGTAATCCCCGAACCCGGTAGGCCACGTTATGTGCGCCGTGTTTCTGGCCGACTTGCGGCAACCAGAACAGCGCGGCCGCCAATGCCGGAATGACCCAGAAGCCGAGGCCCATCGCCCAGCTCTTGTCAAAGTGTTCACTCAACGGCACGGTCGCACCCGCCGCCATTGCCGCCCCCAGACACAGGGCCATGGTGTAGACACCGGTCATGGTCCCGGCCTGCTTCGGGAAATCGCGCTTGACGATGCCCGGCAGCAACACGCCGATCACGCCGATGCTGGCACCGGCCAGCACACTGCCGGCAAACAGGCCGATTTCACCGAACGAACTGCGCAGGATGATCCCGCCCGCCAGGGCCAGGAGAATACCCAGCACCACTCGCTCCGCACCAAATCGCCGCGCCAGCACAGGTGCCAACGGCGCAAACAGGCCCAGGCAAAGCACCGGCAACGTGGTCAGCAATCCAGCCTGAGAAGCTGTCAGACCGAGGGACTTCGACACCTCGCTGAGCATCGGCGCCATGCTCGACAGCGCCGGGCGCAGGTTCAGCGCCACCAGTATCAGGCCCAGCAGCAACAGCCAGGGCCGACGCAGAACCGGGTGGGTGTGCTGGACCTGTTCGTCATCGGCCTCGGCATCGATCAGCAGTTCTTCCAGCTCGGCCGAACGTTTGGGGGCTGTGGATAACTCACTGCGGTGCATGGACTTCTCGGTTTCAAGGTTCATTGATCAACTGCCTCGACAGGGCCTTGGCCCGTTCCGGGTCGCGTTGTTCGACGGCATCGAGCAAGGCGATGTGCAGGTCGAACACTTCCTGACGGCGCGGGACGATGCTCAGGGTCTGGCGCAATTGGGCGCCGACGATACTGGAGAAATAGCGATACAACTCGCTGAGGGTCGGGTTGTGCGCGGCGTCCACCAGACGGCGGTGGAACACCAGGTCGCAGGCGATGTAGGTGTCGAGATCGCCGTGATAGTGGCTACCGCTGACACCCAGGGCCTCGTGCAATGCCACCAGATCTTCGTCGGTACGGCGCATCGCTGCCAGGCCAATGGCCTCGACTTCGAGGATGTGCCGGGTTTCCCGTGCCTGTTCAAGGGAACAACGGGACAGCGCCTTCAAGGTATCGAGCGGATCGACCACCGCCCGCAGGTAACTGCCGTCACCCTGACGGACTTCGATCAACCCGGAAAATGCCAACACGCGCATGGCTTCGCGCACGGTGTTGCGGCTGATGCCCAGCTCAGCGGACAACTCAGGCTCGGTGGGCAAGCGCTGGCCCACGACCCAGGTGCCCTGGTTGATACGCAGGCGCAACTGATCCAAGGCCTGATCGACCAGGGATCGTTTCACCAATGGAGAGATTTCTGACATGGAATTCGCCCTCTCATCCAATCATAGGATGAATTTTCTGACATGATAGTCAGCTTCGCCCAATCAGGCAAGGCACCCTCCTTCGCGTATCACCCTGTTACCTGAAGACTCCTTAAGACAGAAGGTGAAATTCCTGACGCCTGAAAGTGATTTCCCACCCAGGCCACATGAAAGAGCTGACATCCGAAATTGAGACAGGCCATCAGACTTTCGGACTTTTAATGCGGGCACTTTCGCTCGAATGTCTGAAGGGAATGGGAACAACCGATGGAAGAAGTCATTTTCGGCAAGAAGCACAGCCGACGTTTTTTACTGGAAAAGGATCGGCAACTGCTCGTTGTACGCAGCCAGGCCGGGAGCAGGCTTGACGAAACGTTACACTGCGAAAAAGCTCGACAGGCATTGGCCGACAGTGAGTTGGTACTACACATCGAGGACGCCGACGTTCAGCTATTCAAACTGCCGGACAATGCCGATGTTCGCCAATGCAAGGCGTTGCTGCGCGAGTTGCCAGACGTACGTTTCGCCGGCAGCGCTCTGGTCGATCCTCATACCCGGGAACCTGTTTTCTACACCGAAAACATTTTCCTGAAATTCGTCGATCGACTCACTGCGACAGAGTGCCTGGTTATCCTCGATGAATTGGGTCTGACCATCAAACAGCAGGTTCCCTACGCGGCCAATGCCTTTTTCGTATATCACGCACATTGTCGCGGCACTGAAGTCTGCTCATTCACACTTCAATTGCTCGAACGTCAGGACGTCGACTACTGCCACCCGGAAATACTGCGTCCGGGCCAACGCCGGACGATCCATGACAACCAATGGCACCTGAAAAAAACCACCGTCACCTATCAAGTTCAGGTCGATGCCAGCGCCAATGTCGAGGCAGCCCATGCCTTGACCCAGGGTGAAGGCATCGTGATCGCGATCATCGACGATGCCTTTGATATCGATCACCCCGAGTTCGCCGGAACCGGCAAAATCATCGGAGCAAAAAACTTTGACCGCCTGAACGCCCCTCAAGGCCCACGGCCTAAAACCCCCCTTGAGCGCCACGGTACAGCAGTCGCCGGTGTTGCATGCGCCAATGGTGAAGCCGGCGCCAGCGGCGTGGCACCTCGAGCCAGTCTCATGCCGTTGAAACTGACCAAGCCACTAGGCGCCCGAGCCGAAGCAGACGCGTTTTTCTGGGCTGCGGACCAAGGGGCCGATGTCATTTCCTGCAGTTGGGGGCCATCGGAAGGACATTGGGCTGACCCTACCGACGCCAGGCACACTCAGGAGTTTGCGCTGGCCGCGAGCACCCGCCTGGCCATAGAGTACGCCGCGACCAAAGGCCGCCAGGGCAAAGGCTGCGTCATTTTTTTTGGTGCCGGCAACGGCAACGAGAGCGTGGACAACGATGGCTATGCCAGCCATCCCATGGTCATTGCCGTGGGTGCCTGCAATGATCAAAATCGTCGCAGCGCCTACAGTGACTACGGCAAAGCATTGTGGTGTTGCTTCCCCAGCGGGGACCAGCAACACCCCGATCCAAAGTTCAAACCCGCCACTTCAGTCCCGCAGACCCGAGGCATTCGAACCACGGATCTGAGCGGCCGGTTTGCCGACCCGATCAATGCGGCCTACACCGAACTGTTCAGCGGCACTTCCAGCGCCTGCCCTGGAGCCGCAGGCGTGGCAGCACTGGTACTGGGGGTCAACCCGGCACTGGACCGCGAACAGGTTCGGCAGCTGCTCGCCGATTGCTGCAACAAAATCAGCCACGCCGACGACGGCCCCCTTGGTCAATACGATCAAAACGGCCACAGTCATTACTACGGTCATGGTCGCCTCAATGCCCTGCGGGCAGTGCAGCTGGCACTGGAACGCGGCAAAACCGCAGACTGACCCGCACTCATAAAAAAAGCCCCACCGAACAATCGGCGGGGCTCATTGAGACAGTCACTGACCGATCAATGCAGGATCTGGCTCAGGAACAGCTTGGTGCGTTCATTCTGCGGGTTATCGAAGAAGTCGTTCGGCGCAGCCTGTTCGACGATTTCGCCCTTGTCCATGAAGATCACGCGGTTGGCCACGGTGCGGGCGAAGCCCATTTCGTGGGTCACGCAGAGCATGGTCATGCCGTCTTCGGCCAGGCCGATCATGGTGTCCAGTACCTCTTTCACCATCTCCGGGTCGAGTGCCGAGGTCGGTTCGTCGAACAGCATGATCTTCGGCTTCATGCACAGCGCACGGGCAATCGCCACACGCTGTTGCTGACCGCCAGACAGCTGCCCCGGGTACTTGTGCGCCTGCTCCGGAATGCGTACGCGTTCCAGGTAGTGCATGGCGATTTCCTCGGCCTTGCGCTTGGGCATCTTGCGCACCCACATCGGCGCCAGGGTGCAGTTCTGCAGGATGGTCAGGTGCGGGAACAGGTTGAAGTGCTGGAACACCATGCCGACTTCACGACGGATCGCTTCGATCTGCTTGAGGTCGTTGGTCAGCTCCACGCCATCAACCACGATGCGGCCCTGCTGATGCTCTTCCAGACGGTTGAGGCAGCGGATGGTGGTGGATTTGCCGGAACCTGACGGGCCGCACAGGACGATACGCTCGCCCTGCTTGACGTTGAGGTTGATGTCCTTGAGTACGTGAAACTGACCGTACCACTTGTTCACGCCCTGCATCTGAATAATGCCTTCAGGGCTCACAGGCTGTTTGATTGCTTCGCTCATCACAAAACTTCCTAAATTAGGTAGCGACTTAGCGCTTGTGGCCAGTGTCGAGCTTGCGTTCCAGATGCATGGAATAGCGCGACATACCAAAACAGAAAATCCAGAACACCAGGGCGGCGAACACATAGCCTTCGGTGGCCATGCCCAGCCATTTCGGGTCGGCGGCGGCTTGCTTGACGCTATTGAGCAGGTCGAACAGGCCGATGATGATCACCAGACTCGTGTCCTTGAACAGCGCAATGAAGGTGTTGACGATGCCGGGGATCACCAGCTTCAGGGCTTGCGGCAGAATCACCAGGCCCATGCTGCGCCAGTAACCCAGGCCCATCGCCGCCGCCGCTTCGTACTGACCTTTTGGAATCGCTTGCAGGCCACCGCGCACCACCTCGGCCACGTAGGCCGACTGGAACAGGATCACGCCGATCAGCGCCCGCAGCAGCTTGTCGAAGTTCATGCCTTCAGGCAGGAACAACGGCAGCATCACCGAGGACATGAACAGCACCGTGATCAACGGCACGCCGCGCCAGAATTCGATGAAGGTCACGCAGACCACGCGAATCGCCGGCATGTTCGAACGACGGCCCAGCGCCAGGACGATGCCCAGTGGCAACGCACCGGCGATGCCGACGGTGGCGATCACCAGGGTCAGCATCAGGCCGCCCCACTGGCTGGTCGCCACGGCGTCCAGTCCCAATACGCCGCCATGCAGCAGGCACCAGGCAATGATCGGGTACAGCACCAGGAAGCTCAGCCCGTACACCGCCTTATGGTGAAAGCGCGAGATGAACAACGGCGCCACGCCGACAATCGCCAGCCACACCGTCAGGTCCACGCGCCAACGCAGTACCGGCGGGTAGTAGCCGTACATGAACTGGCCGAAACGCTGCTGGATGAACACCCAGCAGGCGCCCTCCTTGGTGCAGTCGGCCTGGCTGGTGCCGACCCAGTTGGCGTCAAGGATCGCCCACTGCAGGATCGGCGGTACCACCAGGTAGATGAGGTAGAACGCGAACAGGGTCAGCAGGGTGTTGAGCCAGCTGGAGAACATGTTCTCGCGCATCCACGCCACCGCACCGATGCTGCGGTTCGGTGGCGGCATGTCAGGTTTGAAAGTATGAGTACTCATGCGCTTTTCCTTACCGCTCGATCAGCGCAATGCGCTTGTTGTACCAGTTCATCAGCAGGGAAATGCTGATACTGATCGCCAGGTACACGCTCATGGTGATGGCAATCACCTCGATCGCCTGGCCGGTCTGGTTGAGCACGGTCCCGGCAAACAGCGAGACCATTTCCGGATATCCGATACCGGCCGCCAGCGAGGAGTTCTTCGCCAGGTTCAGGTATTGGCTGGTCAGCGGCGGGATGATCACGCGCAGGGCCTGCGGAATGATCACCTTGCGCAGGGTCGGACCGTTGCGCAGGCCGAGGGAATGCGCCGCTTCGGTCTGGCCATGGCTGACCGACTTGATGCCCGAACGCACGATCTCGGCGATGAACGCTGCGGTGTACACCGTCAGGGCCAGGGTCAGCGCCAGCAGTTCCGGGATCAACACCCAGCCACCGACGAAGTTGAAGCCTTGCAGTTTCGGCATTTCCCAGTGCACCGGTGCGCCGAAAATCAGCGCGCACAGCGCAGGAATGACCAGGAACATCGCCAGACCGACCCAGAACTTGTGGAACGGCACCCCGGTGGCTTCGAAGCGCTTGGTCGCCCAGCGGCTCATCAGCACGATGGCGACGATGGCGACTACAACGCTGATCACAAACGGCCAGAAACCATCCGCCATCAACGCCGCCGGCATGTTCAGGCCGCGGCTGCTGACAAAGAAGGTGTCGCCGAAGTTATGACTGTTGCGCGGCCCCGGCATGGTCAGGAACACCGCGAAGTACCAGAACAGGATCTGCAGCAGCGGCGGAATGTTGCGGAAAACTTCCACGTACACCGTCGCCACCTTGGCGATGATCCAGTTCTTCGACAGTCGCGCCACACCCACGATGAAACCCAGGATCGTCGCCAGGATCACACCGATGAAGGTCACCAGCAAGGTGTTGAGCAGGCCGATGACAAACACCCGGGCGTATGTGTCCGCTTCGGTGTAGTCGATCAGGTGTTGAGCGATGCCGAAACCGGCACTGCGCTCCAGAAAGTCGAACCCGGAGGTAATGCCCCGGTGTTGCAGGTTGGTTTGCGTGTTATCGAACAGAAACCAGCCCAGCGAGACCACCGCGATAATCGTGATGATCTGGAATACCCAAGCACGCACGCGTGGATCGCTGAGGCTGAGCCTCTGCTTTGGCGCGCCGATTGAATTTTGCATGAAGTGCCCCGCAAATAATGGAACAGAACATCACCCGGTGGTTGGCCCACCGGGTGATAGAACCATCAGCGCACTGGTGGTGCGTATTGAATGCCGCCAGCGTTCCACAGAGCGTTCAGCCCGCGGTCGATTTCCAGCGGAGTACTCTTGCCGAGGTTTTTCTCGAACACTTCGCCGTAGTTGCCGACTTGCTTGACGATCTGCACGACCCAGTCTTTCTTCACTTTCAGGTCTTTGCCGTATTCACCGTCGGTACCCAGCAGACGGGCAACGTCAGGGTTCTTGGTGCCCTTGGCTTCGGCTTCGACGTTCTTCGAAGTGATGCCGGCTTCTTCAGCGTTGAGCATGGCGTAGCCAGTCCAGCGCACGATCGCCAGCCACTCGTCGTCGCCATTACGCACGACCGGGCCCAGAGGTTCCTTGGAAATGGTTTCCGGCAGAACCACGTAGTCTTTCGGCGAAGCCAGCTTGCTGCGCTGGGCGAACAGCTGGGATTTGTCGGAGGTCAGTACGTCGCAACGACCGGATTCCAGCGACTTGGCGCTTTCGTCGGAGGTGTCGAAGGTGATCGGGGTGTATTTCAGGCCGTTGCCGCGGAAGTAGTCGGAAACGTTCAGTTCGGTGGTGGTACCAGCCTGGATGCAGATGGTTGCACCGTCCAGTTCCTTGGCGCTCTTGACGCCCAGCTTGTTGTTTACCAGGAAGCCGATGCCGTCGTAGTAGGTAATGAAGCCCGGGAATTTCAGGCCCATGCCCGCGTCGCGGGAGCTGGTCATGGTGGTGTTGCGCGACAGAATGTCGATTTCGCCGGACTGCAACGCGGTGAAGCGCTCCTTGGCGTTCAACTGGCTGAACTTGACCTTGGTCGCGTCGCCGAAGACAGCCGCCGCTACTGCACGGCAGTAGTCAGCATCGATACCGACGATCTTGCCGGTGGAATCCGGAACCGAGAAGCCTGGCAAGCCATCGCTGACGCCACACTGCACGAAACCTTTCTTCATCACTGCATCCAGGGTTGCGCCCGCCTGGGCAAACCCGCTGACACCGAGTACTGCGGCTGCAGTCACGATAGCCAGGGTGGATTTCAACATCTTCATTCAAACCTCCAGTTTTGCTCTTGTTGTGTCGGAGCGTGAGTCCTGTCGCACCCTTTTGAGGCGTAGTCGACCCGTGTTGGCTTGTTTTGGGGTCAACCGACGTAAGACGTTAGCTATGAGTCTAGTAGGAGAAAATCCACGTCATGGAAAACTCACTCTCACCAGTCGGCCGAACGGGCTGTAGCCCTTTCACGTTCGCGAAGCCCCGTAGCGGCCATTGGCGAACATCCATCACCGGATTCATTGCTATCCCACAGTCGGCAGTACACTGATAGTGTTACCGCCGGGCGCGAGATGGGTTGCACCGTTTCCCCATAGCAAAGCCCGTACCACACCGCTCGCCGAAGCGGTTCAGCTGCAGGTCAATAGCAAAACTTGTACGCTTGCGACACTTTATTAACGGATCAACCTGACGCGCACTTTGATCACGCACTTATATGTACGCGCACGCACAACATTGGAGCAGATATGACCGAGCCCTTGATTCTTCAGCCCGTAAAGCCCGCAGACGCCTGCGTTATATGGCTGCACGGCCTGGGCGCCGATCGCTACGACTTCCTGCCGGTGGCCGAAGCGCTGCAGGAAACCTTGCTGAGTACCCGCTTCGTTCTCCCGCAGGCACCGCATCGCCCTGTCACTATCAACGGCGGCTACGAGATGCCGAGCTGGTACGACATCCTGGCCATGAGCCCGGCGCGCGCGATCAACCGCGAGCAGCTGAAAGAGTCGGCGAACCGTGTCATTGAATTGATAGAAGTGCAGCGAGCCAGCGGAATAGACGCCTCGCGGATCTTCCTGGCAGGTTTTTCCCAGGGCGGCGCCGTGGTTTTACACACCGCATTTCTGAAATGGCAGGGCCCGTTGGGTGGCGTCGTTGCCCTTTCTACTTATGCACCGACCTTCAGCGACGAACTGCAACTGTCCGCCAGCCAGCAGCGGATTCCGGTGCTGTCGATGCACGGCCAGTACGACGATGTGGTGCAAAACTCGATGGGGCGTAGCGCCTACGAGCATTTGAAGCTGCGTGGTGTCACCGTGACATGGCAGGAATACCCAATGGGTCACGAAGTGTTACCCGAAGAAATTCGCGACATCGGCGTCTGGCTCGCCGAGCGCTTGCGTTAAGCATTTGTGTTTAAAAACACCCTTTGATCCATCCCACTACGCCGCGCCCGATTCTTGCATTACACTGCCCGGCGTACATTCCTTAATCAATTGATGAGATGACCGTGCTCAAAGCACTCAAGAAAATGTTCGGTAAAAGCGAGACTGAGCAACTCGCGCCAGTTCCCAGCCCTGCGTCTCACGCTCCCGGCCACCGCACCGACGGTAATCAGTCTGAACGAGCCACCGCCACGGCGGCACCCAAGCATGAGCCGAAGACCGCAATGGCTGACCTGCCTGCGGCGATAACAGCCCCGGAACAGCCGCTCAGCGAAACGCCAAAACCCGCCAGACCGCGCCGCGAACCCAAGCCAAAGGCACCGGTCATCCCATGGAAACTCGAAGACTTCGTCGTCGAGCCCCAGGAAGGCAAGACCCGCTTCCACGATTTCAAACTCGCCCCGGAACTGATGCACGCCATCCAGGACCTGGGCTTCCCGTATTGCACGCCGATCCAGGCACAGGTACTGGGCTTCACCCTCGCGGGCAAAGACGCCATCGGCCGCGCCCAGACCGGTACCGGCAAGACCGCTGCGTTCCTGGTCTCGATCATCACCCAGTTGCTGCAAACCCCGCCGCCGAAAGAGCGCTACATGGGTGAGCCACGGGCACTGATCATCGCACCGACCCGCGAACTGGTAGTGCAGATCGCCAAGGACGCCGCCGACCTGACCAAGTACACCGGCCTCAACGTCATGACGTTCGTCGGTGGCATGGACTTCGACAAACAGCTCAAGCACCTCGAGGCCCGCCACTGCGACATCCTCGTGGCCACGCCGGGCCGCCTGCTGGACTTCAACCAGCGCGGCGACGTGCACCTGGACATGGTCGAAGTGATGGTGCTGGACGAAGCCGACCGCATGCTCGACATGGGCTTCATCCCGCAAGTGCGCCAGATCATTCGCCAGACGCCGCCGAAGTCCGAGCGTCAGACGCTGCTGTTCTCCGCGACCTTCACCGAAGACGTGATGAACCTGGCCAAGCAATGGACCACCGACCCGTCGATCGTCGAGATCGAGTCGCAGAACGTGGCCAACGAAAACGTCGAGCAGCACATCTACGCGGTGGCCGGTGCCGACAAATACAAACTGCTCTACAACCTGGTCAACGACAACGGTTGGGAGCGGGTGATCGTCTTCGCCAACCGCAAGGATGAAGTACGACGCATCGAAGAACGCCTGGTGCGTGACGGTATCAACGCCGCGCAACTGTCCGGCGACGTGCCGCAGCACAAGCGCATCAAGACCCTCGAAGGCTTCCGCGAAGGCAAGATTCGCGTACTGGTCGCCACCGACGTGGCCGGTCGCGGCATCCATATCGACGGCATCAGCCACGTGATCAACTTCACCCTGCCGGAAGTGCCGGACGACTACGTGCACCGCATCGGTCGTACCGGCCGCGCCGGTGCCGACGGTGTGTCCATCAGCTTTGCCGGTGAAGACGACTCCTACCAGCTACCGTCCATCGAGGAAAAGCTGGGGCGCAAGATCAGCTGTGAAACGCCACCGACGCATCTGTTGCGGGCCGTTGAACGCAAGCGCCCGCATTAAGGGACGCTGAAAAGACAAGCGCAGCCGGAAACGGACTGCGCTTTTTTTTCGTCCGGCTTTTTTTCAACAGGTGCTTGCTGTAGATATCTAAAAGTCCATAATAGACAAATCAGTTTACTCTCAGCTCCGGAGCCGACCATGTCCAGCACGCCCCAAGTGATCCCCCAAGCCCAGGCTCGCGAGCTACTGGCGCAGGTCGATGTGCCACAGATCCTGCGCAAACTGTTCCGCGACCTGGCCGCCGGGCAAGCCGTACAACCGGCGCAGCAACTGGTGGAATTTCCACAGGGCGCCGGCGACTTCATTAACTACTTGGGTGTGCTTGCCGGAGAAGGCGTATACGGAATCAAGACGTCGCCGTACATCGTCCGTGAGCAGGGGCCGCTGGTGACGGCGTGGACGTTGTTGATGTCGATGCAGACCGGCCAGCCGCTGCTGCTGTGCGATGCCGGCGAACTGACCACCGCGCGCACCGCGGCGACCACCGCCGTCGCGGTCGATGCCCTCGCACCACTCACAGCCAATCGCCTTGCCATTATTGGCAGCGGCAAAGTGGCCCAGGCGCACCTGCATTACGTGAAAGGCCTGCGCGACTGGCAGAGCATCAGCCTGTACTCGCCGAGCGTGAGCGAAGACGCCGAAACCGTGCGCCTGCTGAAAAACATCGAGCCACGCCTGAACATCGTCGACAGTCGCGAAGCTGCCGTTCAGGACGCCGACGTGATCATGCTCTGCACCTCGTCCGCCGGTCCGGTGATCGATCCTTCGAGCTTGCGCAAACCGGCGTTGATCACCTCCATCAGCACCAATGCGCCGCGCGCCCATGAAGTGCCGCCGCAAAGCCTCAACGACATGCAGGTGTTCTGCGACTATCGCCTGACCACCCCGGGCTCGGCCGGCGAAATGCTGATCGCCGCCAAACGGCACGACTGGGACAAGGGCGCGATTGTCGGCGACCTGCCCGACCTGCTCAGCGGAAAAGTCCTGCGCCCTGATTACGATCGCCATGTGTTTTTCCGCTCCATCGGCCTGGGCCTGGAAGACATTGCGCTGGCCAACGCGATCTATCGCCTCACGCACTGACACCAAATTCATCCTGTAGGAGCTGCCGAAGGCTGCGATCTTTTGACTTTGCTTTTGAAAAGATCGCAGCCTCGTTTCACTCGTCAGCGCCTACAAGAGATCACCATAAATCCGGCATTTACGCCCCAACAGGAGACGTTCATGAGCCAGGCAGATTTCATCATCATCGGCGGCGGGATTGCCGGTGCTTCCACGGGGTTCTGGCTTTCGCAGCACGGCCGCGTGATCGTGCTCGAGCGCGAATCCCATCCGGCCTATCACTCCACCGGCCGCTCGGCGGCGCTGTATACCGCCGCCTACGGCACCCCGCAAGTGCGGGCATTGACCCTGGCCAGCCGGGACTTTTTCGACAACCCGCCCAGTGGTTTCTGCGAACACCCGCTGCTGACCCCGCGCGGCGAAATGACCGTGGACTTGACCGGTGACCCGGACGAGCTGAACAGGCAATACCAGAGCGCAAAAACCACGGTGCCGGAGATGCAGTTGCTCGACGCCGACGCGGCCTGCGCGTTAGTACCGATCCTGCGCCGGGAAAAGGTCCACGGCGCCATCTACGACCCGACCGCCAGCGACATCGACACCGATGCCCTGCACCAGGGCTATTTGCGCGGCATCCGCCGCAACCAGGGCGAAGTGCACACCGACAGCGAAGTCGTCAGCCTGAGCCGCGACAGCCAGGGTACATGGCACGTCCAGACCGGCAGCCAGACCTTCAGCGCACCGGTCATCATCAACGCCGCCGGCGCCTGGGCCGACAAGGTCGGCCAACTGGCTGGCGCCAATCCCCTGGGCCTGCAACCCAAACGCCGGGCCGCGTTCATCTTCGCCGGTCCCGAAGGCGTGGACATCCACCACTGGCCGATGCTGGTCAGCCTCGACGAATCCTTCTACATGAAACCCGATGCCGGGATGTTCCTCGGTTCACCGGCCAACGCCGACCCGGTGGAACCCCACGATGTGCAGCCCGAAGAGCTGGACATTGCCATGGGCATCTACCAGATCGAAGAAGCCACGACCCTGACCATTCGCCGCCCGACCCGCACCTGGGCCGGCCTGCGCAGCTTCGTCAGCGACGGCGACTTGCTGTCCGGCTTCGATCCACAGGTACCGGGGCTGTTCTGGGTCGCGGCACAAGGCGGTTATGGCATCCAGACCTCACCGGCCATGGGCCAGGCCAGCGCGGCACTGGTGCGCGGTGTCGCGTTGCCCGAGTCGCTCGGCCATTTCGGGCTGAATGCCGAAATGCTCTCCCCTGCCCGCCTCGGCGGATCCTGATCCTCAGGTGACGTGCCCACACGATTACGGCACACTTTCAGCGCCCCTTTGATGGGGCGCTGACGCTGCCTGGAGTTCCACTGTATGAACGCTCCCGAAAAAGACTCGGCCCTGGACGACACATCCCTGGATAACTTCCACGCGATTGCCGACGCCATCGCCACGTTGTTTTTCCCCCACGCCGAAGTGGTGCTGCACGACTTGCGCACGCAAAAGGTCGACTACATCGCCAACAACCTGTCCAAGCGGGAAATCGGCGACGACTCGGCGCTGGAAGACATGCTCAGCGACGATGTCAGCGAACGAAACATCGGGCCGTACGAAAAGCTCAACTGGGATGGTCAGAAGATTCGCAGCCTCAGCACGGTGCTTCGGGACAGTGAAGGTCGTCCACAGGCGATGCTGTGCATCAACCTGAATATTTCGTTGTTCGAAAATGCCAAGGCCGCCCTGGACCTGTTCCTGTCGCCGACCAAGCTGATCCCGCAACCGGATGCGCTGTTTCGCGATGACTGGCAGGAGCGGATCAACACCTTCCTCCACGCCTGGCTGCGCGAGCGGCAGTTGAGCCTGAATCTGCTGACTCGCGACCACAAGCGCGAACTGGTGCTGGCGTTGCACGCCGAAGGCGCGTTCAAGGGCAAAAGCGCCTCGAACTACGTGGCCAATGTGCTGAACATGGGCCGGGCGACGGTGTACAAGCATTTGAAGGAATTGAAGGGCTGAAAATCAAAAGATCGCCGCCTGCGGCAGCTCCTACAGTGAAACGCATTCCCCTGTAGGAGCTGCCGCAGGCGGCGATCTTTTTGATCAATCGCCGTAAATGTCGGACTTGAAATACTTGTCCGAAATCTTCTGGTACTCACCACTGGCACGAATGCCATCAATGGCCGTGTTCAGCTCGCTGACCAGTTCGGTATTGCCCTTGCGCACCGCAATCCCGGCACCCTCGCCCACATATTTCGGATCTTTCAGCTCCGGCCCGGCAAAGGCGTAACCCTTGCCGCGCGGCATCGACAGGAAGTCATTGAGTGGAATGGTGTCGGCAAAAATCGCATCGAGGCGACCGGCTGCCAGGTCCATGTAGATTTCTTCGTTGTTGCTGTAGCGCTTGACGTTGATGCCCTTTGGCTCGAACACCTCGGTGGCGTAACGGTCGGTCGTGGTGGCGCGCTGCACGCCGACGGTCTTGCCCTTGAGGCTGGCGTACTGGTCATCCACCACCGCGCCATCCTTCATCACCAGGCGCGACGAAGTGAAATAGTACTTGTGGGTGAAGTCCACCGACTTCTTGCGGTCTTCATTGATGGTCATGGACGACAGCGCCATGTCGATTTTCTTCACCTTCAGAGAAGGAATCAGACCGTCGAACTCGCCTTCGACCCACACACACTTGACCTTCATCTGCGCGCACAGGGCATTGCCGATGTCATAGTCGAAACCGACGATTTCGCCTTTGTCGGTTTTCGAGGCGAACGGTGGATACGCCGCTTCGATACCGATGCGCAAGGTTTTCTCGGCGGCGAACACAGAGCTGCACGCCAACAGGCTCAGGGCCAGACCGGTGATGAGGGGGAACTTCTTCATGTTCGTTTTCTCGCGGTTGTTGTTGGTTTGGCAAGACAGAAGAAAAAGCTGAAACGGGTGGAAACCTTTTTTGTACTTATAATTCCATACTGGACTTTTATGTATAAATCGTCAATGAGGCAAATGCAGCCCGTTCCGGCCGATGGTCGGGTGGTGGTTCTGCAAGGTATTGGGTGAGCCAGATGGCCCCTTCGTCGGAACGCCGCCCGGACCAAGCCCGCTCCCACAGGGTTCTGTGTCGTACACAAAATTTGTGTTCAACCAGATCCATTGTGGGAGCGGGCTTGCTTGCGAAGGCTGACTTGAGAACGCCGCAGAAACTACTGCTTCCAGCGAACCGCCGCCGCATGATCACTGTCACGCCCCTCGACCCAACGCGGCCCGTCACTGGTGATTTCTTTCTTCCAGAACGGCGCACGGGTTTTCAGGTAGTCCATGACAAAGGCGCAGGCGTCGAATGCCGCCTGACGATGGGCGCTGGCCGCGCCAACGAAGACAATCGGCTCGCCCGGCTCCAGGGCGCCGATGCGGTGCAGCACTTCCAGCTTGAGCAACGGCCAGCGCTGCTCGGCCTCGATGGCGATCTTTCCGAGGGCCTTTTCAGTCATGCCCGGATAGTGTTCGAGGAACATCCCGGCCACATCGAGGCCGTCATTGAAGTCGCGTACGTAGCCGACAAAACTCACCACCGCACCCACGCCGACATTGGCATCGTGCATGGCATTGACTTCGGCACCCGGGTCGAACGCGGTGGACTGCACGCGAATCGCCATGGCTCAGCCTCCGGTCACAGTCGGAAAGAACGCCACTTCATCGCCCTCGCTGACCGGCTCGTCGAGCTGGCACAGGTCTTCGTTGCGGGCGCACATCAGGTTCTGTTCGCTCAACACCTCGGCACCGTCACGTTGGGCCAACAGTGCGCGGACGTCGTCGACTGTGGAGAAGTTGCCTTCCACTTTCACCGAGTCCAGCCCCAGCGCTTCACGATAACGGGCGAAAAACTTCACGGTAACGTTCATGACTGCTCCGCTTGGAAATGTCCGCTCTTGCCGCCGACCTTCTCCAGCAGACGCACGCTTTCGATGGTCATGCCGCGGTCAACGGCCTTGCACATGTCGTAGATCGTCAGCGCGGCGACGCTGGCGGCGGTCAGGGCTTCCATTTCAACGCCGGTCTGCCCGGACAGCTTGCAGCGCGCCACTATACGCACCGAATCATCGCCTTCGGCACTGAGCTCGACCTTGACGCCGGTGAGCATCAACGGGTGGCACAGAGGAATCAGGTCGCTGGTTTTCTTCGCTGCCTGAATGCCGGCAATGCGCGCCACGGCAAACACATCACCCTTGGGGTGGCCGCCGCTGACGATCATCTGCAGGGTTTCGGGCAGCATGCGCACCAGCGCTTGAGCGGTCGCCTCACGGAACGTCACGGTTTTTTCAGTGACGTCGACCATGTTGGCGCGACCTTGGGAATCGAGATGAGTCAGCACGGGATTACTCCTGATCAGGAGCGTCGATTGTAAACCTGCGGGTCAATTTTTCGCACGCTTGATTATCGGCACACCACAAACCAATGTGGGAGCGAGCTTGCTCCGGGCGGCGTTCCGACGATAGTGGCCTGTCATTAACCCGAGATGTCGACAGACACACCGTCATCGCGAGCAAGCTCGCTCCCACAGGTTCTTCATACACACGGACTCGGTGGACAGCTTCAGATGCGATTCCTTATTAAGTTTTAAAAACACAAATTAAAGTCATACCAAACAACAGAAAGAAATGTAACAAAAGCCTACTGAAAATTCGCTTTTCCTGACATCACTGATCAATTTTAATGGGTGCACCAGCCGATAAGTTACTGATTATTTTATAACAAATTTCGACGTGAGAATTCTCCGTAAGTACGCACTCATGGCCCGCCATGAAACTTCCTACAACTACACATTAGACCGATTTGTTAATTCGAGAAAAAATGACCAGCAAAGCTAACGATCTTAAAAATTTCAGCACTGAGGTATCGCATCAGGTTTTTTCTACTGACCTCCGGCAGCAGCTCAACGGGGCAGGTCCTACACTTCAACCATGGTGGCACACGGGAGGCCAGTCATGCCAGCGCGGACAATTCACTCAGGAAAACACATCGTAATCTCTCACTGCCGGGACTGCGACATCCCTGGCTACATGATTATTTCTCTTAAGCGGGACATATCAAGACTCGCAGAACTAAATCCGGCTGAAAGTGCTGAACTGATGAAAGGCTTGGCATTTACGGAGCGAGCTTTAAATACTCTATTTTCTCCTGAGAAAATATACATAATGCGTATTTCCGAGCTCAATCATGAGCTACATTTTCATGTTTTCCCCAGGTATGCCTCCGTGACCCAGTTATATTTGGCGGAACACAATGAACGTATTATTGATGGCCCCTTCTTTTTCAGCTGGACGCGAAAAAAGTTTAGTAGCTCACAGCCTGAGCCGAGCCAAGAGGTATTGAACGCTCAATCAATTCTGACGGAAACCCTCAAGGGCTATTTTTCGCAATCTCTGTAAACAAGACTGCTTTCGGCCCCAGGCTTTGCAGAAACACATTCATCGGTATTGGGTCTGCCCTGAGGCACGGGCCTTTACGTGGCGTACAAAAAAACCGGGCGACCTCGCGGCCGCCCGGCTCCGGTGGACAGTTACAAATGCGATTCGGCGTATTCGGCCAGGATCGAGCGTGGTACCCCTTGCAGGGTGATGTGCACCCCGTTCGGGAAGTCCTTGAAGCGTTCAGTGAGATAGGTCAGCCCGGAGCTGGTCGCGGACAGGTATGGGGTGTCGATCTGCGCCAGGTTGCCCAGGCACACCACTTTGGAACCGGCGCCGGCACGGGTGATGATGGTTTTCATCTGGTGCGGCGTGAGGTTCTGGCATTCGTCGATCAGGATCAGGCTCTGCTGGAAGCTGCGGCCCCGGATGTAGTTGAGGGATTTGAACTGCAACGGCACTTTGCTGAGGATGTAGTCAACGCTGCCATGGGTGCTTTCGTCATCCATGTGCAAGGCTTCGAGGTTGTCGGTGATGGCGCCCAGCCACGGCTCCATTTTTTCCGCTTCGGTGCCGGGCAGGAAACCGATTTCCTGGTCCAGGCCCTGCACGCTGCGGGTGGCGATAATGCGCCGATAACGCTTGCTGACCATGGTCTGCTCGATCGCAGCGGCCAGCGCCAGGATGGTTTTACCCGAGCCCGCGGCACCCGACAGGTTGACCAGGTGGATGTCCGGATCGAGCAAGGCGTACAACGCCAGGCTCTGATAGATATCACGCGGCTTGAGCCCCCAGGCTTCCTGGTGCAGCAGCGGTTCCTGGTGCAGGTCGAGGATCAGCAAGCGGTCTTCTTCAATCTCCTTGATCCAGCCGACAAAGCCCTGTTCATCAATGATGAACTCGTTGATGTGCACCGCCGGCAGGTTGTCGATCAATTGCACCTGATGCCAGGTGCGGCCGTGGTCCTGACGGGTTTCGACCTTGCTCACGCGGTCCCAGAAAGAGCCGGTCATGTTGTGGTAGCCGTTGGGCAGCAAGGACACGTCGTCGACCAGTTGGTCGGTGCTGTAGTCCTCGGCCGCGATCCCGCAGGCGCGCGCCTTGAGGCGCATGTTGATGTCTTTGGTGACCAGCACCACGGGCTTCTTCGGGTCGCGCGCGTGCAGGTCGATCAGCTGGTTGATGATTTTGTTGTCGTTCAGGTGCTCGGGCAGAATCAGGTTCGGCTCGGCATGCTTGCTCATCAGAATTGACAGCAAACCCTTGGGTCCGCTTTTGCCACGCTGGATCGGCACACCCTGCTCGACATCCTCGGGTGAGGCATCGCCCAGAGTCTTGTCGATCAGGCGGATGGCCTGGCGGCATTCGGCGGCTACGCTGTGATGCCCGCTCTTGAGCTTGTCCAGCTCTTCAAGCACGGTCATCGGGATCGCGACGTGGTGTTCTTCGAAGTTAAGCAGCGCGTTTGGATCGTGAATCAATACGTTGGTATCGAGTACATAAAGGATTGGCTGGTTGGAAGAAGAGCTACGTCCGTGATCATCCATACTCGGTCACCTTTGTGGGAGCCATTCGACGCAATACCTTGACGGTGCTGCGCCTCGAAGTGACTGCCGAATACACCTGCGGGGACTCAAGTGTTCTGCATACATGCGGGGTCTTGGAAGACGCCACCTGTGTTGCAGGTTTCGGCGGTCTGTCTTCGTAATACTCCAAAACGTGTGACAGAAAAAAGTACTTTGACGCTTTTTTGAAGTTTATTTTGCAGATTGACCAATAGCACTTGGCGGACTGCCATCACCCGTTTACAGTCGGAAGTCCACCTGCAACGAATCCCCTTCCAAAATCGCCATAAACCCAATGTTTACGGGGCTTTGTCGTTTTCAGCGAAACGCATCCTGGCAATCCTCCCAGCCGATCCCGACAGGCGCCGTTTGCGTGACCAGCCACGGCAATGCCGTTTTCACTGCATCCTGTTTCACATTGAAATTGATCACCCCGTGCCGCCACAGCAGCATCAGGGTCAGCACCCGTTGCGCACTCGGGTTGCCCTTGAGTTTGCCGGCACCGTCCTGGGCGTCGATGTCCCACAGCGCTACCTGCAGCCCCTGAGTCTTGAAGAAGCCTTCAGCATCGGAGCGGCGCTGGCCATCGGGCGGACGGAACAGGGGCACGTAGTTCTCCGGCAGCTTGCTCTTGACCAGTTCGGCGCTGCGGCGCACCGAGTCCTGCCAGTCCTGCCAGTGGCTGTGGGAACGGAACTCCCAGCCTTGTACGCCGATGCATTGGCTCGAGTAGGTCTCTTGCAGGTTGCTCACCGAAGCGTCGGCCAAACGCGCCTGGATGTCCTTGCCGAGGACGAAGAATGTCCCGCTCAGGTTCGACTTGCGCAGGTACTCGGCGACCCAGGCAGTGTTATCCGGCGCGGCGTTGGCGGCGCTGTCGAAGGTCAGCAGAAACAGCCGGTCATGCATCCCGTCGCCACTGCGCTCATAGTCGCCAAAACGATCGACTTCGCTGCTGGTTTGCGGGAACAGAGCGGCCTTGCGCAACTGTTCGTCCAGGTATTGGGTATGGAACACGCGGCTCGGCTCGGCCCACTTGATGTAGTAGCTGTCTGCGCCGACCTGGAACCTGGCAGCCTGCTCGCGCAAGGTGGGCATGTCTTCGACCAGGAAACAGAAGGAGGCATCCTGGTCGCAGCTCTGCTGGGCGAAGTTGTAGTTGGCCAGCAGCCGTTGCCACATGCGCTGGCGAACCCTGTTGACCGACTCCAGATTGATCGTGCGCAGGCCCAGGCGCTGGGCCAGGCCGGGTTCATCCAGCGCCTCGCTGGCCAACAGGACGCTGGAAAACATGAGGATCTCGGCTCTGGACGCCACGTCGAACAGCGTCGGATTACCGAGTTTTTCCGGCCAGGTGCTGCGATCGAGCGTCGCCACATCACCCGGTGCCGCGACGGCGCCAAAGCTCAGTAGCCAGATCGAGATGAGAAAAGCGATACGCAATGGGATGTCTCCATAACAAAACCCGCGCGGCACTATATCCCGGGAAGATCAAAAGATCGCAGCCTACGGCAGCTCCTACGCGATCCGATTCCATTTTTGAGCCAACCCGGTCCCGTAGGAGCTGTCGAGCGAAGCGAGGCTGCGATCTTGTCCCATGACACCACCGATCACCTATCACGCTCATAGCTGGAGTCAACACGAACAACCCCCTAGAATCGCCGCCACGATTAAAGGAGACGACTTCATGCTGATGGTGATTTCACCCGCCAAGACCCTCGACTATGAAACACCGCCGGCGACCCAGCGCTTCACCCAGCCGCAGTACCTGGACCACTCCCAGGAGTTGATCCTGCAATTGCGCGAGCTGACACCCGCGCAAATCAGCGAGTTGATGCACGTCTCCGACAAGATCGGCGGGCTCAACGCCGCGCGTTTCGGCAGCTGGACGCCCGCGTTCACCCCGGAAAACGCCAAGCAGGCGTTGCTGGCCTTCAAGGGCGATGTGTACACCGGCATGAATGCGCAAACCCTCAGCGAAGCCGATTTCGACTACGCCCAAAAACACCTGCGCATGCTCTCGGGCCTCTATGGCTTGCTGCGCCCGCTGGACCTGATGCAACCCTATCGCCTGGAAATGGGCACCAGGCTGGCCAACGCCCGAGGCAAGGATCTGTATGCCTTCTGGGGCTCGCGCATCAGCGAATGGCTGAACGAAGCCCTGGTCGATCAGGGCGATGACGTGCTGCTCAACCTGGCGTCCAACGAGTACTTCTCGGCGGTCAAGCGCAACGCCTTGAACGCGCGCATCATCAATACCGAATTCAAGGACCTGAAGAACGGCCAGTACAAGATCATCAGCTTCTACGCGAAAAAGGCCCGCGGCTTGATGAGCCGCTTCGTCATCGAAGAACGCATCAATGACCCGGCCACCCTCAAGCAATTCGACGTTCAAGGCTATCGCTACAGCGCCGAACAGTCCAAGCCGGACAATCTGGTGTTTCTGCGCGATCACGCACCAGAGTGATGCATCCGGTCGGCGCACGACCTTCACACCCGCTCGTGCGCCGACCCTCGACTCACTTCAGCCTTCCCCGCCTTTTCGCCATTTTCATGGCGCCAGAAAAACACCACTCGATTTTCTAACTTTAGTTTCACTCGACTTCAATCATTTTTTTGCGTAGTGGCACTGACTTTTTTTAACAGTGGTGGCACAAAAATATCCCAGCCAATGAACCGCCTATATATAAAGGGCGAAACGGCAAGTGCTATCAATTTGAGAGCAGTGCCATCTTTCACAATATTTCAAGAAATTTCAGATTTCGCGATGAGCGGACTGGAACTATGTCCAAACGCGCCGCTCATACCACCGGTAACGATTCTCGCCGAGCGTGTACGAGATAACTTACGCAGATAAGCGATTCATGTTGCGAAGTTGAAACACTAACTTGCGCTGACTAATCACTGATTTGGACAACAGCAATCGGACAGGAGATAACGCGGTATGACTATCCCCTACAAGGCCACGACAGCGCCCCATATAAACGTGCTCACCCGAGCACCCAACCGCTTGATCCACGGGCTTTCGGCCTGACATCAAGCGTACAAGGCCGTTGCACCCGCATCCTTCCGACAGGAGGATCGGCTGCATAACAGGGCAAATCATAACAACAAGGCCTAGTTGCGCACACTTTGAGTGCACTTATTTAGACACTCGTAACTTATATGCCAGCACAGGGCATTGTCGTGCCTGTAAGGCACACTTGCGAGTGCACTAAAACACGCTGAACACCATTAACTCCGGCCATCTAATGGCTTGATGTATACAGGCTTGATAACAGAGAGGTAATTGCGATGCGCATCAGCATTTTTGGTTTGGGTTACGTCGGCGCAGTATGTGCCGGTTGCCTGTCTGCACGGGGCCATGACGTCGTTGGCGTCGATGTGGCCAAAGACAAGATCGATATGATCAATGCCGGCAAATCGCCGATCGTTGAACCGGGCCTGGGTGAACTTCTGGCCCAAGGCATCCAGACAGGTCGTCTGCGTGGCACCACCAACTTCGCCGAGGCGATTCGCGACACCGACCTGTCGATGATCTGCGTGGGCACGCCAAGCAAGAAGAACGGCGACCTGGAACTGAACTACATCGAGGCCGTATGCCGCGAAATCGGTTTTGTCCTGCGCGACAAGACCACCCGCCACACCATCGTCGTGCGCAGCACCGTGCTGCCGGGCACCGTGGCCAACGTGGTCATCCCGATTCTCGAAGACTGCTCCGGCAAGAAGGCCGGTGTTGATTTCGGCGTGGCCGTGAACCCTGAGTTCCTGCGCGAAAGCACCGCCATCGCCGACTACGACCAGCCGCCAATGACCGTCATCGGCGAATTCGACAAGGCGTCCGGCGACGTCCTGCAATCGCTGTACGAAGAGCTCGACGCACCGATCATCCGCAAGGACATCGCGGTCGCCGAGATGATCAAGTACACCTGCAACGTGTGGCACGCCACCAAGGTCACCTTCGCCAACGAAATCGGCAACATCGCCAAGGCGGTCGGCGTCGACGGTCGCGAAGTGATGGACGTGGTCTGCCAGGACAAGACCCTCAACCTGTCCCAGTACTACATGCGCCCAGGTTTCGCCTTCGGCGGCTCGTGCCTGCCAAAAGACGTGCGTGCCCTGACCTACCGCGCCGGTTCCCTCGACGTGGAAGCGCCGTTGCTCAACTCGCTGATGCGCAGCAACGAATCCCAGGTGCAGAACGCTTTCGACATCGTTTCCAGCCACGACAAACGCAAAGTCGCCCTGCTGGGTCTGAGCTTCAAGGCCGGCACCGACGACCTGCGCGAAAGCCCGCTGGTCGACCTGGCGGAAATGCTGATCGGCAAGGGCTACGACCTGAGCATCTACGACAGCAACGTCGAGTACGCCCGCGTTCACGGTGCGAACAAGGACTACATCGAGTCGAAGATCCCTCACGTCTCGTCCTTGCTCAACTCCGACTTCGACGCGGTGATCAACAACTCCGACGTGATCATCCTCGGCAACCGTGACGAGAAATTCCGCGCCCTGGTGCAGGACGTTCCACACGGCAAGCAGGTGATCGACCTGGTGGGCTTCATGTCCAAGGCCACCAGCACCAATAGCCGGGCCGAAGGCATCTGCTGGTAACGCGGTATCTGTAGGAGCTGCCGCAGGCTGCGATCTTTTGGCGCCGGCGTGATTGCTGAAGATCAAAAGATCGCAGGCTTCGCCAGCTCCTACAGGGATTCTGGCGTCATCCAGAGCGGGTGCCGCCAGTTTTCACAGGCCTGCCTTAACCCCATCGGGCCACCCCAAAGGCTCGCCCGAGATCGAGACGGATGCAGATTATGCACAGGCTAAAGCACGGCCTACTCCAGGCCGCCGGTTGGCTGTTCTACCTGAGTTTACTGATGGGTCTCGCCATGGCGTTGCCCGTGTCCACGTTCGACTCCGAGTCGAAGGACTTCATTTTCCTGATTGGCGCCGTGGGTATCTGGCGCTACTCGATGGGTGCCACTCACTTTGTGCGCGGCATGATTTTTCTGTACATCGTCTACCCGTACCTGCGGCGCAAAGTGCGCAAGCTGGGCAAAGCGGCTGACCCGTCCCACGTGTTCCTGATGGTCACCAGTTTCCGCATCGATGCCCTGACCACCGCGCAGGTCTACAGCTCGGTGATCCGCGAAGCCATCGACTGCGGCCTGCCGACCACCGTGGTCTGCTCCATCGTGGAAATGTCCGATGAGCTGCTGGTCAAAAGCCTGTGGAACCGGATGAACCCGCCGTCCCGGGTCAAGCTCGACTTCGTGCGCATTCCCGGCACCGGCAAACGCGATGGCCTGGCCTACGGCTTCCGCGCCATCTCCCGGCACCTGCCGGATGATCGCGCCGTGGTCGCTGTCATCGATGGTGACACCGTGCTGGCCGAAGGCGTGGTGCTCAAGACCGTGCCGTGGTTCCAGCTGTTCGGCAACGTCGGTGGCCTGACCACCAACGAATTCTGCGAAGTGCGCGGCGGCTACATCATGAGCGAATGGCACAAGCTGCGTTTCGCCCAGCGCCACATCAACATGTGCTCGATGGCCTTGTCCAAGCGCGTGCTGACCATGACCGGCCGCATGTCGGTGTTCCGCGCCACCGTGGTCACCAACCCGGACTTCATCGCCGACGTGGAAAGCGACTCGCTGCAACACTGGCGCCTGGGCCGCTTCAAGTTCCTTACCGGCGATGACAAGTCCAGCTGGTTCAGCCTGATGCGCCTGGGCTACGACACGTTCTACGTGCCCGACGCGGCGATCAACACCGTTGAACACCCGCCGGAAAAGAGCTTCATCAAGGCCAGCCGCAAACTGATGTTCCGCTGGTACGGCAACAACCTGCGGCAGAACTCCCGTGCCCTGGGCCTGGGGGTCAAACGCCTTGGCGTGTTCACTTCGGTGGTGCTGTTCGACCAGCGCGTGTCGATGTGGACCTCGCTGCTGGGCCTGACCGTGGCGTTGATCGCCAGCTTCAAGTACGGCACCGCGTTCATCCTGGTGTACCTGCTGTGGATCGGCATCACCCGGTTCATCCTGACCTTGTTGCTGTCGTGCTCCGGACACCGGATCGGCCCGGCCTACCCGGCAATTCTCTATTACAACCAGATAGTCGGCGCGCTGGTGAAGATCTACGTGTTCTTCCGCCTCGACCAACAGTCCTGGACTCGCCAACCCACTTCCCTGACCCGTGATCTCGCCAGCTTTCAACGTTGGTTCAACACCTGGTCGTCTCGGACCATGACCTTCTCTGCCGGCAGCATTTTTGTCGCCGTGCTGCTGTTGATGGTCTGACCGAACTCGCCTGAATTAACTAGGAAAACGCCCCCTATGAATACCGCCGTCAACGCCAACGTAGTGCACGAATCCGAAGCCCAGCGCCAACACGCCCGAGTGAAAATCCCGGCCAAGTTGCGTTTTTTCGGCCCTGACCGGACGCCGGTCGAAGCCCGGGTGATCGACCTGTCCGCCGGTGGCCTGGCATTCAACGCCGGTCAGTTGCCGCTGAAGGTGGGTGACGTGTACAAGGCCCGCCTGCAATTCGTCATCGACAACCTCGGCCTGGCCATGGACGTCGAGTTGCAGGTCCGCTCCTTCGACCGCGAGACCGGACGCGCCGGCTGCCAGTTCCAGAACCTGGAACCACGGGACATCTCGACCCTGCGCCACCTGATCACTTCGCACCTGGCGGGCGACATCGTCAGCGTAGGTGAAATGCTGGCGACCCTGCAGCGCGACAACTTCACCAAGGCACGCAAGACGAAGGACGGCGGCCACGGCATGTCCGCGTTCGGCCGCCTGAAAGCCGTGACCTTCAGCCTGGGGATCTTCGTTGTCGGCGTGGCTGCATTCGGCTTTGTCTTCAAGTCGGTGTACGGCATGTACTTCGTCAGCCATGCCCAGGCCGGCCTGGTCAGCGTGCCGGGCGTGAACATCACCATGCCCCGCGACGGCACCGTGCAGAGCCTGGTGAAAGCCGACGGCGTGGCCGCCAAGGGCGCACCGCTGGCAACCTTCAGCACCAGCATGCTCGACGTGCTCAAGGGCCATCTGGACGAAGACCAACTGCAACCGGCCAAGGTTGAAGAACTGTTCGGCAAGCAGATGACCGGCACCCTGACCTCGCCTTGCGACTGCACCGTGGCCCAGCAAATGGTCGCCAACGGTCAGTACGCCAGCAAGGGCGACGTGATCTTCCAACTGGTCCCGCGGGGCGGCGAAGCCAATGTTGAAGCGCGCTTCTCCTATCGCCAGTTCGGCGACGTGCGCCCGGGTACTTCGGTGCGCTTCCAGATCGCCGGCGAGGACAAGAGCCGCACCGGCAAGATCGTCAGCAGCACCAGCCTGAAAAGCGCCGATCTGTCTTCGGACATCCGCGTGCTGATCCAGCCGGACGAAACCCTGGACAGCTCCCTCGCCGGCCGCCCGGTGGAAGTGAACAGCGACCGTGGCCCGAACCTGAACTGGCTGATCGACAAAGCCATGGCTGTCGGTCTTTAAGTCGAGGACATGCCTGTGACTACTCCAACCCTCAACACGCCGCCGACCCTGTGGGAGCGAGCTTGCTCGCGATGGGATCGACGCGGTCTGTCTGATGCACCGAGTCGCCTGCTTCGCGAGCAAGCCCGCTCCCAAATGGGCTCTTTGTGTGCCGTTGCATTGGCGGTGAGCCTCGCCGGTTGCGCCGGCCTGCCCGACCAACGCCTGGCCAACGAAGCGCTAAAGCGCGGTGACACCACCACTGCCGCGGCGAACTACCGGCAACTGGCAGACCTGGGCTACAGCGAAGCCCAGGTCGGCCTGGCCGATATCCAGGTCGACAGCCGTGACCCGGCGCAGATGAAACAGGCCGAGGCGACTTACCGCGCCGCAGCCAGCGTTTCGCCGCGCGCCCAGGCACGCCTCGGTCGTCTGCTGGTGGCCAAGCCCGGTTCCACCGAAGCGGAACAACACGAAGCCGAAACCCTGTTGAAAAAAGCCGCTGCGGCAGGCGAAGGCAATACGCTGATCCCGTTGGCGATGCTGTACCTGCAATACCCGCACAGCTTTCCCAACGTGAACGCCCAGCAGCAGATCAGCCAATGGCGTGCCGAGAACAAACCGGAAGCGGGTCTGGCGCAAGTGCTGCTCTATCGCACCCAGGGTACCTACGACCAGCATCTGGATGACGTGGAAAAAATCTGCAAGGCCTCGCTCAACATCAGCGATATCTGCTACGTCGAACTGGCCACGGTCTATCAGAAACAGGCCAAGCCAGAGCAACAGTCCGAGCTGATCAAGCAGATGCAAGCGGCTCATGCCCAAGGCACCGTTTCGGCGCAGCGCGTCGACAGCGTCGCCCGCGTGCTCGCCGATGCCTCCCTGGGCAAGACCGACGAGAAAACCGCGCAGTCGCTGCTCGAACCGATCGCACCGGGCTACCCGGCATCGTGGGTCACCCTCGCGCAATTGCTCTACGACTTCCCGGAACTGGGCGACGTCGACCAGATGATGAAGTATCTGGAAAACGGTCGCGCCGCCGACCAGCCTCGCGCCGAACTGTTGCTGGGCAAGCTCTACTTCGAAGGCAAACTGGTGCCGGCCGACGCCAAGGTCGCCGAAGCGCATTTCCAGAAAGCCGTCGGCCGTGAAGTCGCTGCCGATTACTACCTCGGCCAGATCTATCGCCGTGGCTACCTGGGCAAGGTCTACCCGCAGAAGGCTCTCGACCATCTGTTGACCGCTGCGCGCAACGGCCAGAACAGCGCCGACTTCGCCATTGCCCAACTGTTTTCCCAAGGCAAGGGCACCAAGCCTGATCCGCTGAACGCCTACGTCTTCAGCCAACTGGCCCTGGCCCAGAACACTCCGCAAGCCACCGAGCTTGCGCAAACAATCCAAACGCAATTGCCGCCCGACCGGTTGGCCGAAGCCCAACGCCTGTTGAAACAAGAACAGGCCGTGCGCGGTGCCCTGAGCCCGAACACGCCGGAAATGCATGCCCTGCAAGAAGAAGATGGCGAGGAATCCCAATGAAGTTGAATCCATTCATGAAGGCCGGTATTGGCCTGACATTCGCGCTGATCTGGTCTTGCCCGACGCTTGCTGCGATGACTGAAGAAACCAAGAACTTCGGCCTGGACGTGAAAATCACCGGCCAGTCCGAAGATGACCGCGACCTCGGCACCGCTCCCGGCGGCGACGTCAATGGCGTCGGCCTCGACCTGCGTCCGTGGGTCTACGGCGAAAGCGGCGCGTGGAGCGCCTACGCCATGGGTCAGGCGGTGACGTCCACTGACATCATCGAGACCGACACCCTGCAACAATCCGATGGCGCCGAGAACACCGACAACGGTGATCGCGAGACCAAGAAAAACTACCTGGCCATGCGTGAGTTCTGGGTCGGCTACAGCGGCTTCACGCCCTACCCCGGCGAGATCCTGAAGTTCGGTCGCCAGCGCCTGCGCAATGACGACGGCCAATGGCGCGACACCAACATCGAAGCCCTGAACTGGACCTTCGACACGACCCTGCTGCGCGCCAACGTCGGTATCGCCGAACGCTTCAGCGAGTACCGCACCGACCTCAAGGAATTGTCGCCACAAGACAAGGATCGCCTGCACGCCTACGCCGATACCGCGTACCAGTGGACACCGGGCAACTGGGTCGGCATTCGCGGTCATCACACCCATGACAACGGCAAGCTCGATTACCCGGAGCCGGGTGTACCGACCGATTCGCTGGACAAGAAACAGAACGGCGACATCAGCTGGCTCGGCCTGACCGCCGACAGCGACGCCTACAACTGGCGCAACACCAACACCGTCAATTACTGGGGCAGCATCACCGGCATGAGCGGCGACATCGACAAGGTCAACCCGCTGAACGCCGACGGCACGCCGCCAACTGAAGCCAAGCGCGGTGAAGACCTCAACGGCTGGGCCACCGATGTCGGCGTGCGTTTGCGCCTCGATCCGCAATGGCAAGTCGGTGCCGCCTATGCCCGCGCCAGCGCCGACTACGAACAGAACGGTCTGGAAAGTAACCGCTCGAACTACACCGGCACTCGCTCGCGCGTGCACCGTTTCGGCGAGGCCTTCCGTGGCGAAATGAACAACATGCAGAGCGCCACCCTGTTCGGTTCGTGGATGCTCAACGACGAATACGACGCCAGCCTGATCTACCACAAGTTCTGGCGTGTCGACGGCAATAAGCCGGTCGGCAGCAATGGCATCAACGCCGTCGAGAACAACACCGACGATGTGACCGGCGCGATCCTCTCCAGTACTTCGCTGCCACTGAACGATGGCGAGAAAGACCTCGGTCAGGAAATGGATCTGGTGGTCACCAAGTACTTCAAGCAAGGCTTGTTGCCGGCGTCGATGAGTCAGGCGATCGATGAGCCTTCGGCCCTGGTGCGCTTCCGTGGCGGCGTGTTCAAGCCAGGCGATGCGTATGGCAAGGAAGTCGATTCGTACATGCACCGTGCGTTCATCGACGTGATCTGGCGCTTCTGATGCAAACCGCGAAGGGAGTCTCCCAGATGAATCATCCAGCCCGAAAAGGCTCGATCAGCCTGTTGGCCGGCGCGATGCTGCTGGCCAGTGCGACTGGCTTCGCCAATGTGGCGTCGGCCAATGTGGAACCGGCCAAGCCGGTAACCACGGCCAAGGAACTGCAACAGGCCAAGACCTACACCGTCAGCAGCGCACCGACCGCGCCGCTGGAACTGGCCAAGCCGAAACTGCCGGACGTTTCCGGCTACACAGCCGAAGCCATCGCCGCGAAGATCGTGCGCAGCAAACCGGGCAAGATCAGCCTGCGCCGGATGATGCAGGAAGACGCCCTGAAGGACTTCATCGGTGGCGACAACAAGATGGCCGAGTGGGTGGTGCGTCAGCACGGCATCCCCCAGGCGATCTTCGTCGACGATGGCTACATGAACCTCAAGGACCTGGCGAAAAAGGTCCCCAAGCAGTACTTCAGTGAAACCTCGCCGGGTGTGTACCTGGCGAAGTTGCCGATCGTGGTCGGTCGTCACGGCATCCTGGAAATCGACAAGCAGACCCAGGAACTGCGCCTGTCCCAGGAGGCCGGTGCGTTCCTGGTCAACGACGGCCAGCTGTTCGTGCGCGACACCAAAATCACCGGCTGGCGCGAGAAGGACAACGGCCCGGCGACGTTTACTTCGCCGAAGGAGTTCCGTCCGTTCCTGCTGTCCTGGGGTGGTACCGAGACCTACATCGCCAACAGCAAGATCGCCAGTTTCGGCTATGCCAACAGTAAGTCCTACGGCGTGAGTATTTCCCAGTACACGCCGAACATGGCCAAGGTGCTCAAGCGCCCTGAGCCGACCGGCTGGATCGTCGGCTCCGAGTTCTCGGACATGTGGTACGGCTTCTACTGCTATGAGACCCGCGACTTCGTGGTCAAGGGCAACACCTACAAAGACAACATCGTCTACGGCATCGATCCGCACGACCGTTCCCACGGTCTGATCATTGCCGACAACACGGTGTACGGGACCAAGAAGAAGCACGGGATCATTATTTCCCGTGAGGTCAACGACAGCTTCATCTTCAACAACCGCAGCTATGACAACAAGCTGTCGGGCCTGGTGATCGACCGTAACAGCGTCAACAACCTGATTGCCCACAATGAGATCTACCAGAACCACACCGACGGCATCACCCTCTACGAGAGTGCCGACAACCTGCTGTGGGGCAACAAAGTCGTCAGCAACCGCCGCCACGGCATCCGCATTCGTAACAGCGTGAACATTCGCCTGTACGAAAACGTCTCCATGGCCAACGGCCTGACCGGTGTCTACGGGCACATCAAGGACCTGAGCAACACCGACCGTGACATCAAGCTCGACCCGTTCGACGCCCAGGTGTCGCTGATCGTGGTCGGCGGTGAGTTGGCGGCAAACGGCAGCGGACCGCTGTCCATCGACTCGCCGCTGAGTGTCGAGTTGTATCGCGTGTCCATGCTCGCACCGACCAAATCCAGCGGCATCAGCTTCACCGGCATTCTTGGCGAGCGCCAGGATGAAATTCTCGACCTGCTGGTGCGCCAGCAGAAAGCCGTGCTGATCGACCCCGTCGAACGCCAGACCGAAATGCGGGACTGAGGATAATCTTATGCACCCACACTTGATCAAACTACTCAGCCTTTCGGCCCTGACCGCCGGCATTCTCGCGGCCAGCGGCGGCGCGCGTGCCGATGAAGTCCAGGCTCCAAAATTCACTGCCGAACCGTGCTGCAGCCTGTGCCCGGCCGCCCACGACCCGAAGAACTACACCACCCGTTATCAGCAGAATTTCACCACGCTGGTGCAGGCCCAGGGTGACTGGCTGTTCCGTACGCAAGAAGACTTGCGCACCGAATTCGACACCACGCCCGCCGGCTACAAACGCATGAAACAACTGCACGATGCGTTCAAGAGCAAAGGCGTGGAACTGGTTGTCGTGTACCAGCCGACCCGTGGCCTGGTGAACCGCAACAAGCTCAACCCGGCGGAGAAGGCCAGCTTCGACTTCGACAAGGCGCTACGAAACTACAAGTCCATGCTCGGTCGTTTCGCGCAGATGGGCTACGTCGTTCCGGACCTGTCGCCGCTGACCAACGAGTCGTTGCCCGACACCCTGCCCGCCCACGATTTCTACTTCCGTGGCGACCAGCACTGGACCCCGTACGGCGCCCAGCGCACGGCGAAAATCGTCGCCGAGAAGGTCAAGCAATTGCCTGAGTTCGCCGACATTCCCAAGCGCGAATTCGAGACCAAAAAATCGGGTCGCATGGGCAAGACCGGAACATTGCACAACATGGCCGGTCAACTCTGTGGCACCAGCTACGCGATCCAGTACATGGATCAGTTCACCACCGAGCCGAAGGGCGAAGCGGGCGATGGCGATCTGTTCGGCGATTCCGGCAATCCGCAAATCACCCTCGTGGGTACCTCCCACAGCGGCAAGAACTACAACTTCGCCGGTTTCCTCGAAGAGGCCATCGGCGCCGACATCCTCAACGTAGCGTTCCCCGGCGGCGGCCTGGAAGGTTCGATGCTGCAGTATCTGGGCAGCGACGAGTTCCAGAAGAACCCGCCGAAGATTCTCATCTGGGAATTCTCGCCGCTGTACCGCCTCGACCAGGAAACCATCTACCGCCAGATGATGGCGCTGCTGGACAACGGTTGCGAAGGCAAGGATGCACAGATGTCCGGCAGCGCCACGCTCAAGCCGGGCAAAAACGAGTTGATGGTCAACAGCAAGAACATGGACCTGCGCAACGGTAGCCACCAGGTCGACATTCGCTTCGCCGACACGTCGGTGAAAACCCTGCAAGCCACCCTCTGGTACATGAACGGTCGCCACGAGGACATCAAGATCGACAAACCGGAAACCTCCGACACCGACGGGCGTTTCGCCTTCGAGTTGCGCACGGACGAAGACTGGGCCTCGCAGAACCTGCTGGCCGTTGAAGTCCAGGGCCCGGAACAAGCGGGTGCCGCGCCACAGAAAGTCGAAGCGAAAATCTGCAAACGCAACGTATTCCCGGGCGCCGAACAGCGTACTGCTTCGGTCGGGCAATGAGGTCTGCTATGCGCTATCCGAAATTTTCAACTCTGTTGGCACCGACGCTCTTGAGCCTGGCGATGTTCGCCGGGGCCACGCAAGCGGCTGCGCCACTGCGTCCACCCCAGGGCTATTTGGCGCCTGTGGATAAATTCAAGACGGGCGACAAGAGCGAAGGCTGCGATGCGGTGCCGACGCCGTACACCGGATCGTTGCAATTTCGCAGCAAGTACGAAGGTTCGGACAAGGCCCGCGCGACCCTGAACGAGCAGTCGGAAAAAGCCTTCCGCGAAAGCACCGCCGACATCACCAAGATCGAGCGCGGCATCAGCAAGCACGTGATGCAGTTCATGCGTGACGGTCGCCCGGAACAGCTTGACTGCATGCTGAACTGGCTGACGACCTGGGCCCAGGCCGATGCCTTGATGTCCAAGGACTTCAACCACACTGGCAAGTCGATGCGCAAATGGGCGCTGGGCAGCATGGCTTCGGCGTACATCCGCCTGAAGTTTTCCGACTCCCGCCCGCTGGCCACCCATCAACAGCAAGCGCAGTTGATCGAAGCCTGGTTCAGCAAGATGGCCGATCAGGTGGTCAGCGACTGGGACAACCTGCCGCTCGACCAGACCAACAACCACTCGTACTGGGCCGCCTGGTCGGTGATGGCCACCTCCGTCGCCACCAACCGTCGCGACCTGTTCGACTGGGCAGTGAAGGAATACAAGGTCGGCGCCAACCAGGTCGACGCCGACGGCTACCTGCCCAACGAACTCAAGCGTCAGCAACGGGCCCTGGCTTACCACAACTACGCCCTGCCGCCGCTGGCGATGATCGCCAGTTTCGCTCAGGTCAACGGTGTGGACTTGCGTCAGGAAAACAATGGCGCACTCAAACGCCTGGGTGACCGGGTGCTGTCCGGGGTGAAAGACCCGGATGAGTTCGAGGAAAAGAACGGCAAGGAACAGGACATGACCGACCTGAAGGTCGACTCGAAATTTGCCTGGCTCGAACCGTTCTGTTCGCTCTACACCTGCTCGCCCGAGGTGCTGGCGAAGAAGCACAAGATGCAACCGTTCAAGTCCTTCCGCCTCGGCGGTGACCTGACCAAGGTCTACGACCCGGCCAATGAAAAGGGCAGCAAGGGTTCCTAGACCAGACACAACCCCCTGTAGGAGTTGCCGAAGGCTGCGATCTTTTGATCCTGTTTTTAAAAAATCGCAGCCTTCGGCAGCTCCTACAGGGTCGGTGTCGAAAGTAGGTTTTGTGAGTTAGCCCCCCGGATTTCCGTGGGGGGTTTGGGGGGGCCGTTGGCCCTTGACTGTTGGTTCAAACAAGGAGAGACCGGGATGGTTTTTTCATCCAACGTGTTCCTGTTTTTGTTCTTGCCGATCTTCCTCGGCTTGTACTATCTGAGCGGGCAACGCTATCGCAATTTGCTGCTGCTGATTGCCAGTTACGTGTTCTACGCCTGGTGGCGTGTGGACTTCCTCGCGCTGTTCGCCGGCGTCACCCTGTGGAACTACTGGATCGGCCTGAAAGTCGGTGCCGCCGGGGTCAGGACCAAACCGGCGCAGCGCTGGTTGCTGCTCGGCGTGGCCGTCGACCTGTGCATCCTCGGCTACTTCAAGTACGCCAACTTCGGCGTCGACAGCATCAACGCAATGATGACGTCGGTGGGCCTTGAGCCCTTCATCCTGACTCACGTGCTGCTGCCGATCGGGATCTCGTTCTATGTCTTCGAGTCCATCAGCTACATCATCGACGTCTACCGTGGCGACACCCCGGCGACCCGCAACCTGATCGACTTCGCGGCGTTCGTGGCGATCTTCCCGCACCTGATCGCCGGCCCCGTGTTGCGTTTCCGCGACCTGGCCGACCAGTTCAACAACCGCACCCACACCCTCGACAAGTTCTCCGAGGGCTGCACGCGGTTCATGCAGGGTTTCATCAAGAAAGTCTTCATCGCCGACACCCTGGCGGTGGTGGCCGACCACTGCTTCGCCCTGCAAAACCCGACCACGGGCGATGCCTGGCTCGGCGCGCTGGCGTACACCGCGCAGCTGTATTTCGACTTCTCCGGTTACAGCGACATGGCCATCGGCCTTGGCCTGATGATGGGTTTCCGTTTCATGGAGAACTTCAAGCAGCCGTATGTCAGCCAGTCGATCACCGAGTTCTGGCGGCGCTGGCACATCAGCCTGTCGACCTGGCTGCGTGACTATCTGTACATCACCCTCGGCGGTAACCGCAAAGGCACGCTGATGACCTATCGCAACCTGTTCCTGACCATGCTGCTCGGTGGTCTGTGGCACGGCGCGAACATCACCTACATCGTCTGGGGTGCATGGCACGGCATGTGGCTGGCGATCGAGAAAGCCATCGGCCTGAACACCTCGCCACGCAGCTTCAACCCGATCCGCTGGGCACTGACCTTCCTGCTGGTGGTGATGGGCTGGGTGATCTTCCGCGCGGAAAACCTGCACGTCGCCGGACGCATGTACGGCGCGATGTTCAGCTTCGGCGACTGGTCGCTGTCGGAACTCAACCAGGCCAGCCTCACCGGCCTGCAAGTGGCAACCCTGATCGTGGCCTACGTGACCCTGGCGTTCTTCGGCCTGCGGGATTTCTACACCAATCAGCCTCCGGTCAAGACCAAGCCTGCCGTGAATGTCGACACCGACGGCCCGGCCGCTGCGACACCGGGAACGATCAAGGCCGTGCCAGGGGATAACCCGGCGAACATCCACCAGCCTGGCTACACCGTCGGCGTCGAAGCCCAGGTGCAACCGGCCTACTGGACCGCTGACTGGTCGCGCTACGTGATGCGTGCACTGGTGCTGCTGCTGTTCATCGCCTCGATTCTCAAACTCTCGGCGCAAAGCTTCTCGCCGTTCCTTTACTTCCAGTTCTGAGGGATCTGACCATGACCCGCTCATTACGCATCTTCTACATCGCGCTGTTCCTGGTGACCCTGCTGGTGCTCGGTCTGTGGTCGGTGCGCAGCTTCTTCGGCTTCAGTACCAACGCCGATGCGACGGTGCTCAACGGTCGCTGGACCAAGGCCGTGGAAACGCACTACGACGACGAGTTCCCGATCAAGCGCCTGGGCACCAACCTCTGGGCCGCGCTGGATTTCAAACTGTTCAACGAAGGTCGTCCGGGCGTGGTGCTCGGTCGCGACCAGTGGTTGTACAGCGATGAAGAATTCCACCCGGTGGTCAACGAAGAGCTGAACCTGCAAGGCAACTACGCGCTGGTCGAAGGCGTGCGCCAGACCTTGAAGGAAAAAGGCGTGCAACTGGTGATGGCCGTGGTTCCGGCCAAGGTGCGCCTGTACCCGGAACACCTCGGTGAGGTGAAACCGGCGAGCATCCACGCCAACCTCTACAAGGACTTCCACCAGCGCCTGGCCGCCGACCGGATTCCGGCCCCTGACCTGCTCGGCCCGCTGCAACAGGCCAAGCAGGATGGCCAGCAAGTGTTCCTGCGCACCGACACCCACTGGACGCCGCAAGGTGCCGAGATCGCCGCCAACCGTCTGGCCAGGACCATTGCCGACAAATACCCGCTGAGCGGCGAGCCGCAGCGCTTCGTCACCGAACCTGCCGAGACCGTCACCCACAAGGGCGACCTGCGTCTGTTCCTGCCACTGGACCCGCTGTTCGAAAACCTGATGCCTAAACAGGAGCAATTGCAGAAGCGCAATACGGTCGCGGCTGAAGATCAATCCGCCGGTGACGACGCGCTGTTCGCCAACACCGAAGTGCCGGTGGCCCTGATTGGCACCAGCTACAGCGCCAACCCGAACTGGAACTTCGTCGGCGCGCTCAAGCAAGCGCTGAACAGCGATGTGGTCAATTACGCCGAAGACGGCCATGGCCCGATTCTGCCGATGCTCAGCTACCTCAAGAGCGACGCCTTCAAGAACAGCCCGCCACAGGTGCTGATCTGGGAGTTCCCTGAACGATATCTGCCTGTGAACAACGAAATCGGCGACGCCGACCCGCAGTGGGTCGCAGAGCTTAAACAAGCCGGCGCCCGCCAACAAAACGTAGCCATCAACAACAAATCCGAGACGCCCGACCGGGCGCAAAACTGAAAGAGAGGTACACCATGACTTTCACTACAACTCCTCGTCGTCTCGCCAAACGCCTTGCCCTGGTTGCCGGCCTCAGCGTGCTGTCGGTACAGGCTTTCGCCGGTGGCGACGCCGCCCTGTACGGCCCGACCGCACCGAAAGGCTCGACCTTCGTGCGTATCTACAACGCCAGCAACGCCGAAGTCAGCGCCACCGTCGGCAACACCAACCTGAGCGATGTCGCGCCACTGTCGAGCAGTGACTTCAGCTTCATGCCGGGCGGCGACTACAGCGCCAAGGTCGGTAGCCAGAGCCTGCCGGTGAAACTGGCCGGCGACCACTATTACACCCTGGTCAACAACGCCAGCGGCGCACCGCAACTGATCGAAGAGCCGCCGTTCAAGAACAAGCAGAAGTCCCTGGTACGCGTGCAAAACCTCAGCGACAAGGCACTGACCCTGAAGACCGCCGATGGCAAGACCGACGTAGTCCCGAACGTTGCGCCCAAGGGTCGCGGCGAACGTGAAATCAACCCGGTCAAGGTCAGCCTGGCCTTGTACGACGGCACCACCAAGGTCGGCGACGTGAAACCGGTCGCCCTGGAACGCGGTGAAGCCGCGGTGCTGTACGTCACCGGCAGCGGCAGCAGCCTGTCGCCGGTCTGGGTAAAACGCCCGGTGTCGACGCGCTAAAGAACTTTCCGCAGAGGTAACGTCGATCTCTGTAGGAGCTGCCGCAGGCTGCGATCTTTTGATTCTCGGCGTCATTGAATGCGCCAAAAGATCGCAGCCTTCGGCAGCTCCTACACAGGCAGCGCAACCCCTGCGACACGGAACAAAAACAAGAGTGAAACGACAGAACGCAGTAGCTCTAACCAATCGATATTCAAGGAGTAACAACATGATTCCGGTGATCTTGTCAGGTGGTAGTGGCTCACGTCTTTGGCCGCTTTCCCGTAAACAATTCCCTAAGCAGTTCCTGGCCCTGACCGGCGAACACACCCTGTTCCAGCAAACCCTGGAACGCCTGGTGTTCGAAGGCATGGACACGCCAATCGTGGTCTGCAACAAGGACCACCGCTTCATCGTCAACGAGCAATTAGCGGCGCGCAAACTGGAAACCCAACGCATCCTGATGGAACCGTTCGGTCGCAACACCGCGCCGGCCGTGGCCCTGACTGCGATGATGCTGGTCAGCGAAGGTCGCGACGAGCTGATGCTGGTACTGCCGGCCGACCACGTGCTGGAAGACCAGAAAGCCCTGCAACGCGCCCTGGCCCTGGCCACCGTCGCCGCCGAAAACGGTGAAATGGTGCTGTTCGGCGTGCCGGCCACCAAGCCGGAAACCGGTTATGGCTACATCAAGTCGACCAACGACTCGCTGCTGCCTGAAGGCGTCAGCCGTGTCTCGCACTTCGTCGAAAAACCCGACGTGAAGCGCGCTACCGAGTTCGTCCAGTCCGGCGGTTACTTCTGGAACAGCGGCATGTTCCTGTTCCGCGCCAGCCGCTTCCTCGAAGAGCTGAAGAAGCACGATCCGGACATCTACGACACCTGCCTGCTGACCCTGGAGCGCAGCCATCAGGATGCCGACACCATCACCTTCGACGAAGCCACCTTCGCCTGCTGCCCGGACAATTCCATCGACTACTCGGTGATGGAAAAAACCCAACGCGCCTGCGTCGTGCCGCTGACCGCGGGCTGGAGCGATGTCGGCTGCTGGTCGTCGCTGTGGGAGGTCAATAAAAAGGACGCCAACGGCAACGTCACCAAAGGCGACGTGGTGATCCAGGACAGCAAAAACTGCATGATCCACGGCAACGGCAAGCTGGTGTCGGTGATCGGCCTGGAAAACATCGTCGTGGTCGAAACCAAGGACGCCATGATGATCGCCCACAAGGACAAGGTCCAAGGCGTGAAGCAGATGGTCAACACCCTCAACGAACAGGGCCGCAGCGAAACCCAGAACCACTGCGAAGTCTATCGTCCGTGGGGCTCCTACGACTCGGTGGACATGGGCGGGCGCTTCCAGGTCAAGCACATCTCGGTCAAGCCGGGCGCGTGCCTGTCGCTGCAGATGCACCACCACCGCGCCGAGCACTGGATCGTGGTCAGCGGCACCGCCGAGGTGACCTGTGACGAGAACGTGTTCCTGCTGACCGAGAACCAGTCGACCTACATTCCGATCGCGTCGGTGCATCGCCTGCGTAACCCGGGGAAGATTCCGTTGGAGATCATCGAGGTTCAATCCGGCAGCTACCTGGGTGAGGACGATATCGAGCGGTTTGAAGATATCTACGGGCGCTCGACGCCGGTTGAGCGTGGCGTGTCGGTGAAAACCATCGCGCAGTAACGTTCAGTAAAACAAGAAGCCCTCGTCCAGCCTGTTGCGTTCCCTATCCGCAGCAGGCTGGGCGGGGGCTTTTTTTGCACTGGATTTGTGTTGCCTTGGCTGGCCTGCTCGCGATGGGGCCAGTCAGCACACCCCCTAATCGCCCATCGCCAACCCCACCTGCGCTTAGGTAGGATGACCCTCTCTATTCTCGAGATTTCACGTCATGTTCATCGGCGTTCTACTGGTCATCACCTGGCTGATCCTGTTGCTGCGCTATCCGGCCAAGGCCTTGCCCGTATCCATGGCCGCCGCCGCGGGGCTGGGTATCGTCGCCACCTGGGTCATCTGGATGGACCACCACGAGCTCAAGCAGCTGCAACGCCTGGAGTTGCGCATCAGTTACGCGCCACAACAATGTCCCGCCGACCGCCCATTGCAATTGACCCTGAACAACGGCAATGACGTGCCGCTGACTGAGTTGCGCTGGCGGGTCGCGGCTTATGCACCGGGCGATACGGTGAACCTGGCCGACAATCAATACACCGCCCCGCGCTATCGCGGCCCCGGCGAATTGCAGGCCGGTGGTAACTGGGAAGACTGTTTGCCGCTGCCGCCACTGCGTCCTGGCTACCGTCCGGAAACCCTGGAGTTTCGCGCCGAGCGATTGCAGGGTAGTTTTTCCGACTGACCCCTCCTCCATTTTTTGCACAAGGAATGCGCCATGCCCGTTGCGTTGATTACCGGTTGTTCCAGCGGCATTGGCCGCGCCCTTGCCGATACGTTCAAGGTCGCCGGCTATGAAGTCTGGGCCAGTGCGCGCAAGGCCGAAGATGTCGCCATGCTGAGCGCTGCCGGATTTACCGCCGTGCAACTTGACGTAAATGACGGTGTTGCCCTTGAGCAGTTGAGCGAGCGCATCAACCAGGAGCGCGGCGGTCTCGACGTGCTGATCAACAACGCAGGTTATGGCGCCATGGGGCCGCTGCTCGATGGCGGCGTGCCGGCCATGCAGCGCCAGTTCGAAACCAATGTGTTCGCTGTCGTTGGCGTCACCCGCGCGATGTTTCCCGTGCTGCGCCGGACCAAAGGTTTGGTCGTGAATATCGGCAGCGTTTCGGGTGTGTTGGTCACGCCATTCGCCGGCGCCTACTGCGCCTCGAAAGCCGCCGTGCATGCCTTGAGCGATGCCTTGCGCATGGAACTGGCGCCATTTGGCGTGCGGGTGATGGAGGTTCAGCCCGGCGCCATCGCTTCGAGTTTTGCAAAGAATGCCGGACACGAAGCCGAGCAGTTGATCAGCGAGCAATCACCATGGTTTCCACTGCGCGAAGGCATACGCGCCCGGGCCAAAGCCTCTCAGGACAACCCGACCCCGGCCAGTGAATTTGCGGCCGGATTGCTCAAGGCGGTGCAGCAGGCCAAACCGCCACGGCTGATCCGCCTGGGTAATGGCAGCCGCGCGTTGCCGTTGCTTGCCGGATTGTTGCCGAAGGGGTTGCTGGAATCGGGATTGATGAAGCGGTTCGGGTTGCGTGGGCAACTCTGAGACCGAGTCGACGCCTTCGCGAGCAAGCCCGCTCCCACATTTGAAATGCGTTCCCCTGTGGGAGCGGGCTTGCCCGCGAAGGCGCCAGAACAGACTCCACAGAACTCAAGGAATCAAACATGACCGACTACACCGAATACTTCGACGAAGTGATCCAGGCGCACGTCGCCATCGAACAATGGCTGGCCGAGGAACGCGACGCGGCTGAACTCGAACAACTGCTGACGCGTTTCTCCCAACAGTTTTCCATGGTCTCGCCCTTAGGCCGAGTGCTGGATTTTGCAGCGCTGAGCGAACTGTTCCTGCTGGCGGGCGGCAAGAAGCTCGGCTTTCGTATTGAACTCAGCGAATTGCGTGGCATCGCCCTGCACGATGCAGGCGCGACCGTGAGTTACCGCGAGCAACAGACCGATGCGACCGGGCTGCACTCGGATCGCCGCTCGACTGTGGTGTTTGAGAAACACGTTGATGGCCGAGTGATCTGGCGGCATCTGCATGAGACGTTTTGCAAAGAGTGAACGCCCTCCTGACGGACCGCGTTGTACCCTTCGCGAGCAAGTCGGTCTATCGGTTATGCCCCCTCACCTTGCTTGACCACCACCGTACAAGTAATCCCCGCCGCCAACAGCACCCCTTCCGGCACTTCATCGATGTGAATCCGCACCGGCACCCGCTGTGCCAAACGCACCCAGTTAAACGTCGGGTTCACATCGGCAATCAGCTCTCGGCTCTGCGGATTATCGCGGTCGTAAATGCCGCGTGAAATGCTTTCCACATGGCCCTTGAGCAACTCGCCGCTCATCAGTTGCATGTCGGCCTTATCACCCACGCGCACATGGGGCAGCTTGGTTTCTTCGAAGAAGCCGTAGACCCAGAACGAGTTCATGTCGACCACGGCCATTTTCGCCTCGCCGATGCGCGCGTAGTCGCCACGATGCACATTGAGGTTGGTGACGTAGCCGTCCACCGCCGCACGCACTTGCGTACGCTTGAGGTTGAGTTCGGCGGCTTCCAGTTGCGCCTGGGCCTGCTGGTAATCGGCCAGGGCCGAGTCGGCGAGGTTACTGGCGTCGTCGCGGTTTTCCCGGGAGATCACCAGATTGTCCATGTCGGCACGACGATGGGCGTTGACCTTGCGCATCTCCCAGGTCGCCTTGCGCGATGCCACCAGACTCTGTGCCTGTTTCACCGCGAGACGGTAGTGCTCGGGGTCGATCTGCATCAGCAAATCACCCTTCTTCACCAGCTGGTTGTCGCGCACCGGCACGTCCACCACTTCGCCGGTGACGTCGGCGGCGACGTTGATGATATCGGCGCGCACGCGGCCGTCACGGGTCCATGGCGTGTTCATGTAGTGCTCCCACAAGGAGCGGCCGACCCACAGCGCGAGGGCCAGCACCAGCAAGGTCGCGAACAGGCTGAAAAACTTTTTCATCGGGGCATTCTTCAGAGATAGAGAGTCAGTGATAGAGAGTCAACGGTAGACAGTCAGCGCCAACGCGCCGAACAGACAGGTAAACAGGCTCAGGCGCAGCAACGCCGGATGCCAGAAAAAACGGTACAGGTCGAACCCGGACAGGAACCGGTCCAGCGCCCAGGCAAGCGCCGCCGCGATGAAAAACATCAGGGTCATGGTCGGCATGTACACGCCGTGGAAGGCGATTTCACGAGGCATGTGCAAGTCCTTGGGAATGACTGTTTGCGAACGTAGCAAGCGGTGATTGCGGATCGAGCAGCGAGGTACGGATGAAGTGCAGGTAGCTCTTCACCCGGCGCAGCGCCGAGGTATCGAAGTGCGGGGCGAAGGGTTCGTCGGTGGACTGCACACGGCTGATCGCGTGATCGACGGCGACCAGCGCGCGCTCCAGGTTGCTGCCGTTCGGTTGCAGGAACAGCCGCACCAGCGCACGCCCCATCACCCGGATCGCCTGACGCCACGGCCGGGATTCGGCATAGGCCGGATGCACCGGCAGAATCGCCTGCTCCTTGCGCAACTCGATGATCGCGTGGCCGACTTCCAGCACCACGAACATCCAGCGCAGCAAGTCCCGCTGCACTTGCGGCTGACCCGCTGCGAAGCCGTAGGCCTGGTGCACCAGATCGCGGGTACGGCTTTCGAAACTCGACGCCAGCCCCTTGAGCTTGCCGCTGATGGCGTACACCACCTGAGCACGCAGGTCCTGTTCCAGGCGACGCCACAGCCATCGGCTGTTGGGCGGCAGAATGATTGCCCCGGCCGCTGCGCACACCAGCATGCCCAGCACCATGGCGATGTAGTCGTTGATGAAGGTGTAGGGGTTATAGACCGTGAGGTTGTCCGGCACCGAACCGGTACTGAAAAAGATCAGCAAGCCCAGGCCGACGCCGACGTATTGCGGCCGCGAAGTCAGGAACGAGCCGAGTACGATCACCGGTGCGAGCATCACGCACAGCAATGGAAATCCGTCGATCCACGGGAAAATGAAAAACATCTCGACGAAGCCGATCAACGCCCCGAGCAACGTCCCGCACGCCATCTGAAAGGCCATGCGTTTCGGGTTCGGGGTGGCGGCGGACAGGCCCACGGTCGCGGCAGCAATCAGTGTCATGGTCGCGCCGCTCGGCCAGGCGGTTGCCACCCAATAGCTGCCCAATACCACCAGGATAAACGCTGCGCGTATCCCCGATGCTGCCGCTGCCATCCAGTTGGTTTGCGGGGTGAACGGCTCGTCCCAGCGCTCCCGTTCGTGACTGTGATCGGCCAGGGAGGCGTGTGTCTGCGCATAACTGTGCAGGTCGTCGACGAAGCGATAGAGCAGTTCGTACGCCGTGTGGAAGTCCAGCAGCTCGTCGTCGCTCGGTTCGCTCTCCTGAAAGATCGCCCGCAGGCTGCGCACCCGCGCCGGCAACCCTGCCTTGTAGGCACTCAGCACCGTGACCAGGCGCGCCGCATCGGCGCTGGTCAGGGCACGGCCACTGAAGCCGTCGAGCAGTTCGGCGAGGTCTTGCAAGCCCGGTTTTATCGCCGCCACGGCATGATCCGTATTGTTGCTGCGCAAACGTTCGAGCAACTGATGCAGGGCATTGAAGCGCGTGGTGATGCCCATGAACTCACTGTTCAGGCGGCTGAGTCGTCCATTGCGCCGACGCATGTGCGGGTCTTCGAACACGGTGACGCTGCGCAGCCCTTCCAGTCCGACTGCCTCGGCAATGAAGCGCACATTGCCAGCCTCGAACGCCTCGCGCTGACTGCGGCCACGCAAGCCGTCGGTGACGAACAGGGCAAACACGCCGAAGCGCTGATACAGGGCGTTGCGCATGGCGGCGCTGGCGGTTTGCGGCAGGATGGCTGCACTGATCAGTGTCGAACAGAGAATGCCCAACGAGATTTCCAGCACCCGCCAGACCGCGGCCATGAACGCGCCGTCCGGGTGGGCCAGCGCGGGCAAGCCGACCATTGCCGCGGTGTATCCGGCGAGTACGAAACCGTAGGCGCGGAAGTTGCGGCAGCGGGCGGCACCGGCCGTGCAGATACCGACCCAGATCGCCAGCGAACCGAGGAACAGCTCGGTGTTCTGCGCAAACAGGGCGATCAGCGCGACCATCACTGCCGATCCGGCCAGGGTGCCGAGAAATCGATAGAAACTCTTGGCGAACACCTGGCCGCTTTGCGGTTGCATGACGATGAACACGGTGATCATCGCCGTGCGCGGTTGCGGCAACTCCAGGCGCATGGCCAGCCACAGCGTCAGGAATGCCGCGAACAGCACCTTGAAGATGTAGACCCAGGTCACGCCGTCGCTGCGTGCCCAGTCGAAGAAACCCCGACGCCATTCCAGGGAGTACAGCCAGCGCAAGGGTGCGGGCAAAGGAGTCATCAAATGCTGCTCAGTTAGAAAAGACTTGGGATGAGGGCAATCCTGTGGCGAGCGAGCTTGCTCGCGCCGGGCTGCGTAGCGGCCCCAAAATTCCGGCACCCCGTGAACATTTTGTGAGTGCTGCGCACTCAAGCGGGAGCAAGCTCCCTCGCCACAAAAGCGGGTGTGCCTGAAACAATCTGGTCACTTCAAAAGGCTCGGGGTTTTCGGCGCCTGGGTCTGTTCGGCGTTCGGTACGTCATAACCGGCACCGAGACCACCGCCCAGCGCCGTCACCAATTGCGCATGGGCACTCAAACGCGCCGCCTGAACCTGCTGCTGCACTTGCTGCTGCTTGAACAGCAGGGTCTGGGCATTGAGCACGTTGAGGTAATCGGTCAGGCCGCGCTGGTAGGCGATCATCGCGATGTCGTAGGTCCTCTGCGCAGTGGCCACCGACTCGGCGGCGAAAGCCTGTTGCTTGTCCATGGACTCGCGACGGATCAACTGGTCGGAGATGTTTTTCAACGCGTTGACCAGGGTCTGGTTGTACTTGGCCACGGCGATGTCATAACCCGCCGAGGCTTCGCCCAACTCCGAGCGCAAGCGTCCGCCATCGAAGATCGGCAAGGAAATCGCCGGACCCACGCTGTAGTTGAGTTTCTTCCCGGTCAGGAACTCCAGCGCCCCGCCGCCGGTGGCCATGTAGCCGAGGCTGCCGACCAGATCGACGTTCGGGTAGAAGCCGGCATGGGCGACATCGATGCCCCGCGCCTGCGCCGCCACTTGCCAGCGGCTGGCGACCACGTCCGGCCGTTGGCCGAGCAATTGCGCCGGCAGCGACGATGGCAGTTTCAGCGGCGCACCCAGCGACAGCGTTGGCCGCTGCAACTGCGCGCCCTCCCCCGGCCCCTTGCCGGCGAGGGCAGCGAGCTGGTTGCGGCTCAAGGCGATTTCTTCGTCGAGGGCGTCGATCTGGCGATGGGTTTCCGGCAGCGGCGTCTCGGCCTGGCTGACCTCGAAATGAGTGCCGATCCCCCCGTCCAGGCGTTTTTGCGCCAACTCAAGGATCTGCTGTTGCTGCTTCAAGGTCGCTTCGACGATATCCCGCCGGGCGTAATGCAACGACAACTCGATGTAGACCCGTACGATGTTGTCCTGCAATTCGAGCTGGGCCTGGCGCGCTTCGGCGACGCTCATGTGCGCCATGTCCACGGCGCGCTCGGTGGCATTGCTTTCACGGCCCCAAAGGTCGAGGGCATAGCTGAAACCCAGCGCCGCGTTATTGTCCCAGGTAGTGCTGTTGGCCAGCTCGCCGGGACCATAGAACTGGTCGGTAGGCCAGTTGTGACGCTTGAGGGTGGACTCGCCATTGATCTGCAGCGACTCGGCCGCTTCGGCCACGCCGGCCATGGACTTGGCCTGACGCACCCGGGCGGCGGCCATGGCCAGGGTCGGGCTGCCTTGCAGGGCGAGATCGATCCAGCGATTCAGTTGCGGGTCGCCATAGGCTTGCCACCATTGCGTGGTGGGCCAGTGCGCATCCTGCGCGGCACTCTGGATCGCTTCGTCGGTGACCAGTAAATTGGCCTCCAGCGCCTTGCCCTGCGGGGCAATACCTCCGGTTCCGATGCAGCCGCTGATTGCCAGGGTTAAAGCCAAAACACTGAGCGGATGAAGCGCTCTGCTGATGCGACGCGGCACTGCTGCGATTTCCTGAGGTGGGGAGTTTTGCGAATTGCGCAATTCTATGGGGCGGCCTGAATGGCGATAAGCTGGGATTCCTGTGAATCTTTGTTACCGTTAACGAGATAATCCGCAAGTCGATCTTTAGTCGCCTGTAAACAAACAGAAACTTCGTGTCACAATTTGTCATTCGACGAGAGAGCACCCCATGGACACTTTGCAAAACATGCGCGCCTTCAGTTACGTGGCCGAAGCCGGCAGCTTCACCGCCGCCGCCGCGCAACTGGACACCACCACCGCCAACGTCTCGCGCGCGGTCTCCAACCTGGAAGCCCACCTGCAAACCCGCCTGCTCAATCGAACGACCCGACGCATTGCCCTGACCGAAGCCGGCAAGCGCTACCTGTTGCGCTGCGAACAGATCCTGGCCTACGTCGAAGAAGCCGAAGCCGAGGCCAGCGACGCCCACGCGCGCCCGGCCGGGCAACTGAAAGTGCACACCATGACCGGCATCGGCCAGCACTTCGTGATCGACGCCATCGCCCGCTACCGCAAGACCCACCCGGACGTGACCTTCGACCTGACCATGGCCAACCGCGTGCCGGACCTGCTCGACGAGGGCTACGACGTGTCCATCGTCCTCGCCAGCGAACTGCCGGATTCGGGTTTCGTCTCCCAGCGCCTGGGCATCACCTACAGCATCGTTTGCGCCTCACCGGCCTACGTCAAAACCAACGGCTGCGCACAAAAACCCAGCGACCTGCTCAACCACGCCTGCCTGCGCCTGGTCAGCCCGGTGATTCCGCTGGAGAAATGGGCCTTCGACGGTCCTGATGGCCAGGAAATGGTCACCATCAACAGTTCACCCTTCCTGGTGAACTCCGCCGACGCGATGAAAACCGCGATCATCAGCGGCATGGGCGTTGGCGTCCTGCCGCTGTACGCCGCGATAGAAGGCCTGCGCAACGGCACGCTGGTGCGCGTGATGCCCAACTACCGCTCCCAGGAACTTAACCTTTATGCCATCTACCCGTCGCGCCAGTACCTGGATGCGAAGATCAAGACCTGGGTCGAGTATTTGCGTGGATCGCTGCCGGAACTGCTGGCGGCGCATCAGGCGGAATTGGCGGCGTATGAACTGAGCGGGAGTCTGGGTGGGGTTCGGGTGGCGAATTGATCCATCGGTTCAAAGCAAGATTGATCCCTTGTGGGAGCAGGCTCTCTCCCACAGTTTGAGTTGTGTACATCCTTGACGGGCAGCTCGGCTGACAGGCCGCCATCGCAGGCAAGCCAGCTCCCACAAAGATTGGGGACATCTGCAAAAACCAGGTCGGCTGGCCGGCCGCTATCGCGAGCAAGTCGGATCGCCGCACCGTCGCTCCCACAGAAGAGCAAAGGCAGATCGGCGTACACAGACGCTCTTCACCACTCAACAGGCCGAGCGTTAGCTCGCCTGCAGCTCTTGATCCACCCGCCCCCTCGGGAGGCTGAGCGGAGGTGTTCATCCGGGGATTGGCGCGCAGCGCCGTTCGACGCAGTCGAACTCATTGCATGTAGGTCGAAGCGAAGCCGACCGGAGGGCAATGCCCCCGGATGGATACCGCAGCGAAGGAACCCCGAGCCTCAGCGAGGGGCCGTACGTAAGGGGCGAGACCTTTGGTTCCTTTGGGCTGGGCCGGCACTCCGGCGTTTGCCAAAGGGACTCGCCGTAAGGGCGAAACCATAGGTGGCCGTTACCGAAGAAACGGATATGTACACGGTCACCCACAACATGGTCGGCCCAAAGGCCGCCAAGACCTAACCAAACCGCAAACTGACAGCGCCGTCAGTTAGCCGTCACCCTCCTGACCAGCAAACAGGTTTATAAAGGAAACTACCTTACCCACCTACCGACCACCCAGCCCCGGCGCCCCACTCGCATGCGAATCCAGAAAAAATCCGCCCTGCTCGTCGCCCTTCTGATCGTCCTGGCAGCGCTGGGCCTGTGGTACGCCAACAAACCGGCCAAGGCCAAACTCGCCACCCCCACCGCCATCCCCGTGCGCGTGGTCGCCGTTGCCGAAAAAGACGTGCCGCGCTATATCAGTGGCATCGGCTCGGTGTTGTCCCTGCACAGCGTCGTAGTCCGCCCGCAAATCGACGGCATTCTCACCAAAATCATGGTCAAGGAAGGCCAACTGGTGAAAAAAGGTGACCTGCTGGCCACCATCGACGACCGGTCGATCCGCGCCAGCCTCGACCAGGCCCGGGCACAACTGGGCGAAAGCCAGGCGCAACTGCAAGTGGCGCAGGTCAACCTCAAGCGCTACAAGCTGTTGAGTGTCGACGACGGCGTGTCCAAGCAGACCTACGACCAGCAACAGGCCCTGGTCAACCAACTCAAGGCCACCGCCCAAGGCAACCAGGCTTCGATTGACTCCGCCGAGGTACAGCTTTCCTACACACAAATTCGCTCCCCGGTCAGCGGTCGTGTCGGCATTCGTACCGTCGACGAAGGCAACTTCCTGCGCATGACCGACACCCAAGGCCTGTTCACAGTGACCCAGATCGACCCGATCGCTGTGGAATTCTCCCTGCCGCAGCAAATGCTGCCGACCTTGCAGGGCCTGATCAACGACCCACGGCACGCCCGGGTCAAGGCCTACATCGGTGCCGACACCGACGGCGAAACCGGCAACCTGCTCGGCGAAGGTCACCTGACCCTGATCGACAACCAGATCAACGCCAACACCGGTACCATCCGCGCCAAGGCCGAATTCGACAATGACGCACAGAAGCTCTGGCCGGGCCTGCTGGTGACGGTAAAGATTCAGACAGCCCTGGATAAAGATGCGCTGGTGGTGCCGCCGACAGTCGTACAACGCGGCCTCGACCAGCACTTTGTGTACCGGGTCAATGGGGACAAGGTCGAAGCCGTGCAGGTGCAGATGGTCTATCAAGGCAGCGGCCAGGACATCATCAAGGGCGTGAAGCCGGGTGATGTACTGGTCAGCGATGGTCAGTCGCGGCTCAAGCCCGGCGCTACTGTGCAAGTACTGACCGAGCCGCCTCAAGTGGTGCGATCGGAGGCCGCGCAATGAAGGGCCATGGTTCGATTTCAGCCTGGTGCATCGACCACCCGGTGGCCACGGTCCTGCTGACGTTCGCCCTGGTGCTGCTGGGTGTCATCGCGTTTCCGCGCCTGCCGGTAGCGCCGTTGCCGGAGGCAGAATTCCCGACCATCCAGGTGGCTGCGCAACTGCCCGGCGCCAGCCCGGAAACCATGGCTTCCTCGGTGGCCACGCCCCTTGAAGTGCAATTCAGTGCCATTCCCGGCGTAACCCAGATGACCTCGAGCAGTGCACTGGGTTCGACCAACCTGACCCTGCAATTCACCCTCGACAAGAGCATCGACACCGCGGCCCAGGAAGTGCAGGCGGCGATCAACACCGCCGCGGGCAAACTGCCCAAGGACATGCCGAACCTGCCGACCTGGCGCAAGGTCAACCCGGCCGACAGCCCGGTGCTGATCCTCAGCGTCAACTCCTCGCTGATGCCTGGCCCTGAGCTCAGCGACCTGACGGAAACCTTGTTGTCCCGTCAGCTCAGTCAGGTCGACGGTGTAGGCCAGGTCGTCATCACCGGTCAGCAGCGTCCGGCGATCCGTGTCCAGGTGTCCGCCGACAAACTCGCCGCCATCGGCCTGACCCTCGCGGACATTCGCCTGGCGATCCAGCAGACCAGCCTCAATCTGGCCAAGGGTGCGCTGTACGGCGAATCGAGCATTTCAACCCTGTCGACCAACGACCAGCTGTTCCACCCCGACGAATACAGCCAGTTGATCGTTTCCTACAAGGATGGTGCACCGGTTCACCTCAAGGATGTCGCGAAAGTCGTCAACGGTTCGGAAGATGCCTACGTTCAGGCGTGGGCGGGTTCGCAACCGGGTGTGAACCTGGTGATCTTCCGCCAGCCAGGCGCCAACATCGTCGAGACAGTGGATCGCATTCAGGCCGCGTTGCCGGCACTGCAGGCGATGTTGCCCGCCTCGGTGCAGGTCAAGGTGTTGATCGACCGCACCCAGACCATCCGCGCTTCGCTGCGCGAGGTGGAAATCACCTTGATGATCGCCGTGATGCTGGTGGTGGCGGTGATGGCGCTGTTCCTGCGCCAACTGTCGGCCACGCTGATCGTGTCGGCAGTGCTCGGTGTATCGCTGATCGCCAGCTTTGCGCTGATGTACGTCATGGGCTTCAGCCTGAACAACCTCACGCTGGTGGCGATCGTGGTCGCCGTGGGCTTTGTGGTGGACGATGCGATCGTGGTGGTGGAAAACATCCACCGACATCTCGAGGCCGGCGACGGCATGCGCGAGGCGGCGATCAAGGGCGCTGGCGAGATCGGCTTCACGGTGGTGTCGATCAGTTTCTCGCTGGTCGCAGCGTTCATTCCGCTGCTGTTCATGGGCGGTGTGGTCGGCCGACTGTTCAAGGAGTTCGCCCTGACCGCCACCTCTACCATTTTGATTTCGGTGGTGGTTTCGCTGACATTGGCGCCAACGCTGGCAGCGCTGTTCATGCGGGCACCGGTGCATCACGCTCATAGCAAACCGGGCTTTGGTGAACGTCTGCTGGCGTGGTACGAAAAAGGCCTGCGCCGCGCCCTCGCCCACCAGAAAATGATGATCGGCGTGTTCACTTTGTCGCTGGGGCTGGCCGTTGCCGGCTACATCTTCATTCCCAAAGGTTTCTTCCCGATCCAGGACACCGGTTTCGTCCTTGGCACCACTGAAGCCGCCGCCGATATTTCCTACGGCGACATGGTGAAAAAACACCTGGCGATGGCCGAAATCGTTGCCGCCGACCCCGCTGTCGAAACCTTCTCGCACTCAGTCGGCGTCTCGGGCAGCAACCAGACCATTGCCAACGGCCGCTTCTGGATCACCCTGAAAAAACGCGGGGATCGCGACGTTTCGGCCAGCGAATTCATCGACCGGATTCGCCCACAACTGATGAAAGTCCCGGGCATCGTCCTGTACCTGCGTGCAGGGCAAGACATCAACCTCAGCTCCGGCCCCAGCCGCGCCCAGTACCAATACGTGCTCAAGAGCAACGACGGTGCGACCCTCAGCACCTGGACCCAGCGCCTGACGGAAAAACTGCGCGCCAACCCGGCGTTCCGCGACATTTCCAACGACCTGCAACTGGGCGGCAGCATCACCCACATCAGCATCGACCGCAGCGCCGCGGCACGTTTCGGCCTCACCGCCAGCGACGTCGACGAAGCCCTGTACGATGCCTTCGGTCAGCGCCAGGTCAATGAATTCCAGACCCAGATCAATCAGTACAACGTGATTCTGGAACTGGACACCAAACAGCGCGGCAAGGCCGAAAGCCTCAACTACTTCTACCTGCGCTCGCCCCTGAGCGGGGAAATGGTGCCGCTGTCGGCCCTGGCCAGGTTCGATGCGCCGACCATCGGCCCGCTGTCCATCGCCCATGACGGGATGTTTCCGGCGGCCAACCTGTCGTTCAACCTGGCCCCCGGCGTGGCGTTGGGCGATGCGGTGATCATGCTCAACCAGGCCAAGGCCGACATCGGCATGCCGACCGCCATCAGCGGTAATTTCCAGGGCGCGGCCCAGGCGTTTCAGAGTTCGCTGGCCAGCCAGCCATGGCTGATCCTGGCGGCGCTGTTGGCGGTGTACATCATTCTCGGTGTGCTCTACGAGAGCTTCGTGCACCCGCTGACGATCATTTCGACCTTGCCTTCGGCGGGCCTCGGCGCGGTGATCATGCTGTGGATCTGCGGCCAGGACTTTTCGATCATGGCGCTGATCGGGCTGGTGTTGCTGATCGGTATCGTGAAAAAGAACGGCATCCTGATGATCGACTTCGCCCTCGAAGCGCAGCGCAACGGCGGCTTGTCACCGGAAGAGGCGATCTTCAAGGCCTGCATCACGCGGTTCCGGCCGATCATCATGACCACCCTCGCCGCCCTGCTCGGCGCCCTGCCGCTGATGCTCGGCTATGGCACCGGTGCCGAGTTGCGCCAGCCCCTGGGGATCGCGGTGGTCGGCGGCTTGCTGGTGAGCCAGGCGCTGACGCTGTTCACCACGCCGGTCATATACTTGTGGCTTGAGCGGCTATTCCATCGACCTGAACCTGCGCCAGAACCGGTGCTGGCGACCACAGACTGAGGCGGGTCATGCGCGTTCTGATTATCGAAGACGAAGAAAAAACCGCGGACTATCTGCATCGCGGCCTGACGGAACAGGGTTTCACTGTGGATCTGGCCCGCGATGGCGTGGAAGGCCTGCACCTGGCGCTGGAGAGTGACTACGCGGTGATCGTCCTCGACGTGATGCTGCCGGGCCTCGACGGCTTCGGTGTGTTGCGCGCCCTGCGTGCGCGCAAGCAAACCCCGGTGATCATGCTCACCGCCCGCGAGCGTGTGGAAGATCGCATCAAGGGCCTGCGCGAAGGCGCCGATGACTATCTGGGCAAACCGTTTTCCTTCCTGGAACTGGTGGCGCGCCTGCAAGCGCTGACCCGCCGCAGCGGCGGCCATGAACCGGTGCAGGTGAGCATCGCCGACCTGTGGATAGATTTGATCAGCCGCAAGGCCACCCGCGCCGGTACACGCCTGGACCTGACCGCCAAGGAGTTCTCGCTGCTCAGCGTGCTGGCCCGGCGCCAGGGCGAAATCCTCTCGAAAACCGCCATTGCCGAGATGGTCTGGGACATCAATTTCGACAGCGACGCCAACGTCGTCGAAGTCGCGATCAAACGCCTGCGGGCCAAGCTCGACGGGCCGTTCGAAGAGAAACTGCTGCACACCATTCGCGGCATGGGTTATGTGCTGGAGAGCCGTGGTGTCCAGTAACAGCATTGCCCTGCGCCTGAGCGGGATGTTCACGCTGGTGGCGCTGCTAGTGTTCCTGCTGATCGGCTGGGCGCTGTACCAGCAGGTCGACAAAGGCCTGGGCCTGCTGCCAGAAGCCGAGTTGGACGCACGCTACAGCGTGCTCGAATCCACGGTCGGCCGTTACGGCACGCCCGAGCACTGGGTGAAGATCAACAACAAGCTCAACCTGCTGAGCGAAGAAGACAAGCGCATCAGTTTCTGGATCATCAGTGGCGATCCACGCTACGAATACGGCAACCTGACCCCGCAGATCCGCGCCTTTGCCCAAGGGCCGCTGGGCACGCGCGACATGCATCTGCCGGACCACCCGTATCCGCTGAAAGTGCTGGTCAGCGAGTTCCCGGCCAAGGATCAGCGCCCGCCGCTGCGCTTTATGATCGCCATCGACACCGAAACGTTTTTCCATACCCAGCATCACCTGCTGGTCGCGCTGATCAGCCTGGCGATTGTCGGCGTGCTGCTGGCCTCGGCACTGGGTTATTGGGTGGCGCGGATCGGGCTCAAGCCGCTGATCAAACTGTCCCAGGAAGCCCAGCGCCTGGCTCCGCCGTTGCGCTCGGGACGTTTGCGATTGTCACCGTTGCCGCCGGAACTCGATCAATTCGTCAGCTCGTTCAACTCGACCCTGGAACGGGTCGAGCAGGCCTACTCGCGTCTTGAGTCGTTCAACGCCGATGTCGCCCACGAACTGCGCTCGCCACTGACCAACCTGATCGGCCAGACCCAGGTCGCGTTGACCCGCGGACGCTCCGCCGAGCATTACTTCGAAGTGCTGCAATCGAACCTCGAAGAGCTGGAGCGACTGCGTTCGATCATCAACGACATGCTGTTCCTGGCCAGCGCCGATCAGGGCAGCAAGGCGACCAAACTCACCCCGACCTCGCTGGCCGATGAGGTGGCCACGACCCTGGAATATCTGGATTTCATTCTCGAGGACGCTCAGGTTCAGGTCGAGGTCAGTGGTGACGCGCAGGTGCGGATCGAGATCGCCCATCTGCGCCGGGCATTGATCAACTTGTTGAATAATGCCGTACAGCACACCGCGCCCGGGCAGGTGATCCAGGTGCGGATCGAAGCCCAGGAGCATCAAGTCAGCATCGGCATCGCCAACCCCGGCTCGCCGATTGCCAGTGAACACCTGCCTCGCCTGTTCGAGCGTTTCTACCGGGTCGATGCCTCACGCAGCAACAGCGGCCACAATCACGGCTTGGGGCTGGCCATCGTCAAGGCGATTGCGCTGATGCATGGCGGCGATGTGTTCGTGCGCAGCGATCATGGGATGAATACCTTCGGTATCCATCTCCCGGTCTGACATACCTGCGATCTTTGCTTTTGCTGTAACAGTCCTTTCATGAATCCGCTCTTTTTCCCCTCGTCTCATATCCTTATCTTTGCCCGCACCAAACAGCACTTGCCAAGCAAGAAGGTTTCCAAGATGTCCAACAGTATGGGTATTGCCAGCGCTTTCGTTTTGTCCTCTTTGTTCCTGTCGCCATTGGCGATGGCGGAAGAATCGCAGACTTTCGTCGCGCATAACGCCGCACGTGCCGCGACGTTCGAAGAGCATCGGATCGAGATGACGGCGAAGGCTGCGCAAGACTCCCAAGCCCCGCAGGCATCCAGCATCCAGGGCGAGCCGCTGGTCGAGAAAGACAGCTGACCGGCACCGATCACTACCGTTTTCAACGACACTTTTCATCGGCTCTTCCCTTTGAAAAGTTGTCTCCAAAGCCGCTGTTGTCAGCGGCTTTTTTTATAGTGGCGACTCAGCCTTCATTGCAATTTCTGCAACGAAAGTCACTGACGCCCGCGTCAACGGTCAATCGCTCGAGCAACAGGAAGGATTCACTCGGCTGCTACGTTTATGCAACTACGCTTAGAGCGTCCCTTTAGCAGACGTCAGCCCTATGACCGCAAGCCGCACCGCACATTTTCAAGGCCCGACCGGGCGCCCCGAAATCATGGTGATCCTGGGCAGCACCCTGACAGTCATCTCGATCCTGTGCATCGTCACTTTCCTGCTGATCCGCGAACACGCCAACGCCCAGCAGACCGCCACCCGCAGCGCGACCACCATTGCGCAACTGATCGATGCCGACGTCCTGCGTACGGTCGAGCTCTATGACTTGACCTTGCAGGGCCTGATTGCCGCCGCCCAACGGGACGACCTTAAACAGGTTGCACCGCAGATCCGTCATCTGGTGTTGTTCGACCGCTCCACCACCACACGCTACAAGGGTGACATCCTGCTGCTGGACAAGCACGGCGACGTGCTCGCCGACTCATCATTGATCGAACCGAAACCGGGCAACTTCGCTGATCGCGATTACTTCCTGGCCCATGCCTTCAATCGCGACACCGGCATGTTTATCAGCCGGCCGTTCAAGCCACGGTGCGACTGCAATGACAGCGACGAATGGCGCATCAGTTTCAGCCGGCGCATTTCATCGCCCACGGGTGAATTCCTGGGGGTCGCGGTGGCGTCGATGCGCATGAGCTATTTCGATCAGCTGTTCAGCAGCCTCGACATCGGCAACGGCAGTACGCTGGGCATCATCAACGACGACGGGATCCTCCTGGCACAGAAACCGTACCGGGAACCCAACACCATCGGTAAAAGCCTCTCCAGCCGCCCCAACGTCGCACGCATGCTGCGCGAGCGCAGTGGCACCTTTGAAAGCGTGTCGAGTGTCGACCATCAACGGCGCCTGTACACCTTTACCCGGGTCGGCAATCTGCCGCTGACCGTCATCGTGGCCCTTTCCATCGACGAAGTGTTCGCTGCCTGGAACCGCACGGCCTACGCGATCAGCGGTGCAACAGGGGTTTTGTGCATCGGCCTGTTGTGGCTGACCTGGCTGCTCTGCCGCGAGCTGCGACGGCGTCAAAATGCCGAGCAGGAATTGGCGCAACTGGCGGCCACCGATGCCTTGACGGGCGTGGCCAACCGTCGATCCCTTGACCAGACCCTGCGCCATGAATGGTTTCGCGCGCAGCGCAGCGGCAAGCCGTTGTCGTTGCTGATGATCGATGCCGATCACTTCAAGGCCTTCAATGACCGGCACGGGCATCAGGCCGGCGACGAAGCCTTGCGGGCGTTGGCCGAGGTCATCCGCGCCAATGTCCATCGCCCGGCGGATCTGGTGGCTCGTTATGGTGGCGAGGAGTTTTCAGTAGTCCTGGCTGAAACTGGCAGTGAAGGCGCGAAGCAAATCGCCGAACACATCCGCGAAGCGGTGCAGAAACTGCCACTAGTAGACCCTGGTGAGCCGCCGATGAGCGTGAGTATCGGTATTGCCACCTGGACGGTGGCCAGTGATATCAACCTGGAGCAATTGCTGTTCAGCGCCGACAAGGCGTTGTATCAGGCCAAGGAAGGGGGGCGTAACCGGGTGGTGTGCGCCGGCTGAATTCTATGCTGAATCGACTGGCCTCTTCGTCGGAACGCCGCCCGGAGCAAGCCCGCTCCCACAGGGAATCGCGGTCAACTGTGGGAGCGGGCTTGCTCGCGAAAGCGGCCTGTCAGGCAACACAAAATTCAGGGCATAAAAAAAGGCCACCAGAAGGCAGCCTTTAAAAAACTAGAGAGGTTTTTTGCTTACACCGCCGCAACCGGGCGCATGTAAGAGATTGGTGCGGTGCTGGCGTCTTCGAACGTCACGACTTCCCAGGCATCTGTCTGCTCAATCAACTTGCGCAGCAGCTGGTTGTTCAGTGCGTGGCCGGACTTGAAGCCCTTGAACTCACCAATCAGGCTATTGCCCAGCAGGTACAGGTCGCCAATTGCATCGAGGATCTTGTGCTTCACGAATTCGTCTTCATAGCGAAGGCCGTCTTCGTTCAGTACGCCATCGGCGTCGACCACGATTGCGTTTTCAACGCTGCCGCCGAGTGCGAGGTTGTGCTTGCGCAGGTACTCGATGTCACTCATGAAACCGAAAGTACGGGCGCGGCTGACTTCTTTTACGAACGAAGTGCTGGAAAAATCCACGCTTGCACTTTGGGTGCGGTCCCGGAAAACCGGGTGATCGAAATCGATCTCGAAGCTCACCTTGAACCCTTCGAAAGGGACGAAAGTGGCGCGCTTGTCGCCGTCTTCCACTGTCACTTCACGCAGGATGCGGATGAATTTCTTGGCGGCGTCCTGTTCTTCCAGGCCTGCCGATTGAATCAGGAATACGAAAGGTCCAGCGCTGCCATCCATGATCGGGACTTCGGACGCGGAGAGCTCGACGTAGGCGTTATCGATGCCCAGGCCAGCCATGGCCGAGAGCAAGTGCTCTACCGTGTCCACTTTGACGTCGCCATTGATCAGCGTGGTCGACATAGTGGTTTCACCGACGTTTTCCGCGCGGGCAGGAATCTGCACCACGGGGTCGAGGTCAGCGCGACAAAACACAATGCCAGTGTCGACAGGCGCAGGCTTGAGGGTCAGGTAGACCTTCTCCCCGGAGTGCAGGCCTACACCTGTGGCACGGATAATATTTTTCAGTGTGCGTTGTTTAATCATGGCTTGGGCCGCTTCAGCGCAAATTGCGAACTGGTATCAACAAAGGCTGGCGATGATAGCAGACCGAGCCTTTGCTGAACACCAATCACCTTCATAGCCCTGATACATTCCATCAATCGGCCTGACGACGCAGGAAAGCCGGGATGTCCAGGTAGTCCAGGTCATCTTGCGGATTCATCTTCGCGGCAGTCGCAGCACCGGCCTGGGCCTGGTTGCGCATGACGGTCGGACGGTCCAGGTCACGGTAGTTCACCGCTGGAGCTTCCTGACGAACAGGGGCCTGTTGTTGTGGCTGTGCAGCCATCGAAGTGTGAACGGTGTTGTCGATGACCTTCACAGGCTTCTCGATTTTAGCGCCCAGACCTGTGGCAACGACAGTCACGTGCAACTCGTCACGCATGTCCGGATCGATAACGGTACCGACCTTGACCATCGCGTGCTCGGAAGCGAAGGCTTCGATGATGCTACCCACGTCGGAGTACTCACCCAGGGACAGGTCAGGACCGGCGGTGATGTTCACCAGGATGCCGCGTGCGCCTTGCAGGTTCACGTCTTCGAGCAGCGGATTGCGGATGGCCGCTTCGGTCGCTTCACGTGCACGGTTCGGACCGCTGGCGCAGCCAGTGCCCATCATCGCCATGCCCATTTCGCTCATCACGGTACGCACGTCGGCGAAGTCGACGTTGATCATGCCCGGACGCTTGATGATGTCGGAGATACCGCGAACGGCACCGGCCAGCACATCGTCGGCCTTGGCGAAAGCCGACAGCAGGCTTGCGTCTTTACCGAGGATGGTCAGCAACTTCTCGTTGGGAATGGTGATCAACGAGTCGACGCTTTCCGACAGCAGGCGGATGCCTTCGTCGGCGATCTGCATGCGCTTGCGACCTTCGAACGGGAATGGACGGGTCACCACCGCAACGGTGAGGATCCCCATTTCCTTGGCCACTTCGGCGATGATCGGCGCAGCACCGGTACCGGTACCACCGCCCATGCCGGTTGTAATGAACACCATGTTGGTGCCCTGCAGGACTTCGGCAATGCGCTCACGGTCTTCGAGAGCGGCCTGACGACCTACTTCAGGGTTGGCACCGGCTCCCAGGCCTTTGGTCACGCCGGTACCCAGTTGCAGGATGGTCCGCGCGCCGATGGATTTCAGCGCCTGGGCATCAGTGTTGGCGCAGATGAACTCAACGCCTTCAATGTTGCTCTTGACCATGTGGTTGACAGCGTTGCCGCCGCCACCGCCGACACCGATAACTTTGATTACCGGGCTTGCGGGGATGTTGTCTACGAGTTCGAACATTTTCCCTCTCCTTTCAATTCTCTAGTTTTTTCGCCTACTGCGTGCTTCGGTGTAACGGTATTGCGGTAAATCTTCAGAAATTGCCCTGGACCCACTTCTTCAGGCGGTCCAGCAGCGGAGCCTGCGGCTCTTCGTTGCTGTAGCTGTCGCGGCTGCCGATGCCCGAGAACGAGATGCCGTCGGACTGCTTCTGCAGGCCATACATCAACAGGCCGACGCCGGTGGAATAGATCGGGTTGCGCACCACGTCATCCAGACCTTTGACGCCGTGAGGCACGCCCAGGCGCACCGGCATGTGGAAGATTTCCTCGGCCAGTTCAGTGGCGCCTTCCATCTTCGCGGTACCGCCGGTCAGCACGATGCCGGCCGGGATCAGGTCTTCGTAGCCGCTGCGGCGCAGTTCGGCCTGGATCAGCGTGAACAGTTCGTCGTAGCGTGGCTCGACCACTTCGGCCAGGGCCTGGCGGGACAGTTCGCGCGGCGGACGGTCGCCGACGCTTGGCACCTTGATGGTCTCACCGGCACCGGCCAGCTTGGCCAGGGCGCAGGCGTAGCGGATCTTGATTTCTTCGGCGTACTGGGTCGGAGTGCGCAACGCCATGGCGATGTCGTTGGTCACCTGGTCGCCGGCAATAGGGATCACCGCGGTGTGACGGATCGCGCCTTCGGTGAAGATCGCGATGTCGGTGGTGCCGCCACCGATGTCCACCAGGCACACGCCCAGCTCTTTCTCGTCATCGGTCAGTACCGAATAGGCCGAAGCCAGCTGTTCGAGAATGATGTCGTCGATTTCCAGACCGCAGCGACGCACGCATTTTTCAATGTTCTGTGCGGCGTTGACGGCGCAGGTGACCACGTGGACCTTGGCTTCCAGACGTACGCCGGACATGCCCAGAGGCTCGCGGACGCCTTCCTGGTTATCGATCACGTAATCCTGCGGCAGGGTGTGCAGCACGCGCTGGTCAGCCGGGATCGCCACGGCCTGGGCAGCGTCGAGCACGCGCTCAAGGTCGGCCGAGCTGACTTCGCGATCACGAATCGCCACGATGCCGTGGGAGTTCAGGCTGCGGATGTGATTGCCGGCCACGCCGACGAACGCCGAGTGGATGCGGCAACCAGCCATCAGCTGCGCTTCTTCGATGGCGCGCTGGATCGATTGCACGGTGGACTCGATGTTCACCACCACGCCTTTTTTCAGGCCACGGGACGGATGGGTACCGATCCCGACGATTTCCAGCGTGCCGTCGTCCGCGACCTCGCCCACCAGCGCCACCACCTTGGAGGTGCCGATATCGAGACCGACGATCATTTTGCCGCTTTGCACGTTTGCCATGGGTCCTGCCTCTTCTTAATTCTTCGCGACAGCGGGTTGGGCTGCCGTGGGCGCTACAGGTTCCCGCCAGCCAACAGCGAGGCCGTTGGCGTAGCGCAGATCGATGCGCGCAATGTTCGTAATCTGTTCTTTAAGCGTCTTGTCATAGATGGCGATGAAACGGCGCATCTTTTCCACCTGGTTGCCACGTCCCAGCAGCAGTTCGATCCCGGGACCCGCGCTGCCGGGGCCGGTGGTCAGGAACCAGCTGCCGCGATCACGCAGTTCCAGGCGTGCAATCGAGAAGCCCAGCGGCCTGAGCATCTGGCTCAGCACCTGGTATTGCTGCATTACCTGCTGCTGGGCCCGCAGTGGGCCGAACAGCTGTGGCAGGTGTTCATAGTTCGCCAACTCGCGCGGCGTGAAGGCCTGGCCCTGGTTGTTCAACAGCGACTCGTCGCCCCAACGGGCCACCGGCAGTTGTTCTTCCAGGCGGATCACCACTTGATCCGGCCATACCCTGCGCACTTCGGCGTGGGCAATCCATGGCATCGTTTCAAGTTCGGTGCGCATGCTCGCCAGGTCGATGGTGAAGAAGCTCGACGCCACGTAAGGGGCGATCCGTTGCTGCACCGCTTGCTGGCTGATGTAACTCAAGTCGCCCTGCACGTTGACCTTGGTGATCGGTCGGTCGGCATACGGCAACAGCCGTGTCGCGCCTTCGTAAGTACCGAACCCCAAGGCCACCAGCAGTACCGGCCAGAACAACGCTTTGAGAAAACCGAAGTTGGCTTTCGGCAGGCGCGCGGACATCGGCTCTTTGGCCACCATTCGGCTGGCACCCCGCGGTACCGGCTTGCGGCCGGTCGGTACGGTGGGCTGATGTCTGAGCTGAGCGCCTTGCATGGCCTTAACCTCTCATTGACTCTTGGTTACCGGCAGTCTTGCCGACAACGCTCTCGGCCAGAATGGCCAGGACCAGTTGCTGGAAATCCAGACCGGCGGCACGGGCCGCCATCGGCACCAGGCTGTGATCGGTCATGCCCGGTGCGGTGTTGACTTCCAGGAACCAGAACTGCCCGTCGGCGTCCTGCATCACGTCTGCCCTGCCCCAACCGGCGATACCCAGCGCTTCACAGGCTTTCGCCGTGAGGTCCATGAGTTCCTTTTCCTTGGCACTGTCCAGACCGCACGGAATGCGGTACTGGGTATCGTTGGCGATGTATTTGGCGTCGTAGTCGTAGAAGCTGTGCGTCGTGCCCAGGGCAATCGGTGGCAACACCTGGTCACGCAGGGTGGCGATGGTGAACTCCGGACCGTGAATCCATTGCTCGACCAACACTTGCGAATCGTAGGTACTGGCCGCTTTCCATGCGTCGATCAATTCGGACGCGGAACTCACTTTGGCCATCCCGATACTTGAACCTTCATGGGCCGGTTTGACGATCAAAGGGAAGCCCAGTTCCGTCGCCGCCGAAATACAATCGGCCTCGCTGCAAAGGACCGCGTGACGAGGGGTCGGAATGCCCAGGCTGTGCCAAACCTGCTTGGTGCGCAGCTTGTCCATGGCCAGGGCCGACGCCAGGATGCCGCTGCCGGTGTACGGAATGCCCAGGCATTCGAGCAGGCCCTGCATGCTGCCGTCTTCACCGCCACGACCGTGGAGGATGATGAAGGCGCGGTCGATCTTTTCGCTCTGCAGACGCTGCAGCAGGTCATCGCCCACGTCGAGGCCGAACGCGTCCACACCGGCGGTTTGCAGTGCGTCCAGAACAGCGTTGCCGGATTTCAGGGACACTTCGCGCTCGGCGCTCTTGCCGCCGAACAGCACAGCGACGCGGCCGAAGTCTTTCGGCGCGATCGTGGAGACCAGGTTGGCGTAGGCAGCACTCATTTCAACTTCCCCTTCTCCGGCGCGGCAACGGCACCGGCGAACAACTCACTTTTCAACAGTTTTGGTGCGAGACCGCCGATATCGCCGGCGCCCTGGCACAGCAGGATGTCGCCGGCACGCAACAGTGGCTTGACCACTGGCGCGAGGTCGACACCACGCTCGATGTAGATCGGGTCAAGCTGGCCACGCTGACGGATGCTGTTGCACAGCTTGCGGCTGTCGGCCCCCGGAATCGGCTCTTCGCCGGCCGGATAGACTTCCATCAGCAGCAGGACGTTGGCGTCGGCCAGTACATTGACGAAATCGTCGTACAAGTCACGGGTGCGGCTGTAACGGTGCGGCTGGTAGACCATCACCAGGCGGCGCTCCGGCCAGCCACCGCGTACGGCCTTGATCACGGCCGCGACTTCCGTCGGGTGGTGACCGTAGTCATCGACCAGCATCACATTGCCGCCCTCCACCGGCAGTTCGCCGTAGACCTGGAAGCGGCGGCCGACACCCTGGAACCCGGACAGGCCCTGGACGATGGCTTCATCGCTGACGCCTTCGTCGGTGGCGATGCAGATGGTCGCCAGTGCGTTCAATACGTTGTGGTTGCCCGGCATGTTGACCGAAACATCCAGCGGCTCGCGGTCAGGGCGCAGCACGGTGAAGAAGGTCTGCATGCCTTGCTGGCGCACGTTGATGGCGCGCACGTCACAGTCTTCGCCGAAACCATAGGTGACCGTCGGGCGTTTGACCTGCGGGAGGATTTCACGCACCACCGGATCGTCCAGGCACACCACCGCCAGACCGTAGAACGGCAGGTTGTGGAGGAATTCGACGAAGGTTTTCTTCAGTTTGTTGAAGTCACCGTCGTAGGTCGCCATGTGGTCGGCGTCGATGTTGGTGACCACGGCCACCAGCGGCTGCAGGTGCAGGAAGCTGGCGTCGCTTTCGTCGGCTTCGGCAATCAGGTAGCGGCTGGTGCCGAGCTGGGCATTGGTGCCCGCGGCGTTCAGGCGTCCACCGATCACGAATGTCGGGTCCAGGCCACCGGCGGCGAACACCGAAGCGATCAGGCTGGTGGTGGTGGTTTTACCGTGGGTACCGGCCACTGCGATGCCGTGGCGATAGCGCATCAGTTCGGCCAGCATTTCCGCACGCGGCACCACCGGGATACGGCGTTCCAGCGCGGTAGCGACTTCCGGGTTGGACGTGTTCACGGCGCTCGACACCACCAGCACGTCAGCGGCCGCGGCGTTCTCGGCGCGGTGGCCGATGAAGATCTGCGCACCGAAGGACTCCAGACGCTCGGTCACCGGCGATGCCTTCAGGTCAGAGCCGGACACGGCATAACCCAGGTTCAGCAGCACCTCGGCAATCCCGCACATGCCCACACCGCCGATACCGACGAAGTGGATGCGGCGGATGCGGCGCATTTCCGGTTGCGGCATGGCTTTCTGACTCTCAACCATGGGCCACCTCCAGGCAGCTATCGACCACGTTACGGGTGGCATCGGGTTTGGCCAGGCGGCGTGCCGCGGCGGCCATTTCGTTGAGTCGTTGTGGTTGCATCAGGACCTCTGTCAGGCGAGCGGCAAGATCCGCTGCGCCGGTCGTTCTTTGTGGCATCAGGAAGGCTGCGCCTTCACGGGCCAAATATTCGGCGTTGCGGGTCTGGTGATCGTCGATGGCGTGAGGCAAAGGCACCAGCATCGAGGGCAGACCGGCGGCGGCCAGTTCACTGATGGTCAGCGCGCCTGCGCGACATACCACCAGGTCGGCCCAGCTGTAGGCTTGGGCCATGTCTTTGATGAAGGGCTGCACCTGCGCCTCGACGCCAGCCGCGCGATAGCGCTCTGCAGTCACTTCATCGTGGTTTTTGCCGGCCTGATGGAACACTTCCGGACGCAAGTCGGCAGCGACTTGCGACAGGGCTTCAGGCAGCAATTTGTTCAACGGTTCTGCGCCCAGGCTTCCGCCCAGGATCAGCAAACGCGCCTTGCGACCGGCCAGGGCAGGTCGCGATGTTTCGAGGAACAGCTCGGTGCGCACCGGATTACCGGTGGTCCGGCGGCTGTCCGACAGGGTAAAGGTGTCGGGGAACGCTTCACAGACTCGGGCGGCCAACGGCACCAGCAACCGATTGGCGGTACCGGCCACGGCGTTCTGTTCGTGAACGATCACCGGCACACCGGCCAGTTTTGCCGCGACGCCGCCAGGACCGGTCACAAAGCCACCAAAACCCACGACACAGACCGGTTGCAGACGGCGAATGATCGCCCGCGCCTGCCAGACTGATTTGAGCAACATGAACGGTGCCTTGAGCAGGGACAATTTGCCCTTGCCCCGCAGACCGCTGGCATTGATCCGATGCAGTTCGATACCGGCCGCCGGCACCAGATCGTTCTCGATCCCACGCGGGGTGCCGAGCCAGTGCACGGTATAGCCGCGCGCCTGGAATTCGCGGGCACAGGCCAGCGCCGGGAACACGTGCCCACCGGTGCCGCCAGCCATGATCATGACGTTAGCGCCCATGGTTCGGCTCCTCGGCGAAGTCGCTCTCATGGAACTCCATCTCTTCACTGCCCAAGTGGGTTCGACTTTCCCACTCGATGCGCAGCAACAAGCCGAGACAGGCACAGCAGATCACCAACGAACTACCGCCATAACTGAGGAACGGCAGGGTCAAACCTTTGGTCGGCAGCAGACCGACATTCACGCCGATGTTGATCAGGAACTGGCCGATCCACAGGAACGACAGGCCGTATGCCACATAAGCTGCAAAAAACTGCTTGGCCTTTTCAGCCCACAAACCGATGTACATGCCACGAATACACACGAAGACGAACAGTGCCACGGTGCACAACGACCCCACTGCACCCAGCTCTTCGGCCAGGACCGAGAACACGAAGTCAGTGTGGGCTTCGGGCAGGTAGAACTGCTTCTGCACGCTGTTGCCCAGGCCGACGCCCAGCCATTCGCCGCGACCGAAAGCGATCAAGGCCTGGGACAGCTGATAGCCGGCGCCGAACTGGTCGGCCCACGGGTCGGCAAAGTTGGTCAGGCGCGCCATTCGATAGGGCTGCATTTGAATCAACAGCACCACCGCGCCGACGGCCAGGACCACCATCAGGGAAAAACGGAACAGCCCGACCCCGCCGAGGAACAGCATCGCCGCCGCAGCACCCATCATCACGACGGTGGCACCGAAGTCCGGTTCCATCAGCAGCAGGCCCGCCATCGGCAGCAGCACGATGAACGGCTTGAAGAAGCCCATCCAGCTTTCGCGCACTTCTTTCTGGCGACGCACCAGATAACCGGCGAGGTAGATCACCACGAACACCTTGGCGATCTCGGAAGGCTGGACGTTGAAGAAACTGAAGCCGATCCAGCGCATCGAGCCGTTAACCTCACGGCCGATCCCCGGAATGATCACCATCACCAGCAAGCCGAACGCCCCCAGCAGCATCAGCCAGCCCAGGCGTTGCCAGGTGGCAATCGGGATCATCATGGTGACGATGCAGGCACCCAGGCCCAGCACCACGTAAATAAGGTGGCGGATCATGTAGTACAGGGCGCTGCCCGACTGCACGGCCGCCACTTCGGTCGATGCCGAGGCGATCATGATCAGCCCCAGGCCGAGCAGCGTCAGGCAACCGGCGAGCATCGGGAAGTCGAGGTCGATACCGCGCCCGGTGATGAGCGGCGATGGATACGGCTTGATGATGCCTTTGAGGCTCATGCCAGATCCTCCACGGCTTGGACGAACTGGTGGCCACGGTCTTCGTAGTTCTTGAACATGTCGAAACTGGCGCAGGCTGGCGACAGCAACACCACATCGCCCGGCTGGGCTGCGGCGCGGCATTGCTCGATAGCTTCGATCAGGGTGCCGGCGCGGATCAGCGGTACGGCATCGCCGATGGCTTCGCCGATCTTGTCGGAGTCACGGCCCATCAGGACCACGGCACGGCAGTTGGCCGCCACCGGATCGCGCAGATCCTTGAACTCGGCACCCTTGCCGTCGCCACCGGCGATCAGCACGACCTTGCCGTCAATGTCCGCGCCCAGGCCTTCGATGGCCGCCAGCGCGGCACCGACGTTGGTGGCCTTGGAATCGTTGTAGTAGCCCACGCCGTCGAGGTCACGGACCCACTGGCAGCGGTGCTCGAGACCGGCGAAGGTGCGCAGGGCCGAGAGCATGGCGTCGAACGGCAGACCGACCGCATGACCCAGGGCCAGGGCGGCAAGGGCGTTGGACTGGTTGTGGACGCCGCGAATCTTCAATTCGCGCACCGGCATCAGGTTCTGGAATTCGAAGGCCAGGTATTTCTCGCCCTCTTCTTCACGGATGCCGAAGGCTTTGAAATCGGGTTTGCTCAGGCCGAAGGTCCAGCACGGCTGGCCCTCGCCCATCAACGGACGACTCAAAGCGTCCTGGCGATTGACCACGAACTGCCTGGCACCCCGGAAGATCCGGTGCTTGGCCAGGTGGTAGGCCGGCAGACCGCTGTAACGGTCCATGTGGTCTTCGCTGACGTTGAGCACGGTCGCCACTTCGGCGTTGAGCTGATCGGTGGTTTCCAGCTGGAAACTCGACAGCTCCATCACGTACAACTCGATGTCGTCGCTAAGCAAATCCAACGCCGGGATACCGAGATTGCCACCGACGGCAACACGTTTGCCGGCCGCAGCCGCCATCTCGCCGACCAGCGTGGTGACGGTGCTTTTCGCGTTGGAACCGCTGATGGCCACGATCGGCGCCTTCGCGTTACGCGCGAACAGCTCGATGTCGCCGGACAACTTCACGCCACGGGCGGCGGCAGCCTGCAGGGCCGGGGTCGCCAGCGCCAGGCCGGGGCTCACGTAGAGCTCGTCGGCACGGCACAGGAATTCGACGTCCAGCTCGCCACAACGCACTTCCACGTGGGGATAGTCACGCTTGAGCGTGGCCAGTTCCGGTGGATTTTCCCGCGTATCGGCCACGGCAAACGCCACGCCCCGGTTCGCCAGGAAGCGAACCAGGGACATGCCGCTCTTGCCGAGGCCGACAACGATGCGGAAGTGGTCAGAAGCGATCAGAGACACGTGTTTCTACCTCAGCTTCAGGGTGGCAAGGCCGACCAGCACGAGAATCACGGTGATGATCCAGAAACGGACGATCACGCGCGGCTCGGGCCAACCCTTGAGTTCAAAGTGGTGGTGAATGGGCGCCATGCGGAATACGCGGCGACCGGTCAGTTTAAAAGAGGCGACCTGAATGACGACTGACAGGGTTTCCATCACGAACACACCGCCCATGATGAAGAGGACGATTTCCTGACGGACGATCACCGCGATGGTGCCCAGGGCCGCGCCCAACGCCAGTGCGCCGACGTCCCCCATGAAGACTTGTGCCGGATAGGTGTTGAACCAGAGGAAGCCCAGGCCCGCTCCGATCAGTGCGCCACAGAACACGATCAACTCACCGGCGCCCGGTACGTAAGGAATCAGCAGGTATTCGGCGAATTTCACGTTACCCGACAGGTAGCAGAAAATGCCCAGGCCACCACCGACCATCACGGTCGGCATGATCGCCAGGCCGTCGAGGCCGTCGGTCAGGTTGACCGCGTTGCTCGAACCGACGATCACAAAGTAGGTCAGCACGATGAAACCGGCGCCCAGCGGAATGCTGTAGTCCTTGAGCATCGGCAGGATCAGGGTGGTTTCCACTGGCGTGGCGGCAGTCATATAAAGGAAGACCGCTGCCCCCAGACCGAACACCGATTGCCAGAAATATTTCCAGCGGCTCGGCAAGCCACGGGAGTTCTTCTCGATGACCTTGCGGTAGTCGTCGACCCAGCCGATGGCGCCGAACAGCAGGGTCACCAGCAACACGACCCAGACATAGCGGTTGCTCAGGTCAGCCCACAGCAGGGTGCTGACACCGATGGACGACAGAATCAGCGCGCCGCCCATGGTCGGTGTACCCGACTTGGACAGGTGCGACTGCGGGCCGTCGTTGCGAACGGATTGACCGATCTGACGGTTCTGCAACGTGCGGATCATCCATGGGCCATAGCACAGCGACAAGACCAGCGCGGTCAGTACACCGAGAATCCCGCGCAGGGTCAGGTACTGGAAGACCGCGAAGCCTTTGTAGAACTGTTGCAGATACTCCGCTAGCAGCAGCAGCATTAATGTTTCTCCAGACTGGACCCGCACAAGGCGGCAACGACGTTTTCCATCGCAGCGCTGCGCGACCCCTTGATCAAAATGGTGGTGTTTGTATCTTGCTCGGCGCCCAGGGCCTTGATCAGTTCAGCCTGCGTGCTGAAGTGAAAAGCCTGTGGACCGAATGCGTTCACGGCGTGAGCCATCATTGGCCCAACGGCGTACAGCGCAGAAACCTTGCCACGGGCGTACTCGCCCACGTCGCGGTGCCCCTGCTCCGCCCATTCGCCCAACTCGCCGATATCCCCGAGCACCAGGACGGTGCGACCGGAAAAGCCGGCCAGTATATCAACGGCAGCGCACATGGAGGTGGGGTTGGCGTTATAAGTGTCATCGATCACGCGCATGCCATTGCTGGCCAGTTGCGCGACGGTGCGGCCCTTGACCGGTTGCACCGCACCAAGGCCGGTGGCGATACCGAACAGCGACACGCCCAAGGCATGAGCAGCAGCGGCGGCAGCCATGGCATTGGCGACGTTATGGGTGCCAAGCAGGTTCAGTTGCACGCGCTCCACACCTTCAGGGCTGTGCAGGTTGAATGCCGGGCAGCCACGAGCATCGGTGGCCAGGTCACTGGCATGGAAATCGGCGCTGGAGTTGCTCAACGCAAACGTCAGCACTTTGCGGTCGCCGGCGCGGGCCTTCCAGATCCCGAATGCCTTGTCGTCGAGATTGAGAACGGCGACGCCATCGGCATCCAGCCCTTCGATAATCTCGCCCTTGGCTTCGACGATTTTTTCCGGACCGCCGAACTCGCCGACGTGGGCGGTCCCGGCATTGTTGAGAATGGCCACGTGCGGCCTGGTCAGGCCGACGGTGTAGGCAATTTCGCCCAGGCGCGAAGCACCCAACTCGATCACGGCAGCGGTGTGCTCCGGCGCCAGTTCGAGCAAGGTAAGCGGTACGCCGAGGTCGTTGTTCAGGTTGCCACGCGTGGCCAGCACCGCGCCGCGCGTGCGCAGGATGCTCGCAAGCATCTCCTTGACCGTGGTCTTGCCGCTGGAACCGGTGACGGCCGCGACCGGATGGGTGTAGGCGGCGCGATTCAGCGCACCCAATTGACCCAACGCCTGGCGGGTGTCGCTGACCAGCAACTGCGGCAGCGTGCTGTCGGCCACTTCACGTTCGACCAGCGCAGCCACGGCGCCCTTGGCGGCGACATCATTGAGATAGTCATGACCGTCAAAACGCGGACCGGTCAGGGCAATAAACAGTTGGCCCGGCTTGATCGCGCGGCTGTCAATGCTGACGCCGTCGAAGCTGGCATCGGCGGACACCAGGCGAGCATTCAGCGCAGCGGTCAGTTCACTCAGCTTCAAGGCCTTAAGCATGGGCCACCTCCCACGCGGTCAAGGCGTGATCGGCCTCGACCAGATCGGAAAAGGCATGACGCTCGCCGTTGATTTCCTGATAGTCCTCGTGACCTTTACCGGCCAGGACAATCACGTCATCCGCCGAGGCACTGGCGATCAGCCGGGCAATCGCCTGACCACGACCGGCAACGAACTCCACTTTATCCGCAGCCGTGAAACCGGCGCGGATGTCATCGAAAATCACCGATGGATCTTCAGTGCGCGGATTGTCATCGGTCACCAGCACGCCATCGGCCAGGCGCTCAACCACTTCGGCCATCAACGGACGCTTGCCGCGATCGCGGTCGCCGCCACAGCCGAACAGGCACAGCAACCGGCCCTTGGCGTGTGGACGCAGGGCCAGCAATACTTTTTCCAGGGCATCCGGAGTGTGGGCGTAATCGACCACCACCAGCGGCTGCGAGCCACCGCCCAGACGCTGCATGCGACCGGCAGGGCCTTCAAGCTTCGGCAGGACCGTGAGGATTTCGTCCAGGGCGTAATCCAGACCGAGCAACGCACCGACCGCGGCCAGGACATTGCTCAGGTTGAAGCGACCGAGCAAGGTGCTGCGCAAGTGGTGCTCGCCCTGTGGCGTGACCAGCGTGGCGCGCACGCCTTCGTCGTCGAATTGCGCCTGACGGCAATACAGGTAGGCACTGGAATCTTCCAGGCTGTAGGTGATCACCCGCGACTCGCGCTTGTCGGCGGCCAGTTGCCGGCCGAACTCGTCGTCGAGGTTGACCACGCGGCATTTCAAGTCATTCCAGTCAAATAGCCGGGCCTTGGCTTCGCCATAAGCCTGCATGGTGCCGTGATAATCCAGGTGATCGCGAGACAAGTTGGTCATCACAGCCACATCGAACGCCAGTGCAGTCACACGGCCCTGGTCCAGGCCATGGGAAGAAACCTCCATCGCCACGGCTTTGGCGCCGGCCTTTTTCAGGTCCGCCAGGGTCGCTTGCACAGCAATCGGGTTTGGCGTGGTGTGCAGGCCGCTTTCCAGCGCGCCGTAGAAACCCGAACCGAGCGTGCCGACCAGGCCGCAGTGCTGACCGAGCAGATCCAGCGCCTGGGCAACCAATTGCGTCACGCTGGTCTTGCCGTTGGTGCCGGTCACGCCCACCAGGTTCAGGTGATGGCTCGGCTCGCCATAAAAGCGCCCGGCGATGTCCGACAGCTGAGCCGCCAGACCTTTGACCGGAATCAGTGGCACTTCAGTGATCGGCAGGACCGTGGCGCCTTCTACTTCATAGGCCACCGCGGCTGCACCGCGCTGCAAGGCGTCGGCAATATGCGCGCGCCCATCGAACTTCCCGCCTGGCACGGCGAGGAACAGATCGCCCGCGCGCACATTGCGGCTGTCCAGGGCGAGTTCGCGAATCAGCAAATCGTGGCCGGCATGAGGGAAAATCTTGTTCAGGCTCAGAGACATCAGCCGCGCCCTCCATTGGCTTTCAGCGGAACGACCGGTGTTGCGTTCGCTTGTTGAGTTGGTGGCAGGTTGTCCGGCGTGATGTTCATCAGGCGCAGGGTGCCCGACATCACGCGACTGAACACCGGCGCGGAAACCAGGCCACCGAAGTAACCGGCCTTGGTCGGCTCGTCGATTACGACCACTATGGCGTAACGCGGATCGCTCATCGGGCCGAAGCCGGCGAACAGCGAACGGTAGGAGTTCTCGGCGTAACCCTTGGTGCCGACCGAGGTTTTGCGTGCAGTACCCGACTTGCCGCCCACGTGATACGCCGGTACCTGCGCACGGAACACACCGCGCGGGGCTTCGATCACTTGTTGCAGCATGCCTTGCATGGTTTTCGCGACCGCCTCCGGCAACACCTGGGTGGTTTGCGGCGCCTTGTCGGTCTTGATCAGGGTCAGCGGTGCGAGGCGACCATTGTTGGCCAGGGCCGAGAAGGCATGGACCAGCTGGATCGCTGTCACGGAAACACCGTAGCCATAGGACAGCGTCGCGGTCTCGGCCTTACGCCACTCGCGGTAGTTCGGCAGGTTGCCGACACGCTCACCCGGGAAGCCCAGGCCGGTGTCCTGGCCGAGCCCGACTTTCTGCGCCAGACGGAAAATGGTTTCGCCGCCGATATCGAACGCGACCTTGCTCATGCCGACGTTACTGGAATTGATCAGAATGCCGGTCAGGTCGAGCACCGGGCCTTCGGTCTTGGATACGTCCTTGATGGTGTACTTGCCAATCTGCAGGGAGCCCGGATACACCTCGACGGTGTCGCTCGGCTTCCAGCGGCCGGTTTCGATGGCAGCGCTCATCGAGATCGCTTTCATGGTCGAGCCTGGCTCGAACACGTCGATCATGGCGCGGTTACGCATCATCGCCGGCTGCAGGTTGCGGCGATTGTTCGGGTTGTAGGTCGGCTGGTTGACCATCGCGAGAATCTCGCCGGTCTTCACGTCCATGATCACCAGGCTGCCGGCCTTGGCGCCGTTCTCGATGATCGCGTTACGCAACTCGCGGTTGGCCAGGTATTGCAGGCGCAGGTCAATGGACAACGCCAAGGGCTTTCCGGCCTTGGCGTTTTTGGTGACCTGGACATCCTTGATCAACCGGCCGCGCCGGTCCTTGATGACTTGTCGTTTACCCGGCACCCCGGCCAGCCATTCGTCATAGGCCAGTTCGATACCTTCCTTTCCATGGTCATCGATGTCGGTAAAACCGACCATATGCGCGGTCACTTCACCGGCCGGATAGAAACGGCGGAACTCTTCGATGCCATAGACGCCTGGCACTTTCAGATCGAGCACGGCCTGGCCCTGCTCAGGCGTCAGCCCGCGCACCAGGTAAATGAATTCTTTATTGGCTTGCGCTTCAAGGCGCTCGGCCAAGGCTTTAGGGTCTTGCCCCAGCGCAGCGGCCAATGCTGGCCACTTCTCTTTGGCCGTTTGCATCTCCTTGGCATTGGCCCAAAGGGTGGTGACAGGAGTACTCACGGCCAATGGCTCGCCGTTACGGTCGGTGATCAGACCACGGTGAGCCGGAATCGGAATATGACGAACACTGCGGGCATCGCCCTGACCTTTAAGGAAGGCACGGTCGACCACTTGCAAATCGATGATGCGCCAGGCAATCGCGGCCACCATTATCCCTAGCAAACCCAGCACCACGCGGAACCGCCAAGGAAAGAGTGCACCTTCGAGTTTCATCATGGCGCCACCATCTTCACGTCAGCGGCACCGGGGATGTGCATTTTCAATTGTTCGGTGGCCAGCACTTCGATACGGCTGTGGGCGGTCCAGGTGCTCTGCTCCAGAATCAACCGGCCCCACTCCGCCTGCGCCTTGTCGCGCACGCTCAGTTCGTTGTACAGCGAATTCAATAGCTGACGGTTCCAGTGCGCGCTGTAGGACACGCCGATGGCCGACACGAGCACGCCGACAAACAGCAGCAGCATGAAGAAGCTTCCGCCGGGCAATGGCTTGGCGAAAAGCTTGCTCACCGCAGCTTCTCCGCCACACGCATGACAGCGCTACGGGAACGTGGGTTGGCTTTGAGTTCGGCGTCGGAGGCCGTCTGCGCTTTGCCATGGACTTTGATTTTCGGTTCGAAGGCGACATGCCGAACCGGCAGGTTACGCGGCAGGTTGTCGGCTTCGCCTTTGACCAGCTTGCGCATGAACAGTTTGACGATACGGTCTTCAAGGGAGTGGAAGCTGATCACCACCAGGCGACCACCCACTTCCAGGCATTCCAGAGCGGCTTCGAGGCCGGTTTCCAGATCACCCAGTTCGTTGTTGACGTGAATACGCAATCCCTGGAACGCGCGGGTTGCAGGGTTCTTGCCCTTTTCCCACGCCGGGTTGGCGACCTTCAGGACTTCTGCCAGGTCACCGGTACGCTCGAATGGCCTGATGTCGCGGCGCTCGGCCACGGCACGGGCCATGCGACCGGAGAAACGCTCTTCGCCGTATTCCTTGAACACCCGGGCGATTTCCTCCACGGGCGCGGTGTTGACGAATTCGGCGGCGCTGATGCCACGGGACGGATCCATGCGCATGTCCAGCGGGCCGTCATTGAGGAAGCTGAAGCCGCGTTCAGGATCATCGAGCTGTGGCGAAGACACCCCCAGATCCAGCAGCACGCCGCTGACCTTGCCGGCCAGACCGCGTTCGGCGACTTCCGAACCGAGCTCGGCAAAGCTGCGCTGCACAACGACAAAGCGGCCGTCTTCGGCCGCTAGCGCTTGCCCGGTGGCAATCGCTTGTGGATCTTTATCGAATCCGAGCAACCGACCATCGGGTCCGAGCTGGCTGAGGATCAACCGGCTGTGTCCGCCGCGCCCGAACGTACCGTCCAGATAGCAGCCATCAGGACGTACGGCGAGAGCCTCGACGGCTTCGTCAAGCAGTACGGTGATGTGGTTAAAGCCGCTATCAATAGTCACAGGATCAAATCACGCAGTTCATCAGGCATCGCGCCCGGTTGTTGAATGGCAGCCAGGTCAGCGGCAGAAACCGCGTTCCAGGCATCCTCGTCCCACAATTGGAACTTGTTCAGTTGGCCTACCAACATCGCGCGCTTATCCAACTTGGCATATTCACGAAGACGCGGTGGAACCAGAAAACGACCACTGCCATCGAGCTCGAGGTCGACGGCATTACCAATCAGTAAACGTTGCAGGCGACGGTTCTCTTCGCGAAGCGAAGGCAATGCGCGCAGTTTGGTTTCAATAATTTCCCACTCATCGAGGGGGTAAACACACAAACAAGGATCAACGGCATCAATTGTCACGATCAATTGACCGGAGCTACGCGAATCGAGCTCGTCACGGTACCGGCTCGGCATAGCGAGACGGCCCTTTGCATCGAGACTGATAGCGTTGGCTCCGCGAAACACGTCAGCGTTTCTCCAAATTCTAGCGTTTTGAGTTCAAAAAACCCACTTCATGCCACTTTCCGCCACTTGCGCACACTATAGGAATGCGCCCACCACACCGTCAAGGCGCGGAGTAAAGGAAAACCCTTACAGAACTGAGATTTAGGAGCATTAACGGAGAGGTAACGAGAATCCGGCAGATGAAACTGACCAATAACTTGAATCAGCACAGAAGGCTGCGTTCGAAAGTTAAAGTAATTTATTAAGAGTAAGATTTTTTTGGTATTACAAAAGAGGTTCTGCGGATGATTGTGTAAGGAGGGAAATTGCTATCACTTGCCCCCCTGCCTGATGATTCAAGCAGAGGAAAGAAAAAGGTGGAGAGTCGATCTGTAAGCCGGGTTCTGTCTTGAACAGTCATTCGTCTACGATGGCCATCACTGGACATCTTTAGCAACCTACCCGGTCCCAGCGCGGGCCACGCCTTGGGACCCTATTTGGTCTTGCTCCAAGTGGGGTTTACCTAGCCACGAACTGTTGCCAGACGTGCGGTGCGCTCTTACCGCACCTTTTCACCCTTACCGGCGCCGAAGCGCTTAGGCGGTTATTTTCTGTGGCACTTTCCGTAGGCTCACGCCTCCCAGGCATTACCTGGCACTTCGCCCTATGGAGCCCGGACTTTCCTCCCCCCCCTAATTTTCATAGAGGGCAGCGACTGTCCGATCGACTCTCCGCCGCGAAGGTTACCGGCAGAGCGCCTGAAGAACAAGCACCAAGCGCCATAGAGCACGCCTGTGCGTCGGCTTTTACTCGCCCTTCTGCTGATCCAGCGCGATCTGGTACAGCACATTCTTTCGCTCGCCGGTGATTTGCGCCGCCAAAGCCGCCGCACGCTTGAGCGGCATTTCTTCGAGCAACAGGTTGAGGATGCGCATCGCCTCGCTGCTGACGGTGCCTTCCTCCTCGGGCGCGGACCAGCCCGCCACCAGCACCACGCACTCGCCACGCTGCTGATTGCTGTCCGACTCGACAAACTCGCGCAGCTCAGCCAACGGCAGCCCCTTGAGAGTCTCAAACGTCTTGGTCAGCTCACGGGCAAGCAGCGCCGGGCGCTCGGGACCGAACACCAACTCCATGTCCTGAAGGCATTCCAGGATGCGATGCGGGGCCTCATAGAAGATCAATGTACGAGACTCTTCCTTTACCTGCTCGAGACGCGCACGCCGCCCCACCGCCTTGGCCGGCAGAAAACCTTCGAAAATGAATCGGTCGGAAGGCAGCCCGGCCGCCGACAACGCCGCAATCAATGCGCAAGCACCCGGAACCGGCACCACACTGATGCCCGCTGCCCTGGCCTGCCGCACCAGGTGATAACCCGGATCGGAAATCAGCGGCGTGCCGGCATCCGAGATCAACGCCACGCTGTCACCGGCAAGCAGGCGCGTGATAAAGCGGCTACCTTCATCACGCTCGTTGTGCTCATGGCAGGCCGCCAATGGCGTCGAGATGCCGAAATGTTGCATCAAGCGCTGGGAGTGACGGGTGTCTTCCGCGGCAATCAAGGCCACTTCGCGCAGAATCTTCAGCGCCCGCGCACTGATGTCATCCAGGTTGCCGATGGGCGTCGCCACCACATAAAGCGAGCCAGCAGCGGAATTCAAAGCACCTGGAGCAGTCAAAGCGCACACCTCATGATCGGTAAAAGTCGCCATTGTAGCGCGTAGCGAGACTCTCGAACCCGTAAGCAAACAAGGTATCGGTGACCGTTTGTGCGCTGGCGCAACATTTACACCAGCTAAATTGATCGATTCACGCCAGTAACATCGCGCCCCGGCCAGTGCTTGGGTACAATTCCACGCTAATTTGATCGAGTATCAGGAACGCTTACATGATCGCTTGCCTGCGGCTGTTATCTGCCCTCTGCCTCGCTGCCTTGCTGGCGGCTTGCGCCAGCTCGCCCTCGTCCAGCCTTGGCGAACTACCACGGACACCGGATGCCAGTATCGAGCAACTGCTTGAGAAGGCCTCCCAAAGCAAATCACCGGAAGATGCTGCCTTGCTGCGCTTGAGCGCTGCCGACCTGGCCTATCGCCAGGGCAATGCCGGCCAGTCCGCGCAAATCCTGCAACAGGTTCCTGTCGAACAGCTCAAGCCGGCCCCACAGGTTTTCGCCAACACCCTGGCGGCTGAACTGGCCATGACCCGCAATCAGCCCAAGGCCGCGCTGGCCGCATTGAGCCATCCGAGCCTGCAGTACTTGAGCGAACTGCCCGACGAACAACAGGTCCGCACCGGCACCGTTCACGCCCGCGCCCTTGAAGCCGATGGCCAGACCCTCGCCGCCGCTCGCCAGCGCATTTTCATCGCCCCGATGCTCGAAGGTGAAGCCGCAAGCAAAAACCATGAAGCCATCTGGACCCTGATCGCTTCGCTGCCGACCGATCAGCTGCAGCCAAACACCACCGACGATCTCGGCGGCTGGATGGCCTTGGCACTGGCCGTGAAATCCGCCGGCACCCTGGAGCAGCAACAGGCCGCCATCGACAACTGGCGCGCGCAGAATCCGAAGCACCCGGCAGCCAAACAATTGCCGCAGCCACTGACCCAACTCAAGGAGCTGGCCAGCCAGCCCCTGAACAAGATTGCCCTGCTGCTGCCTCAGGACGGCCAACTGGCCTCGGTTGGCAAAGCGCTGCGCGACGGTTTCATGGCCGCTCACTACCAGGCCCAGCAGGCCGGGCAGAAACCACCCGCCATCGAGTTCTATGACAGCTCGCGCCTGACGTCCATGGACGAGTTCTACCGCAAGGCCCAGGCCGATGGCGTGCAACTGGTCGTCGGCCCGCTGGAGAAGCCGCTGGTCAAACAGCTGAGCACTCGTCCGCAGTTACCGATCACCACCCTGGCGCTCAATTACAGCGAGGGCGATCAAGGCCCGGCGCAGTTGTTCCAGTTCGGTCTTGCCGCTGAAGACGAAGCCCGCGAAGTGTCGCGCCGCGCTCGCGCCGACGGCCTGCATCGCGCAGCCATCATGGTGCCAAAAGGTGAATGGGGCGAGCGCGTGCTCAAGGCGTTCAGCCAGGATTGGCAAGCCAATGGCGGCACCATCGTCGCCACCGAACGCGTCGACCAGCCGGTCCAGTTGGCCCAGCAGATTGCCGACATGTTCCAGCTGCGTCAGAGCGAAGGTCGCGCCAAGAGCCTGCAAAGCACCGTTGGCTCGCAAGTGGCCGCCCAGCCATCGCGCCGCCAGGACATCGAGTTCATTTTCCTCGCCGCAACGCCGCAACAGGCCCAGCAGATCAAACCGACCCTGAACTTCCAGTACGCAGGTGATGTTCCGGTCTACGCCACCTCCCACGTGTTCAGCGCCAGCGGTGACGTCAACCAGTACAACGACATGAATGGCATTCGCTTCTGCGAGACGCCATGGTTGCTGGACGCCAACGATCCACTGCGCCGCCAGGTCACTGCCCAGTGGCCACAAGCCGCCGGCAGCCTGGGGCGCCTGTATGCCATGGGTGTGGACGCCTATCGCCTGGCACCACGCCTGGGCCAGCTCAAGTCACTGCCGGACAGCCGCATCGACGGTGAGTCGGGCAGCCTTGGCATGTCTCAGAGCCAGCGGGTCGTGCGCCAGTTGCCATGGGCCGAGTTCGTCAATGGCCAGGTTCAGCGCCTGCCGGACACCGCTCGCTGATGCCCGACAGGTCACGCCAGCAAAGCGGCAAGGATGCCGAGCGCCATGCGCTCGAGCATCTTCAACAACAGGGTCTGCGCCTGCTGGCGCAGAACTGGTTGTGTAAACGCGGCGAGCTTGATCTGGTCATGCTAGATGGCGATACAGTAGTATTCGTTGAAGTCCGCTACAGAAAAAACACTCAATGGGGTGGCGCGCTCGATAGCATCGATGAGCGCAAACGGCAAAAACTGATTTTCGCCGCGCAATATTTTCTTCAGCGCGAGCCGCGCTGGGCCAATTCCCCTTGCCGCTTCGACGTGATTGCCATCGACAGCAACCTCGATCAGTTGAATTGGCTACAGAATGCCTTCGACGGCTGATCGCCGGCATTGCGAACCGGACACTATCACCCAACATTTTTGCTCTTTGCTTTGCGGGCTGCACATTCACGTGCCGAACAGCCGCGCTACTTAAGGTCACACAGATGGACATGCAATCGCGAATTCGCCAGCTTTTTCAGGCCAGTATCGACACCAAGCAACAGGCGATGGAAGTACTTGCACCGCACATCGAGCAAGCCAGCCAGGTCATGGTCAACGCCCTGCTCAACGAAGGCAAAATGCTTTCCTGCGGCAACGGCGGCTCTGCCGGCGATGCCCAGCACTTCTCGTCCGAACTGCTCAATCGCTTTGAGCGCGAACGCCCGAGCCTGCCGGCCATCGCCCTGACGACCGACAGCTCGACGATCACCTCGATCGCCAACGACTACAGCTACAACGAAATCTTCTCCAAGCAGATCCGTGCACTCGGCCAACCGGGCGATGTGTTGCTGGCTATCTCCACCAGCGGCAACTCGGCCAACATAATTCAAGCGATCCAGGCCGCACATGATCGCGAAATGATTGTCGTAGCATTGACGGGGCGTGATGGCGGCGGCATGGCGTCGCTCCTGTTGCCCGAGGACGTCGAGATTCGCGTGCCGGCCAACGTCACCGCTCGTATTCAAGAAGTCCACCTGCTGGCGATCCACTGCCTTTGCGACTTGATCGACAGCCAATTGTTCGGGAGTGAAGAATGACCCCTAATCGCCTTGGCCTACTGGCCTTGACCCTGTGCCTCGGCATCAGCGGCTGCACCTCGGTGGTGACTGCCAGCCGCGAAGCACCGATTGAAGATGACCGTGGCACTCGCACACTGGGCAGCAAGATCGACGATTCCCTGATCGACACCAAGGTTGGTGTGAACGTCGCCAAGGCCGACCCGGCCCTGGATAAGGATTCGCACATCGTCGTCACCAGCTTCAACGGTGTCGTGCTGCTCGCCGGGCAAACGCCACGCGCGGACCTCAAGGCCAAGGCCGAACAGGCCGCCGCCGCCGTCCAGCGCGTGAAACAGGTACACAACGAACTGCAAGTCCTGCCACCGTCCTCGTTGCTGGCACGCCAGAACGACATCTGGCTGACCACCAAGATCAAGACCCAGATGCTCGCCGATGCGAACATCCCCGGCTCGCGCATCAAGGTTGTCACTGAAAACGGCATCGTCTACTTGCTGGGCCTGCTGACCAAGCAGGAAGCCGCGCAGGCGACCAACCTGGTACAAGGCGTATCCGGCGTGCAGAAGATTGTGAAGCTGTTCGAGTACATCGACTGACCTGCAAATCCCACGCATAAAAAAGGCGATCCATCTGGATCGCCTTTTTTATTACTTCACCACTTTCAGACTGGGGCGACCGCTTGGACGCGGCGGCTCACTGTCGGGTGGCGGTAGATCGTCATCCGGTTCGATCTCGTCGTCCTCGCCCATGGGCGACTCCAGATCGAACACCATGCCCTGGCCATTCTCCCGGGCGTAGATGCCCAGGATCGAAGCAATCGGCACGTACAAGGTGTGCGGTACGCCACCAAAGCGCCCTTCGAAACTGACCGCTTCGTTATCCATGTGCAAATGACGCACGGCTTGTGGCGATACGTTCAGGACGATCTGTCCGTCACTGGCAAACCCCTGAGGCACCTGCACCGACGGGTACTCGGAATTGACCAGCATGTGCGGGGTGCAATCGTTGTCCACAATCCACTCATAGAGCGCACGGACCAGATAAGGTCGACTGGAGTTCATAACGGCTCCTTAAGCCTTAGCGCATGTCGCGTTCGACACCAGACAGACTCGCCTGGAAAGCCTCACGCGCAAACTGGCGCTCCATATAATCAAGCAGCGGCTTGGCCGGCCGCGGCAGTTCTATACCCAGAATCGGCAATCGCCAGAGTATTGGCAATAGGCAGCAATCCACCAGACTTTGTTCCTCACTGAGGAAAAACGGTTTGTCGGCAAACAGTGGCGACACACCCGTCAGGCTTTCGCGCAACTCTTTTCGAGCCACGGCACGGGCCGCTTCCTTGGTCCGCGAATCCAGAATCAGGTCCACCAGACCACACCAGTCGCGCTGAATGCGGTGTATCAGCAGGCGACTGTTGGCACGCGCCACGGGATAAACCGGCAGTAGCGGCGGATGCGGGTAACGCTCATCCAGGTATTCCATCACCACAGTCGACTCCCACAACGCCAGGTCACGATCGACCAGTGTGGGCAGACTGCCATAAGGGTTCACCTCAATCAGTTTAGGCGGCTGCCGACCAGCCTCCACGTAAATGATCTCGGCGCTGACACCCTTCTCTGCCAGTACGATGCGCACTCGGTGGGAATAGTGGTCGGCGGGGTCGGAGTAACAGGCCAACCGATTGGTCACGCCCATGGCGATCCTCCTCGCTTGTAGAAATTATCGAAAGCTCAAAAACGAGCGCGCCCAGAGGGCGCCTCCCGTAACGACTGGATCACCAGTTTCGCTACATCTTCAGAGGCGCCCTTGGGCGCGCGCGATTAACAGCAATAGCTTGAAGCTTTATCAGTGCACGTCTTTCCAGTATTCGCGCTTGAGCAGGTAAGCGAAGACGAAGAAGAACGCCAGGTACAACAATACGTATGTACCGATGCGCTGATGTTGCAGCTTAACCGGGTTAGCCGAGTAAGCCAGGAAGGTTACCAGATTCTTGACCTTCTCATCGAACTGCTCTGCAGTCAGGGCACCGCTTTTCGGCACGATGGTCAACTGATCGCATGCTTCATGAGTCAGCGCCGTACCGGTCAGAGGATCATATTGCTTCTTGCCGCCCTCGACGATCTGAACCTGTTTGCAGCCAACCACCTGGCGACCTTGCAGGCCGGCCAGGACGTTAGGCATGCCCACGTTCGGGAAGACCTTGTTGTTCACGCCCCATGGACGCGCAGGGTCTTCGTAGAACGACCTCAGGTAACCGTAGAGCCAGTCGGTGCCGCGAACACGGGCAACCAGGGTCAGGTCCGGCGGCGCTGCGCCAAACCAGGCCTTGGCGTCCGCCGGCTGCATGCCGATACTCATGTGGTCGCCGATCTTGGCGCCAGTGAACACCAGCTTCTCGAGCATCAACTCGTGGGGAATGCCCAGGTCGTCGGCAACACGCTCATAGCGTTGAAACTTGGCACTGTGGCAACCCATGCAGTAGTTGGCGAACGTACGCGCGCCGTCCTGCATGGCCGCTTTATCGGAAACGTCGATATCGACCTTTTCCAGCTCGGGGCCACCGTGCTCAGCCGCGAAAGCAAACACTGGCAGCGCAGCAAGCATCAATACAGCAAATAGTTTTTTCATCAGCCAGTCACCCTTTCCGGAACCGGTTTGGTCTTCTCGAGCCTGGTGTAGAACGGCATCAGAATGAAGTAGGCGAAGTACAGGAAGGTACATACCTGCGACAACAGCGTACGCTCAGGGGTTGGGGCCAATACGCCCAGCACGCCCAGGATCACGAACGAGATGCAGAACACCCAGAGCCAGATCTTGCTCAGCCAGCCCTTGTAGCGCATCGACTTGACCGGGCTACGGTCCAGCCATGGCAGGACGAACAGCACAGCGATGGCCGCACCCATGGCGATCACACCCAGGAGCTTGTCCGGAATCGCACGCAAGATGGCGTAGAACGGGGTGAAGTACCAGACCGGAGCGATGTGCTCTGGGGTCTTGAAGGCGTTCGCCACTTCAAAGTTCGGCTTCTCGAGGAAGTAGCCGCCCATTTCCGGGAAGAAGAACACGATCGAGCAGAAGATGAACAGGAACACCACCACACCGACGATATCTTTCACGGTGTAGTACGGGTGGAAGGCAATGCCGTCCAGCGGGATGCCGTTTTCGTCCTTGTGCTTCTTGATGTCGACGCCGTCCGGGTTGTTCGAACCGACTTCGTGCAACGCCAGGATGTGCAGCACCACCAGACCCAGGATAACGATAGGCAGGGCAACCACGTGAAGGGCGAAGAAGCGGTTCAGGGTAATACCGGAAATCAGGTAGTCACCACGAATCCACTGGGTCAGGTCGTTGCCGATGACCGGGATCGCACCGAACAGCGAGATGATCACCTGGGCACCCCAGTAGGACATCTGGCCCCACGGCAGCAGGTAGCCCATGAAGGCTTCGGCCATCAGCGCCAGGTAGATCAGCATGCCGAAGACCCACACCAGCTCACGAGGCTTCTGGTACGAACCGTAGAGCAGGCCACGGAACATGTGCAGATAGACCACGATGAAGAACGCCGAAGCGCCGGTGGAGTGCAACAGACGCAGGATCGAGCCGTACTCGACGTCACGCATGATGTATTCGACGGAGGCGAACGCCTCTTCCGCCGACGGGTTGTAGCTCATGGTCAGCCAGACACCGGTGACGATCTGGTTGACCAGAACGAGCAGCGCCAGGGAGCCAAAGAAGTAGAAGAAGTTGAAGTTCTTCGGTGCGTAATACTTGCTGAGATGGTCTTCCCACATTTTGGTGGCGGGAAAGCGCGCATCAACCCAATCCATGAACTTGCTCATCACGCTTTCTCCGTATCGACGCCAATGATAATAATTTCATCGGTCTCATAGGAATGCGGGGGAACTGGCAGGTTCAAAGGCGCAGGCTGCGACTTGTAGACGCGACCAGCCAGATCGTAGTGGGAGCCGTGGCAAGGGCAGAAATAGCCGCCTACCCAGTCTTTACCCAGATCCGCAGGTGCCACTTCGGGACGGAAGGTCGGCGAGCAACCCAGGTGCGTGCAGATACCGATCAGCAGCAGGACCTCGGGTTTGATCGAACGGGTTTCCGGATCAACGTAAGTCGGTTGTGTCGAGTTCTTGGAGGTCGGGTCAGCGAGCTGGCCCTCGATCTTCTTCAGATTCCCCAGGATTTCCTGTGTACGGCGGACGATGAACACCGGCTGGCCGCGCCACTCAGCAATCATCTGCTGGCCTGGCTCGATCTTGCTGACATTCACTTTCACCGGTGCACCTGCGGCTTTCGCCTTGGCACTGGGAAACCATGACCCCACGAACGGGACCGCAGCCCCCACCGCTCCTGCAGCACCCACCACGGATGTGGCTGCTACCAAGAAGCGACGCCGGCCTGCATTCACGCCGTCATTGCTCATTCAGTCCTCTCCCATCAGCTTTGTGGCCTGTTAAATCAGGCGTCTACTAAGTAAAACTATGTACTTATAAAAATTTTGCCGAATGGTAATGAAAAGCCCCAATTCTGACAAGGTAATTACCGGAACCCATCACCCCCAAGCCTTGTAGTATAGGGCGTCTGCGGATGTGGCAAGTTGTCACAGCGCAATTCTTTGATAAATCGCAGACATAAAAAAACGCCCAGCTCCGTGAGGAAACTGGGCGTTCTTTTTTGAACGTGAAAGCGAATTAACGCTTCGAGTACTGCGGACGCTTACGCGCTTTACGCAGACCGACTTTCTTACGTTCAACTTCACGAGCATCGCGGGTTACGAAGCCGGCTTTACGCAGGGCGCTGCGCAGAGTCTCGTCGTAGTCCATCAGGGCACGAGTGATGCCGTGGCGGATTGCGCCAGCCTGACCACTCACACCACCGCCGATCACGGTGACGTAGATGTCGAACTTCTCGACAGTCTCAGTCAGCTCCAGCGGCTGACGAACTACCATGCGGGCAGTTTCGCGGCCGAAGAAGTTATCCAGCGAACGGTTGTTGATGGAGATGTTACCAGTACCCGGACGCAGGAAAACGCGTGCGGTTGCGGTCTTGCGACGGCCAGTGCCGTAATTTTGAGTCGCCGACATAATGTACTATTCCGTTAAAACTTCAGTTCTTGGGGCTGCTGAGCAGTATGTGGGTGTGCAGCGCCCGCATAGACTTTCAGCTTACGGTACATGTCGCGACCCAGTGGGTTTTTAGGCAGCATGCCTTTAACCGCGGTCTCGATCACGCGCTCAGGGGCCTTGGCGATCAGCTTTTCAAAGTTGATCGACTTGATGCCGCCCGGGAAACCGGAGTGGGAGTAGTACATTTTGTCAGTGGTTTTAGCACCGGTAACACGGATCTGCTCAGCGTTGATTACGACGATGTAGTCGCCGGTGTCAACGTGAGGAGTGTACTCAGGCTTGTGCTTGCCACGCAGACGGCTCGCGATTTCGGTGGCCAGACGACCCAGGGTCTGACCAGCAGCGTCGACGACAAACCAGTCGCGCTTTACTGTTTCTGGTTTAGCAGTAAAAGTTTTCATTCTTTATAGCCTCAGGGGCCGCCCTGTAAATTAGACGGCGGATCTTACTGAATAGTGCGTACTTTGACAAGTCAAAGGCAGCCGGATACAGACGCTTTCGGGGGCTCGGGTCGGCGCGTCCGTTCAACGGCAAGATTCTTCGGCGGCGGCGCATCACTTCCACTGCAGAAAGAGGTGCGCAATTATGCAGATTGCGAAAAATAATTCAACCTGCTTTTATGATTGTTTTGCCCAAGGAGCACACGATGGACTATCGCCAGCTAGGCCGAACCAATCTGAACGTGAGTGCCCTCTGCCTCGGAACCATGACCTGGGGCGAGCAAAACAGCGAGGCAGAGGCCTTCGCCCAGATTGAGCGGGCCAAGCGTGCCGGGATCAACTTCATCGACACAGCCGAGATGTACCCGGTGCCACCCAAGGCCGAAACCTACGCCACCACCGAACGCTACATCGGCAACTACTTCAAAAGCCGCGGCGACCGCGGCGACTGGATCCTGGCCAGCAAGATCGCCGGCCCCGGCAACACCATCGACTACATCCGCGATAAAAACCTGCGCCACAACCGCCAGCACATCACCGAAGCGGTGGATGCCAGCCTCCAGCGCCTGCAAACTGACTACATCGACCTGTACCAACTGCACTGGCCGGAGCGCAGCACCAACTTTTTCGGACAACTGGGCTACAAGCACAAGATCGAAGCCAACCTGACCCCACTGGAGGACACCCTCGAAGCGCTGGACGAGCAGGTCCGCGCCGGCAAGATCCGCCACATCGGCCTGTCCAACGAGACACCATGGGGCACCATGCGCTTCCTGGCCCTGGCCGAAGCCCGAGGCTGGCCGCGAGCGGTGTCGATCCAGAACCCGTACAACCTGCTCAACCGCAGCTTTGAAGTCGGCCTGGCGGAAATCGCCATCCGCGAACAGTGCGGCCTGCTGGCCTATTCACCGCTGGCGTTCGGCTTCCTGTCAGGCAAGTACGAAGGTGGCGCCCGCCCACCAAAAGGTCGCCTGAGCCTCTACAGCCGCTTCAGCCGCTATTTCAATCCGCAGTCGGAAGCCGCCTGCAGCCGTTACGTGGCCCTGGCTCGCGAGCACGGCCTGGACCCGGCGCAAATGGCCCTGGCGTTCGTCACGCAGCAGCCGTTCGTGACCAGCAACATCATTGGCGCGACGACGATGGAGCAACTGGAGAGCAACATCGGCAGTTTCGACTTGAAGCTGTCGGAGGAAGTGCTGGAAGGGATCGAGGCGATTCACAAGGATCATCCGAATCCGGCTCCATAATTTGTCATGACCACGAAAAGATCGCAGCCTTCGGCAGCTCCTACAGGGTGTACGCCAATTCTGTGTAGGAGCTGCCGGAGGCTGCGATCTTTTCAACCATCAGCGCCAATCAAAGCGACCGCGCAATAATCTCCTTCATGATTTCATTGGTGCCGGCATAGATCCGCTGCACCCGCGCATCCGCCCATGCCCGGGCAATCGGGTACTCCCACATGAACCCATAGCCACCGTGCAACTGCACACACTCGTCGAGCACCTTGCACTGCAGGTCGGTGCCCCAGTACTTGGCCATCGCCGCCGTCGGCACGTCGAGTTTTCCTTGCAGGTGCAGTTCCAGGCAGCGGTCGACAAAGACGCGGCCGATCTGGATTTCCGTGGCCATCTCCGCCAGCTTGAACCGGGTATTCTGGAAATCCGCGATCGACTTGCCGAACGCCTTGCGCTCGCGGGTGTAGTCCAGCGTCCATTGCAGCGCCGCTTCGGCTGAAGCCAGCCCGCCAATGGCCACGGTAAGGCGCTCCTGGGGCAATTCCTGCATCAGGTAGGCAAAGCCCATCCCGGCCTGGCCCAGCAGGTTTTCCTTGGGTACACGCACGTCCTGGAAGAACAGCTCCGAGGTGTCCTGGGCTTTCATCCCGACTTTTTCCAGGCGCTTTCCCTTGTCGAAGCCCGGCGTATTGGCTTCCACCAGAAACAGACTGGTGCCCTTCGCGCCCGCCTTCGGATCGGTCTTGGCGACGACGATCACCAGATCGGCCAGGTAGCCATTGGTGATAAAGGTCTTGGAGCCGTTGATCACGTACTCATCGCCATCGAGCACGGCCGTGGTTTTCACCCCTTGCAGATCGGAACCGGCGCCCGGTTCGGTCATGGCAATCGCGGTAACCATCTCGCCGGACACCAGTTTCGGCAGGTATTTATGCTTCAGCGCCTCACTGCCGTAATGCAGGATGTAGGGCGCCACGATGTCCGAGTGCAGGGAAAAACCGATGCCGGTCAGGCCCAGTCGCCCCACTTCTTCGATCACCACCGCACTGTAGAGAAAGTCCGCTCCCAGGCCGCCGTACTCTTCCGGCAAGTGCGAGCAAAGCATCCCCGCCTCCCCCGCCTTGTTCCACAGTTTGCGGTCGATATAGCCCTGTTTTTCCCATTGCCCATGGAACGGCACCGCCTCTTTTTCGAGGAACGTCCGCACGCTGTCGCGGAAAAGCTCGTGCTCGGAACTGAACAGGGTTCTGGGGATCATGCGGCACCTTTTCTTTGTTTTTAGAATGAGTTGACGTTCAGAGACTAAGCCTCGCTTCCGATACAGGACACTGGACACATCCGACAAAAAATAAGACGATCCAGCCGTCTGGTGACCACTTCCCCCTATAAAAATAAAGTTGAATTATGTCTAACCAAGCCTCCACGCCCCTGCGGCGCGTCAGCATCCTGGCCATCGACCGGGTTTTCGCTTCCACCCTCATGCAAGCCAAGGATTTCTTCCACCTCGCCAGCCTGCGCTACGGCAAACAGCTGGGCCAGGGCCTGACACCGGCGTTCGAAACCCGTCTGGTCAGCCCCGACGGCAAACCGGTCAACACTTTCAGTGATGTGATGATTCCGGTGGACGGCGGGCTGGAAAACGCCGACATCATCGTTCTTCCGGCGTTCTGGGATGATTTCGACAGCCTCTGCAAGCGTTACCCGCAAGTCCTGCCCTGGCTGCGCCAGCAACATGCGCGCGGCGCCGTACTGTGCGGCGAAGCCACCGGTGTTTTCTGGCTGGCCGAAGCCGGGTTGCTCAATGGCAAGGAAGCGACCACCTACTGGCGCTTCTTCAATGCCTTCGCCGAACGTTTCCCCCAGGTCCAGCTCAATCAGGACAAGCACCTGACCGACGCCGACAACCTGTACTGCGCCGGCGGCACCACCTCGGCCTGCGATTTGTACATTTACCTGATCGAGCGCTTCTGCGGCGCCAACGTGTCCCAGGCCGTGGCCCGGGACATCCTCTACGAAGTGCAGCGCAGTTATTCACCGGGACGGATTGGATTCGGCGGGCAGAAGCTGCACCAGGACGTGATCATCCTGCAGATCCAGCACTGGCTCGAAGATCACTTCGCCGACAAGTTCCGTTTCGAGGACGTCGCCCGCGAACACGGCATGAGCATCCGCAACTTCATGCGCCGCTTCCAGACCGCCACCGGCGACAAGCCACTGCATTACCTGCAACGCCTGCGCATCGAAACCGCCAAGGGCTTGCTGTCCGGCAGCCGCAAGAGCATCAAGACCATCAGCTATGAAGTCGGCTATGACGATGCGAGCTTCTTCGCCCGGTTGTTCCGCCAGCACACGGAGCTGTCGCCGAATCAGTATCGGCAGCAGTTTCAGCAGGCTGCGTAGGCCTCAAGCCTAAAAAATCCCATGTAGGAGCGAGCCTGCTCGCTCCCACATTGAATCTTGCGCCGGCCACGCAGTTCTTTTCGCAGTGCATTTTCCTACGCAAAAGGCGGAATACAGAGCGCCGGAGAGCCCAGCCCGGCCCACAGACGCAGCCCCTTAAAAACTTCAACATCTTCCCCCGCAAACACCATCAGGGAAGATCAATCATGACTATCGGATCAAGCTACAACTACCCGTCATACATCGCCAAGGAGGCCGCCCGAACAAAGCGCTCGGCTAAAAACAAATGGGCGGCTCGCTTTCCCAATCCTCCGGACTTGTGCTTTGACTATCGTGCGCTGGTAGAACAGGAAAACGGCATCGCCAGGGCAACTGACCCGCAACATAAAATCTGCATCATCGGCGCCGGCGTCACAGGCTTGACCGCCGCAAGAGAGCTCTATCGCTGCGGCTTTACCCATATCACTCTCATCGAACAATCCAGACGCATCGGTGGCAGGCATCTGACCGTTCCCGGTAGCCGAAACTCGGCAGAAAGCCATACACCGTTTGAAATGGGCGCCATGCGCATGCCCTTCTTCAACCGGGCGGATGAGCCACCGACAGAAGGTCGGTCGCTGATGGCTTACTACGCCAATCAATTTGAATTGGCGTTTTCAGACTTCGCCAACCCCGGTAGCCAATGGGTTAACTCGACAGGCATCTATCTCCGGGAGGGCAGCATCGACGGCGGATCGGCGTCGCAAATGTTGATATGGAAAAACGAAGACGGCGTCACACCGCCTCCCGGCGATGAATTACAAAAGGTTTATTCCAAGTGGAAAGCCTTTGCCGATCGCATGACCCGCCACGTTGCTGAGCTCTATGCGAGCCAGGAATGGGAAGCCATATGGGCTTCTATCGTTGAAAAATACGAGAGTGTCTCGTTCCGCGAACTGGTCAGCATGCCAGCACTGGAAGCTTGGGATAGCCGCTCACCCGGGGATTTCGGCGGAATGGGAATGTCTGCGCAAGAGTCCGCAATTTTTTACGCGATAGGTATAGGTGACGGTAGCTGGGGAGCTTTTTACGACGTCTGCTGCCTCTACCCTCTGCGTACCGCGATTTTCGGCTTCAGCAGCCAATTGCAACTGATCCATGGTCGAGTGGACTCAAACGGCGATCCACTGGATTCGCCCTACCTGAATAGCGAAGCCGTTTTTGACTCAATGGGGCAGCGTTTCGACAGACCCCGCTACATCGGCCTCGCCGCGTTGGACGAATGCCTGCTGTTTGTGAAAGCCGACGAAACCGGAAAGTCCATCTACGAACATTTCCTCGAAAGAAGCAATGGGCTTCTCACCGACTCATCCGTCACAAAACTGGAAAAGCTGACCAATCAAAAAATACGCGTCTATTTCAACTGGAAACACAGTCAACCCGAGCAAATCCAGGAGCAATTTGATGACTTTGACTCAGTCATCATGACACTACCCTCCTGGCTGATTGAAACTCGAATCAAGCTCGAAAATTTCACCCGGGAGATGCTGCCTTTCGAGACGATTAACGCCTACAAAACCGCACACTGGGAAACTAGCTGCAAAGTGTTTGCACCGCTGAAAAAATCATTTCTCTCGAAAAACAAAAATATCCCGCAAGCCATCGTAACAGACAGCTTTATCCATGATGTCTATACCTACCGCTACAACGACAATTACAGCTATGACTGCATCCTGCTGAGTTATACCTGGGAAGATGATGCAACCAAGCTCGCCTCATTCAGCGATAAGGAGCTTGTATCAAAATGCGCCGAAGAGCTGGATCGCATACTCATGAACTCTGCCAACGTCCAGGAAAAAATCTCTCCCTACATCGGCATTGATCAAGCAGTGGTTCAGCGTTGGATCACTGATAAAAATGCTCTGGGCTGTGCCAAGCTTTACCGACCGGGCACCTACTACGATGCCGTCGGCCTGATGAAGTACAACCGGGACTTTGCTCATGTATCAGGCTTGTATTTGTCCGGCGAGTCATTTTCCGTCGATGCCGGTTGGACGGAGCCATGTTTTCGCGGTGCTGTCGATGCAGTGATTCATATCTGCAACAAAACCGCCGCGACCTTCAATGGCGGATTTTCCTTGAGCGACTACCCGCACTACCAACTCAAAATCTGATCACATCCCCGTTCCAGAGCCATGCATGCAATACACGGCTCTACCTCTCGCGCCGGCTACCCACTGCCATCAAACATCACACTGATCCATTTTAGGACAAGGACTACGACCTAAACGGAAATAGCTGACTTACACCCCATTCCTGATTCCCCTCTTATACACACGCCATTTAACAGCTTGAAAAACAATAAAAAGAGGAACGACGGAATGACTGAGCCAACAAGTCCTGTTCGTGTAGCAGTCGTACAATTCGATCCACAAGTCGGCATCGAGAATTGTGTAGGTAATCTGCGTCGCAGCCTGGAATTGGCGCTTGAAGCGGTAAACGGAGGTGCGAATCTCATCGTTCTGCCCGAGCTTTCCAATACTGGCTATTTCTTCAGTAATCGACAGGATGCCTTCGCCCACGCCGAATCGGTTCCCGACGGGCCAAGCGTGCAGTGCTGGATCGATTTCGCCCGCGAACACAACGTTTACCTCGTGGCCGGTCTGGCCGAACGCGACGGCATGCGACTCTTCAACTCCGGCGTTCTGGTGGGACCAGAAGGTTTTATCGGCAAGTACCGCAAAGCCCATTTGTGGAATCTGGAGAAGCTCTGGTTCACACCCGGCGACCTGGGCTTCCCGGTTTTCGACACACCGATCGGCCGCATCGGGCTGCTGATCTGCTGGGACATCTGGTTCCCGGAGGTGCCACGGATCCTCGCCCAGCAAGGCGCAGACATCATTTGCAGCCTGAACAACTGGGTCTGGACACCGCCGCCGCTGTTCGATGATGCCGGTAAGTGCATGGCGTCGTATTTGACGATGACCGCCGCTCACGTCAACAACGTGTTTATCGCTGCTGCCAGCCGGATCGGCGAGGAGCGCGGCGCGCGCTACCTGGGTTGCTCGTTGATTGCCGGAACCAACGGCTGGCCGATTGGCGCCGTGGCTTCGGCAGACAGACAGGAAATCCTGCTTGCCGATATCGACCTGAGCAGCTCCCGCAGTGCGCCCATCTGGAACAACCTGAACGATCTGCATCGCGATCGCCGAGCCGATCTTTACGATCAGATGCTCGGCTACACCCAACACCCTTGCCTTCCACGTTGATCAGGAGGCCTATTGCATGGAAGTTACAACCGACAAAAACAAACCATCGCGAAAATCATCAATTGATACAGCCGTCGTCCTGCTAATGATCGGCGCGATACTGCTGATCGCCTGGCTTTCTTTCAGCAACCGGACTTTCTGGGGAGCGCATTGGCCCGGGTACGGCGACATGGTATCGCTGCTACCCGAACCGAGTGCCTGGCTGCGTTGGGTGTTAGGTGACATCAGCGAGGTGGCTTTCTACAAGCACGAGTTCGCCTCGATCGGCCTGCTGGCGGGCGCTTATCTGGCTTACTGGGCGAATCGAACCGGGAAATCCTGGCAAGGGTTTGCCATCTCCTATGGAACGGGACTTTGGCCCTGGCTGGTCACCAGTTCGTTGCTCGGGCTACTGCTGAGCAATCTGCTGTGGGGCTGGACGGTGACAGCCACAACCTGGCAACCCACATTCGTAGCATTCGTCTCGCTGCCAGCCGCGATGGTGCTGATGTTTGGAGGAGGCTGGAGGGTCACGATCAACGGCGCGCTCATGGGCGCCGTACTCGTCACACCGATGTGCCTGCTGATCGTCAACTACGTGTGCCAACCGCTGGCCTTGCCTGCAGTGATCGGCAATGTGCTGGGCATGGCGATTGCCAGCATCCTGGCGTTTCTGTTCTGCCGCTATTGGCCGAACCTGGTGAAATCCAGCTCGCCGGAAACGCCACCCGCCTCGATCGCCCCCGCCAAGGCGCCCGATTATGGCGTCACCTGGAGCCTGCGCCGGATTCTGGCGGACTTTTCCGAAGCACCGTTCTTCGGCAATGAACTGGCCAGCCTTGGCCTGATACTGGGTGCATTGCTGGCGTACAGCTTGAACCCTTCAAGCCCCGCGTACGGATCGGGTCTGTTGCTGCACATCATCGGCGCGCAGGCATTGGCTTCGGCAATCGGCGTGCTGATCTGGCGTCAACAATGGATGTTGCGCGGCTGGTATCCCACTTACATCCCGCTGGTTTCAGTGGTGCCCGCGGCGATCCTGACCTATGGCGGTAGCTGGCAGATTATCGTCTCAAGTGCGCTGCTGGGGGCGTTACTCGCACCTCCGCTGGCCTGTGTGATCGCCAGGAAATTACCGGCCGACATGCATGCCTATATCGCCAATGTACTGTCGATGGCCATCAGCACACTGCTGATCGTGCCGCTGATCGGTTTTTTTATCGCTGATTAATGCCCCAGTCATTCGGCTGTATCGCGGCCTCAAAAGCGGATACAGCCACTTTTCATTACAAACATGCGAGGTATCCCATGGACCTGCCCAAACTGTCCATCGCGGCACTTGGCGGCACGGTAAGCATGCAAGCGAGCAATGCCGGTGAAGGCGTCATCCCGACCGTCAGCGGCGAAGCCCTGCTGACTTCCATACCGGAACTGACGACACTGGCCGGAGTCACCGTCGAGACCCTCGGCCTGCTGCCCAGTGCATCCCTGGATTTCGAGTTTTTGCTGAACGTATTGTCCTGGGCTGAGTTTCAGGTCAAACAGGGAACCGATGGGGTCGTGATAACCCAGGGCACCGACACCCTCGAAGAAGCCGCGGTGTTTTTCGATTACCTGTGGCCCTACGACACCCCCTTGGTGCTGACCGGTGCCATGCGTTCCGCAGCGCAGCCAGGTGCCGATGGACCGGCCAATCTTCTGGATGCATGTCGCGTTGCCTTGGCGCAGAACAGCCAGCAGCGCGGTGTCCAGGTCGTGATGAACGGACAGATTCATCAAGCGTGCAGCGTCCGCAAAACCGATTCGCTGGCATTACAGGCGTTTTCCTCTCCGGTCGTGGGGCCCGTGGGCCTACTGTTGGAAGACCGTGTTCGCTACCTGCGCCCGCCAGGGCCACGCACGGTGTTACCGCTGCCGCAACAGACCACGCAGAAGGTTGCGCTGCTTGAGGCCTCACTTTCGGCCGACACCCTGCTACTGGAAAATATTCTCGCACTCGATTACGACGGGCTGGTGATCGGCGGTTTCGGCGCCGGCCACATCTCGCAGCGCTGGGCGACAATGATTGAACATATTGCCGAACGAATCCCCGTGATCATTGCGACCCGAACCGGTTCCGGCTCCACCGCACGTGCCTCTTACGGTTTTGGCGGTGGTGAAATGGACTTAATTCGCAAGGGGGCATCGATGGCGGGTTTTCTATGTCCGCGAAAAGCCAGAATTCTGCTTTGGCTGCTGCTTGGTTGCCAACGGCAGCACGAGCTTGCGCATTATCTCAACGAGGACATTTGACTTCAAAACAATGTACAAACCTGTGGGCGGAGGATTTGCGCTGACAAAAAAGGCCTGCAATCGCAGGCCTTTTTTATTTTCCGAATCGTCCTACGGCTTGTGCGCCCGGGCCAGGAATTCGTGGGATTGCATTTCCAGCAGTCGGCTCAAGGTACGCTGGAACTCGAAGTTCAGGCGACCACCTGTGTACAGGTCTTTAAGCTCGACTTCGGCGGAAATGATCAGCTTCACGTTACGGTCGTAGAACTCGTCGACCATGTTGATGAAGCGTCGGGCGATGTCGTCGGTGGTAACGCTCATTTGCTCGACATCGCTGAGCAGCACGGCGTGGAAGATCTTGCCCAACTCGATGTAGTCGTTCTGGCTGCGCGGGCCATCGCACAGTTCACGGAAGTTGAACCAGGCCACGTCATCGCAGGTGCGCACGGCACGAATTTCACGGTTCTCGATCATCAGCACATCATTTTCGACCGCCGCCGTGCATTCCGGTGTCAGCGCACGGAAGCTCTTGCGCAGGCTTTCGTTGGCGGCTTCGTCGAGCGGATAGTGGAACAGCTCGGCTTGTTCGAGGTGACGCAGACGATAGTCGACGCCGCTGTCGACGTTGACGATCTCGGTATTCTGCTTGATCAGCGCAATGGCCGGCAGGAAGCGCGCGCGTTGCAGGCCGTCCTTGTAGAGGCCGTCCGGCACGATGTTCGACGTCGCGACCAGGGTCACGCCGTTCTTGAACAGTTCTTCCATCAGGGTGCCAAGGATCATGGCGTCGGTGATGTCGGAAACGAAAAATTCATCGAAGCAGATGACCCGGGCTTCGGTGGCAAAACGCTTGGCGATGATGGTCAGCGGGTTTTTCTCGCCACCCAGGGTTTTCATCTCTTCGTGCACGCGCTTCATGAAGCGGTGGAAGTGCGTACGGGACTTTTCCTTGAAGGGCAGCGCTTCAAAGAAGGTATCCACCAGGTAAGTCTTGCCGCGACCTACGCCGCCCCAGAAATACAGGCCCTTGACCGGGGTCTGATCCTTCTTGCCAAACAACTTGCCCAGCAGGCCCGGCTTGTTTTGCTCGGCCGCGACCAGGTCGTCGTACAGGCGCTGCAAATGACGCACGGCAGTTTCCTGTGCGGCGTCATGGAAGAATTCCGGGCGTTTCAGATCAGCTTGATATCGTTCTAGGGGCGTCATAATTCGTTAGCAAGGCAACAAAAACGGGCCGACACTGTAGCGACGGCCCCGAGGAATGGCAATCGGCCCTTGGTCGGGCCGAACCGTTGTTTATTCCTGAACAGGCGTCAGGGCGATGCGCAAAGCCTCGACGGCAGCGTCACGGGCGGCGCTGTCGGCAAACGCCGGGCTGTCGGCAATGCATTCGCCTTCCAGCCAGACACTGAAGCTCAGCGCCTCACTGCGTACGTCCAGTGACTGGCCCGCTTGCAGTTGCTTGGTCACCTGCCCCGCGGTTTTACCGTCGGCGAAGTTGCGCGACAGCAGCAGTTGTTCGCCATCGGCCGCCAGCAGACGGAAGCGGAAACTGCCGTCGTCTTCACGGAAGCTGACAAAACGTGCAGCCTTCACGGTTTTCTTCTTGGTGGTCGCCGCCACTTGGGTCTGGGCAACGAACGAGCGCAGGCCCACCGCCTCACGCAGTTCGTTGAGGAATGGCGTCGCCACCGCACGGGCTTTTTTCGCGCCGTGTTGCAGGATGTCTTCCAGATCCGCCGGGCGCTCGATCAGCTGGTTATAACGCTCGCGGGATTCGCCCAGTTCGTTGTCGAGCAACTGGAACAGACGATTCTTCGCCTCGCCCCAACCCAGGCCCTGTAACAGTTCGCTACGGAACTCGTCGGCCTGCGCCGGGGTGGCGAACGCCTGGAACAAGGTGAACAGGTGCGAATTGTCCGGATCCTTGGCTTCGCCCGGCGCGCGGGAGTCGGTGACGATCCGCGAAATCGCGTCCTTCATCTCTTTGGCGCTGGAGAACAGCGGGATGGTGTTGTCGTAGCTCTTCGACATCTTGCGGCCATCCAGGCCCGGCAACGTGGCGACGCTCTCTTCGATCAACGCCTCGGGCATGGTGAAGAACTCCTTGCCCTGGCCAAACAGGTGGTTGAAGCGCTGGCCGATGTCCCGCGCCATTTCCACGTGCTGGATCTGGTCACGACCGACCGGCACCTTGTGCGCGTTGAACATCAGGATGTCCGCGGCCATCAGCACCGGGTAGCTGTACAGGCCCATGGTGATGCCGGCGTCCGGGTCTTCACCGGTCTCGACGTTTTTGTCCACCGAAGCCTTGTAGGCGTGGGCGCGATTGAGCAGGCCCTTGGCGGCAACGCAGGTCAGCAGCCAGGTCAGTTCGGGGATTTCCGGGATGTCAGACTGGCGATAGAAGGTCACGCGGTCCACATCCAGGCCACCGGCCAGCCAGGTCGCGGCGATTTCCAGTCGGGAGCGCTGGATGCGCAGCGGGTCATCGCACTTGATCAGGGCGTGGTAGTCGGCCAGGAAGTAGAACGAATCGGCATTGCTGTCACGGCTGGCGACGATCGCCGGGCGGATGGCGCCGGCGTAGTTGCCCAGGTGCGGCGTGCCGGTGGTGGTGATGCCGGTGAGGATACGGGTACGAGTCGTCATGGGTAATCGCTTGTCAGACTGCAATCAATTCGAGAGACGCGGCAGGATCAGATCCTTGAGATCGGTCAGCTTGCCATGAAAAAAGTGTCCGCATTCTGCCACTTTCAGCAGCTCATGGGGGCGTTCGAGCTTGTCGGACCATTCGTAAACCAGCTGCGGATCGATCACTTCGTCGGTTTCCGGCTGGATCAGGGTCAGTTCGCCCTGTTGCGGCAGCTGATCCTGATCGCCGAGGCGCATGACCGCCGGCGCGACCATGAACAGGTGCTTGAGCTGTTCGCCCTTCGCTTCCAGACGTCCACCGAGACTTGCTGCAACAAATCCGCCGAAGGAGAAACCGAACAGGGTCAGTGGCAACTCCGGGTGTTTGGCCCTGAACCAATCAGCCACAGCCTGGGCATCATCGACTTCGCCGGTGCCCATGTCGTGGGTGCCTTCGCTGGCGCCGACACCACGGTAGTTGAAACGCAGGGTGATCAAACCGGCATCACGCGCAGTGCGCTGCAGGGTCGAGACCACTTTGTTGAGCATGGTGCCGCCCTGCACCGGGTTCGGATGGCAGATCAGTGCCAGGCCGCGAGGCTGCTCGTTGTCCAGGTACAGTGCTTCCAGTTGACCCACCGGGCCATCAATCACTACAGGGGTTTCACGCATAAGCAAGGAAGGAACTCCGTGACCTCGGATCAGGTCGACTCGTCTAGCAAATTGTCTGTGGCTGTCTATTGCGAGTGAATCGCGGTATACAGCGCAGGTTCGAGCCGTTAACGTAAAGCAAAGCCGTTTATAGAGGAAGGACTCGTGGAACACTCGCTCTTAGTTTGGTTGTTACCGACTCTTGCCCTGGTTGTGGGTGTCGCCATTGGGTTCCTGATCGCTCGCGTTGCACCGAACGCCGCGCCCAGCCGCACGCAGCGTCAGCTGGACGATATTCAGGAACGTTTCGACAGTTATCAGAACGAGGTGGTGACCCACTTCAACAGCACCGCGACACTGGTCAAGAAACTGACTCAGAGCTATCAGGAAGTGCAGGACCATCTCGCCGAGGGCGCCAACCGCCTGGCCCTGGACGAACAGACCCGCCAACGCCTGCTGGCCTCCCTGCACGCCGATGCGACGCAGGCACCCCGTGAGCGCCTGACGCCACCGCGCGATCAGGAGCCGCCGCGCGACTACGCACCGAAAGCCCCGAACTCGCCGGGCATGCTTGATGAGCATTATGGCCTGAAGAAGTAAGCAGGTTTCGCGCGATACAAAAAGCCCCCGGACGTGATTGCCCGGGGGCTTTTTTGTTTTGGACGACTCAATTGAGGCAGGTAGGAGCTGTCGAGTGCAACGAGGCTACGATCCTTTGATTCTAAGAAGCAAGATCAAAAGATCGCAGCCTGCGGCAGCTCCTACAGGTGACCGTTATGGCGGGGGTTAGCCAAGCACCTCACTGGCCACCTGATCAATCGCATCCTTGGTGATACCAACAATCAGCTCCGCTTCAGCCTCCGTCAGTACCAGCGGCGGGGCAAAGCCGAGAATATCGCCATGGGGCATCGCCCGGGCGATCATGCCGCGTTCCAGGCAGGCCGCCGAGACTTTCGGGCCGACCTTCAGTGCCGCATCGAACGGTGTGCGTTGTTCGCGATCAGCCATGAACTCAACCGCTGCGAGCATCCCGTCGCCGCGCACCTCGCCCACCAGTGGATGCCCTTCCAGGGTTTCACGCAGCCGACGATTGAGATAGCCGCCGACCTTCTCGGCATTGGCCGTGAGGTTTTCCCGCTCCAGGATATCGAGGTTGGCCAGCGCCGCAGCAGCACAGATCGGGTGTCCGGAATAAGTCCAGCCATGGCCCATGGCACCTTGGGATTCGGAGGCCTTTTCGATGACATCCCAAACCTTTTCGCCGACGATCACTGCCGACAATGGTGCATAGGCACTGGTCAGGCCTTTGGCGGTGGTAATCAGGTCCGGGCGCATGCCGTAGCGTTGGCTGCCCATCTTCGAGCCGAGGCGACCAAAAGCGCAGACCACTTCGTCGGCGATCAGCAACACATCGTATTTATTCAGCACGGCTTGAATCGCAGCCCAGTAACCCGCTGGCGGCACGATGATGCCGCCCGTCCCCATCAACGGCTCGCCAATAAACGCCGCCACGGTGTCGGGGCCTTCGGCGAGGATCATTTTCTCCAACTCGTCGGCGCAGTAGCGCACGAACGCGGCCTCATCCATGCCGGTCGGCGCCTTGCGGTACCAGTGGGGGCACACAGTGTGCTTGATGCCTTCGGCCGGCAGGTCGAAATGTTGATGGAAACTTGGCAGGCCGGTCAGGCTACCGGTCATGATGCCCGAGCCGTGATAACCGCGATCGCGGGAGATGATTTTCTTTTTCTGTGGACGACCCAGTACGTTGTTGTAGTAGCGAACCAGTTTGATCTGGGTTTCGTTGGCGTCGGAGCCTGAGAGGCCGTAGTAGACCTTCTTCATGCCTTGCGGCGCCCAGTCGATTATGCGGCTCGATAGCTCGATGATCGCTTCGGTCGAATGCCCCATGTAGGTATGGTAATAAGCCAGTTCCTTGGCCTGCTTATAGATGGCATCGGCGACTTCGGTGCGTCCATAGCCGATGTTCACGCAGTACAGGCCAGCGAAGGCGTCGATGAATTCGCGGCCTTCGTGGTCGCGAATGCGGATGCCCGATGCGCCCTTGATGATGCGCCCCTTGAGTGCCCCGCTGGCGTGGTCATGGGCATGGGTCGAAGGGTGCATGAAATGCGCACGGTCTTGCTCGAACAGGGTATCGAATTCTTGGCTCATGGTAGATCTCCTCAGAACTGGCCTTGATGGTGCAGGCAGAAGTATTTGGTTTCGACAAAGGCTTCGAAGCCCTCGGTGCCGCCTTCACGGCCCAGCCCCGAGGCCTTCATGCCACCGAACGGGATCGGATGGCCGGTGAACTTGACGCCGTTGACCGCGACCATCGCGTGGTCGAGACGACGAATCAGCGGGTAGATCAGGTCCAGGCGATTGGAACAAATGTAGGCGGCCAGACCGTATTCGGTGTCGTTGGCCATTTCGACGGCATGATCGAGGCTGTCGAACGGCATCACCCCGGCAATCGGCGCGAAGTTCTCTTCGCGGTAGATGCGCATTTGCGGCGTGACGTCGGCCAGCACCGTCGGCTGATAGAACAGACCGCCGAGCGCATGGGCTTCGCCCCCCACCAGTCGTTGCGCCCCTTGTTGCAAGGCATCGGCCACACGCTCGGCGGTGACATCGAAGGCGGCCTGATGCATCAACGGGCCGATATCGACGTTCTGCTCACGATCGCCCAGCATTGCCGGGCCGACCCGCAGTTCACGCACCGCCGAAGCAAAACCCTTGAGAAATTCCGGGTAGATCGAACGGTCGACCATGATGCGGTTGGCCGCGCAGCAATCCTGGCCGGAGGTCTGAAACTTGGCGGCGACCGCGACCTTTACCGCCAGCCCGAGATCGGCATCGGCGCAGACAATGAACGGTGCGTTGCCACCCAGTTCCAGCGAGACCTTCTTCACATCCGCAGCCGCCGCTTGCAGCACCAACTTACCCACGCGGGTCGAGCCGGTGAAACTCACCGAGCGCACGCGACTGTCCTGCACCAGGGTTTGCATGGCCATTTGCGGCTCGCCCAGCACCACGTTGAACACGCCGGCCGGGAAACCCGCTTCCTCCGCCAGTTGCGCCAGGGCAAACGCCGAGTACGGTGTTTCATGGGCGGGCTTGATCACCACGGTACAACCGGCCGCCAAGGCGGCCGCCGCTTTGCGGGTGATCATGGCCGAGGGGAAATTCCACGGGGTCAGCAGCGCACAGACACCCACCGGTTCCTTGAGCGTGCCCAGGTGCGCACCGGGTATGTGGCTGGGAATGTTCTGCCCGTAAAGGCGCCGCGCCTCCTCGGCGAACCAGGGAATGAAGCTGGCCGCATAGGCGATTTCACCGCGGGACTCGGCCAGGGACTTGCCCTGCTCCAGGCTGAGAATCCTCGCCAGGTCTTCCTGATGCTCAAGAATCAGTGCCGCCCAGCGTCGCAGAATCAACCCGCGTGCCTCCAGGCTTTGTTCGCGCCAGCCGGTAAACGCGCGGTGGGCGGCATCGATGGCCGCGACAATTTGCGGCTGATCGAGCATCGGCACATGGCCGATGAGTTTTTGATCGGCCGGGTTATGCACGGCGATACTGTGACCGCTGTCGCTGTGGACCCAATGGCCATCAACGTAGCAAAGTGCCTTGAACAGCAGTGGATGTTTGTAGGTCATGGCGTTCACTCCAATCCGTGTGCGTGGAACCATGCTAGGGCAGCAAGACCTCGGGGATTTGGCGTTTGAACGGGGTGCGGCAGGTGGTTTTTTCTGATTGAGCGGGGGTAAATCGGGGATTTTTGCGGTGTGAATACTGCTCACGATGGTGGGACATCAGTCAGTGCAGGGTTGAATGCAAGGATGCTATCGCGAGCAGGCTCGCTCCCACAGGGAATAGCGGTGTTTTCAAAGCTCCTGCGCCACTTCAGCGGGCAAGGCGCCGCCGGTCTTGATGGTCTTGGTGACGATGTAGGTGAAGTAGCGTTCGATGCCCAGGTCGTCGAGCAACAACTGGTCGATGAAGCGCTGGTAATGGTCAATGTCCGGTGCCTGGATCATCGCCATGTAATCGACGCCACCACCGGTGGCGTAACAGAAAGCCACTTCGGCAGCCTCGTTCATGCGCTGTTCGAAACGCCGCATGTCCTGCGCGGTGTGTCGGGCCAAGGTGATTTCCACCAGCACCTGTTGGCTTTTGAACACCGCGTTCCAGTCGATCTGTGCCCGGTAGCCCTTGATCAAGCCCAGGCTTTCGAGTTTGCGCACCCGCTCCCACGCAGGTGTTACCGACAGGTTGATCGCCTCGGCCAGGCTCGATTTGGTGATACGCCCGTCTTCAGCGAGGATTCTCAGGATTTTCAGGTCATAGCGATCGAGTTTGTGCATGGGTGACGATCTCGTGAATATTTAGGAGACCCTGTGGGAGCGGACTTGCTCGCTCCCACAGGGATTGATGTCAGGTCAACACATCCGCGATCACTGCCACAGTGTCACCACACCGCACCAGTCCCGGAAAATGCCGCGCCGCCAGCAGACCGCTGCGAGCCGCACGGTATTCCATCGGGGCAACGCCGCTGCGGGTGACATCGTAGACACGGGCAATCACTTCACCTTGCTCCACGCTGTCCCCCAGATCACGGCACATTTCCAGCAGACCGTCGTGCTCGCTGGCGATGAAGCAATCGCCGTCGGGCATGTCGAGCATGATCGACGGTGCGAGCCGCACCTCACCGCCAAGGATCCCGGCATGCACCAGCAGATTGCGCACCCCACGCTCGGCAATCGCCACGCTGCGCGCCGTGGAAGAGCCACCGCCGCCCAGTTCGGTGGTGACGAAGACTTTGCCCTGGCGTTCAGCGGCGGTGTCGTACATCGCCCCGGCGTCGAGTTCCAGCATGCGCATGCTGTACGGCGCATTGAAGGCACGCATCCCGGCCTCGCATTGCGCCTGCTGCTGTTTATCCGGCAGCACATGACAAGCAGCGAACGGCAGGAAATCCAGGGTGCGACCGCCGGAGTGAATATCCAGCACGATGTCGGCCAATGGCAGCAAGGTACCCGTGAAGTAATCGGCGATTTTCTCAGTCACCGTGCCGTCCGGTTTGCCGGGAAAACTGCGATTGAGATTGCCCTTGTCGATCGGAGACGTGCGCCGTCCGGCATGGAACGCCGGGGTGTTCATGAACGGTACGATGATTACCCGCCCACTGACCTCGTCGGCACTCAGCCCCTGGGCCAGTTTGCTCAGCGCTACCGGCCCTTCGTATTCGTCGCCATGGTTGCCACCGGTGAGCAGCGCGGTCGGCCCCTCACCGCGTTGAATCACCGTAAGCGGAATCATCACCGCCCCCCAGGCCGAGTCGTCCCGGGAATACGGCAGTTTGAGAAAACCGTGCTGCACGCCTTCACGGGTGAAATCCACCGTGGCGCTGATCGGGTTGTCCGGCAATTCGCTCATGGTTCAATCCTTCACGAACAGTTGGCGTGGCACGTTGCACAGGGTTTCGACGCCGGTTTCGGTGATCAGAATGCTCTCGGTGATCTCCAGCCCCCAATCGTCCATCCACAGGCCCGGCATGAAGTGGAAGGTCATGCCCGGTTGCAACACGCTGGTGTCGCCGGGACGCAGGCTCATGGTGCGCTCGCCCCAATCCGGTGGATAACTGATGCCGATCGGGTAGCCGCAACGGCTGTCCTTGTGGATGCCGAATTTCTCCAGCACCTTGAAGAACGCCACCGCGATGTCGCCGGTGGTGTTGCCCGGTTTGGCCGCTTCAAGCCCGGCGGCGATGCCTTCGACCACGGCTTTTTCACCGTCGAGAAAATGCTGCGGCGGCTTGCCCAGGTAAATGGTGCGCGACAACGGGCAGTGGTAACGCTTGTAGCAACCGGCGATTTCAAAGAAGGTGCCGGCGCCCTTTTCGAACGGCGTATCGTCCCAGGTCAGGTGCGGCGCGCTGGCATCGGCACCGGTCGGCAACAGAGGCACGATGGCCGGGTAATCACCGCCATGACCGTCGGCGCCGAGGATGCCGCTGCTATAGATCTCGGCCACCAATTCATTCTTGCGCATGCCCGGTTCGATCCGTTCGAGGATGCGCCCGTGCATCTTTTCGACGATGCGCGCGGCGATGCGCATGTAGGCGATTTCCTGGGGCGACTTGATCGCCCGCTGCCAGTTCACCAGGCCGACCGCGTCCACCAAAGTGGCGTTCGGCAAGTTGTTTTTCAGCGACAGGTAAGCGGCGGCGCTGAAGTAATAGTTGTCCATTTCCACGCCGATGATCAGCGCGTCCCAACCGCGGGCGCTGATAACTTCCCGCGACAGGTAATCCATCGGGTGCCGCTCCCGGGACTGCACGTAGATGTCCGGATAACCGACGATATTTTCCTGCTGCATGAACACCGTGCGCCTGGCGCCGTTGGCATCCTGCCCGCGACCGAACCACACGGGCTCGCCGTCGAGCGCCAGCAGCACGCATTGATGGACGTAAAACGACCAACCGTCATAGCCGGTCAGCCAGGCCATGTTCGACGGATCGGTGACCAGCAACAGCTCGATGCCCTGCGTCTGCATGGCCGCTCGAACCTTGGCCAGACGTTGGGCATATTCCCCCCGTTCGAACGGGAGATTGACGACTATCTGAGACATGCACCTGCCCTCTGATAAATGACACGCGGATGAAAAAACCGGTTAACTGCCGAACTGAAACCCCTTGCCTGCCGAACGCGCGCGCTCGAATGCCAGGTTGGCCATGGCCGTGTCCTGGGCACCGGTGCCGGTGAGGTCGCACAGGGTGATTTGCTTTTCATCTGTGCGACCGGGACGCTGCCCGGCCAGCACCTGCCCCAACTCTGCGAAGTCGGTCTCATCGCTGACGACGCCAGCTACAAGGGCGTGATGCAATTCGCCGAGGATGCGGGTCTGGCTCAAGCGATCCGCCACGTAGCAATGGACCTGTGCCAGCGCACTGGGGGCAATTTCGTTTTTGTGCTCGGCATCCGAACCCATGGCCGTGATGTGCAGGCCGGGCTGCAAATGCCGCGCGTCAATCAACGGCTCACGGCTCGGCGTGCAGGTGATGGCGATGTCCACGCCATCCATGGCCTCGTCGATACTTGCGCACGGCCTGACCGCCAGCCCGCTGTCACGCGCCAGCTCGACACTGAAGGCTTCGGCCTTGGCATAGTCCCGGGCCCAAACCCGTACGCTGTCGACCGGCCGTACCAGCCGCAAGGCCTGAAGTTGCAACGCCGCCTGCTCGCCGGCGCCGATCAGCGCCACACTGCGGCTGTCGACCCGCGACAATGCTCGCGCGGCCACCGCACCGGCCGCGGCCGTGCGCACGGCCGTCAGGTAGCCGTTATCCAGCAGCAAGGCATCGAGCAAACCGGTGCGTGCCGACAGCAGCATCATCATGCCGTTGAGGCTTGGCAGGCCCAGTTTCGGGTTGTCGAAAAATCCCGGGCTGACCTTGATCGCGAAGCGCTCCAATCCGGGCAGATACGCCGTCTTCACGTCCACTTCGCCATTATGCTCGGGGATGTCCAGACGCAGGATCGGCGGCATGGCCACGGCGGCGGTGGCCAGCAGCACGAAGGCTTGCTCGATGGCTTCGATACTCGGCAGATCAAGGGCCACGCAGGCTCGCAGATCCGCTTCGCTCAACAGGGTGATTTCACTCATCAACGCGGCACTCCAGTCTGATTTTTGATTGAGTTCACGCATCCGCACCAGCCAGCACACGCAGATGCTGATCGACGTCGACATTGCGACCGCTGACCACCACCACGATCGGTCCACGCGGTTCGATCAAGCCATCAAGCAAAGCGCCAATCCCCACCGCCGCCGCGCCTTCGAGCACCAGGCGCTCTTCGCGATAGGCATGGCGCAAGGCATGGGCAATGGAGGCTTCGCTGAGCAGATGCAGGTGGTCACAGGTGTCGCGGGTCATGTTGAAGGTGTAACGGTTATCCAGGCCGATGCCGCCGCCGAGGGAATCGGCGAGGGTCGGCAGCTCTTCGACTTCCACTGGACGTCCGGCGGCCAGGCTGGCATGCATGGCCGCACCGCGCTGCATGCTGATGCCATGAGTGACGATCTGCGCATTGGCGCTTTTGAGTGCCAGCGCCACGCCGGCAAACAGACCGCCGCCGGACAACGGCACCAGCACTTGGGCGACATCCGGCAGTTGTTCAAGGATCTCCAGCCCCAGCGTGCCCTGCCCGGCGATGATCGCCGGATGATCGAACGGCGGCAGCAGCATCGCGCCATGTTCATAGGCAATCCGCTCGGCCTCACGCTGGGCATCATCCTGGGACTGGCCGACGATGCGGACTTCGGCGCCAAGATCGCGAATGGCCTGCACCTTGTTGCCCGGCACCAGATGCGACAGGCAAATCGTCGCCTTCACGCCTTGCCGGGACGCGGCATGGGCCAGCGCCCGCCCATGATTGCCGGTCGACGCGGCGACGACGCCACACGCCTTTTGCTCGGCATTGAGTTGTGCCACGGCATTGCTCGCGCCGCGCAACTTGAAGCTGCCGGTGATTTGCTGGGATTCGAGCTTGAGGTAAACCGGTACGCCCAATTGCCGGGACAGGCTGGGCGAATGCTCCATGGGCGTGCACCGGACCAGCGATTGAATACGTTGGCGGGCGAGGTAGATATCGTTTAGCAGCAGCACTGACATGACCGCGTCCCAAGTGAGGTGTTGGGCGCAGTCTAAAAGGGCTGGATTGTCGCAATGAATGTACTAGGGCAATTTAATCGACAAACTTTCTGGCACCGATCGCCCGCTCAAAAATCATGGATCTGCGGGTACTGACCGAAGATTTCACGCATGCCCATCAGCGCATCGCGCATTTCCTCGTCGCTGCATTCGGCACCGACACACACCCGGACTGCCCGGGGCCTGGGCGTGCCACGCACCGTAAACGGGTCGGGCGAAGTGACCGCAATGTGCTTGTGGCGCAGCGCCCGCACCAGGCTGTCGACTTCCCAATGAGGGGGAATGCCGATCCAGGCATTCAATGCATAGGGATGCTGGCCGAGCAGGTACTCGTCCAGGTACTCGCTGACCATCGCCTGCCGACCGGACAAGAGTCTGCGTTGCAAATCCACCAGGGTGTCGGCGCGCCCATCGCGAATCCAGCGCGTGGCAATCTCCGCGACCATGGGCGTTGCCATCCAGCTGTTGACCCGCAAAATACTTTCGGTACGCAACGCCAGCCGCTTTGGCATCACCAGATATCCGACGCGCAAACCGGTGAGCACCGATTTGGTCATGCTGGTGCAATAGAACGACAATTCCGGCAAATAGTGGCTGATCGGCGGCGCCCGGCGCTCGTCCAGCAGAGGGCCGTACACATCGTCTTCGATAATGTGCACGCCAAAACGCCTGGCGATCTCGGCAATTTCCCGTCGACGGCTGTCCGGCATCAGGCTGGTGGTCGGGTTGTTCAGGTTTGGCGTACAGACCAGCGCGGTGATGCGCTCGTTGCTGCACATGTCCTCGAAATGCTCGGGGTCGATGCCATGCCGGTCCATCTCCAGACCCTTGAGGGTAAACCCGAGCACCTGGGAATTACCGATGACGCCGTGGTCGGTCAACCCTTCGCAAAGCACCACATCATCCGGGCCGGCAAGGGATGCCAAGGCCAGAAAAATGGCGTGGGCAGCACCGTTGGTGATCAGGATGTCGTCGCGCTCGACCCGCAGGCCTTGCCGCGCGATCCAGTGCATCGCCGCCTCACGGTGCGACTCGAAACCGGCAATCGGGCGAAACGCATGAATCCAGGGCTGATCCTCTTCGGTGCTGAGTTCGCGACAGGTTTCGCGCCAGAACTGGTCATGCTCACGGGTGTGCATGATCCGTGTGATGGAAAAATCCACCAGCGCCCGTTCGGGGCTGTCGAGAATATAAGTGGCTACCCGATCGCTCATTCTTCGCGAGACAAAACTGCCGCGCCCGACCTCGCACCGCACCAGGCCCTGGCGCTCGAGCTCCTTGTAGGCATTGGTGACGGTTTGCACACTGATGCCCATGGCATCGGCGACATTACGTTGCGGTGGCAACCGCTGATCATTGGCCAGCACACCCTGCTCGATATCGTCGGCAATCGCCTGGACCAGGATCTTGTATTTCGACTCGCCGCTGCGGGCGATTTCCAGTGCTGCCTTCCACTTGTCCATCGGCGCCGAACCCACGTGTTTGCCAGTGCCGACAGCATCCCGCGAGAATCCATGCAAAGCAATTGTCCTAGTGCAATGCAATCCTGCGCAGTGCTTTTGTATGCTCGGTACAAGGTCGATGCCCAGGCTGCTGAACCAGCCACCAACAACAATCAATCGATCTGTACCGGAACTGTCTCCCCGCGCTTCGGCTCAACAGGTGGACCAGCCCTCGTACGCTTTGCTCTTGTCACACTGCCTCCTACCACAGAGCCGTCAAAGACGGGTCCACAAGAAACAGGAGATTTTATCGATGAGCAATTCCATTTCCCGCACTCCCCATGTCTTGCGCCACCTGTTCGTCGCTTGCGCGATATTCGGCCTGGCCACCAGCGCCTACGCCACAACACTGGAAACCATCACCAAGAACAGCAGCATCCGCATCGGTTATGCGAACGAAACCCCGTTCGCCTTCACTGAAACCGACGGCAGGGTCACCGGTGAATCACCGGAAATCGCCAAGGTCATCTTCGAAAAAATGGGCATCAAGCAAGTCGACGGTGTGCTGACCGAATGGGGCTCGTTGATCCCCGGCCTGCGCGCCGGACGTTTCGACGTGATTGCCGCGGGCATGTACATCACCCCCGAGCGCTGCAAGCAGGTCATCTTCACCGACCCGCAGTACCAGTTGCCCGACGCACTCCTGACCGCCAAAGGCAATCCGAAGAGTCTGCACAGCTATGAAGACATCGCCAAAAACCCGGATGTGAAACTGGCGATCATGGCCGGCACGGTCAACCTGAAATACGCGCGGGATTCTGGCGTGAAGGATGCGCAGATCCTCCAGGTACCGGACACCACCGCGCAGTTGCAAGCCGTGCGCGCCGGGCGTGCCGATGCGGCCGTCGGCACCCAGCTGACCATGAAAGGCCTGGCCAGCAAAGGTGGTGACAAGGTCGAAGCGGTCACCGAGTTCAAGGATGACCCTTCGCACACCGGTTATGGCGCCCTCGCCTTCCGCCCGGAAGACAAGGACCTGCGTGACGCCGTCAATGCCGAACTGAAAAAGTGGCTGGGCTCCGAAGAACATCTCAAGACGGTTGCCCCTTTCGGCTTCGACAAATCCAACGTGACAAGCAAAACGGCTGCCGAGCTCTGCGCTCAATAGTCGAAACGGGCATGGCGCCCTGGCGCGATGCCTATTTCCCTGCTGACTCCGGATGTTGAACCACGCAGGTGTGAACAATGGGTGAATTACTTCCGCTTTTGATACAAGGCGCCTGGGTGACGCTCCAGGTGACCTTCTTCGGCTCGCTGCTGGCGATCGTCGCCGCCATTCTGGCAGCACTCGGGCGCATGTCGCCGTGGCGAGCGGTGAGTTGGTTTTCCGTCGCCTACATTGAAGTGTTCCGCGGCACGTCGTTGCTGGTGCAATTGTTCTGGCTGTTTTTCGTCTTGCCGCTGCCACCGTTCAATCTCGAACTGAGCCCCTACAGCGTGGCCATTGTCGGCCTCGGCTTGCACATCGGTGCTTACGGCGCGGAGGTGATGCGTGGTGCGATCAGCTCCGTTGCCAAAGGGCAGTACGAAGCGGCGACTGCATTGAACTTCAGCGGCTACAAGCGCTTTCGGCGAATCATTTTGCCCCAGGCGTTGCTGGCGGCCATTCCACCGGGCACCAACCTGTTGATCGAATTGCTGAAAAATACTTCGCTGGTCTCGCTGATCACCCTGTCGGACCTCAGCTTCCGGGCCCGGCAACTGGATCAGGCCACTTTCCAGACCCTGGAAATATTCAGCCTGGCGCTGGTGATGTACTTCGTTCTGGCTCAAGCGATCAACCTCGGCATGCGCAGCGTTGAGCGACGCTTGGCTCGCGGCCGGATGCGTGGAGGTCTGTCATGACCCTGTTCGACTGGACATATGCCTGGCAGATCCTGCCCGATTTGCTCCGGGCATCGCTGAACACCGTGGGCATTACCCTGCTCGGTTTCCTGATCGCCATTGTGCTGGGATTGTTTCTGGCCATCGGCCGACGCAGTCGCCTGCTCTGGTTATCGTGGCCGACCGCCGGGGTGATCGAATTCATTCGCAGCACGCCGCTGCTGATCCAGGTGTATTTCCTCTACTACGTGCTGCCCAATTACGGCGTGAGCATGACGGCCATGCAGGTGGGGGTGATCGGCATCGGCGTGCATTATGCCTGCTACATCGCCGAGGTTTACCGCGGTGGCCTCGACGCCGTGCCACGGGCGCAGTGGGAGGCCGTTACGGCGCTGAACATCGCGCCGTACAGCGCCTACCGCAACATCATCCTGCCCCAGGCCCTGCGGCCGATCCTGCCGCCACTGGGCAACTACCTGGTGGCCATGCTCAAGGACACGCCGGTGCTGTCGGCCATCACCGTGGTCGAGATCATGCAGCAAGCCAAGAACATTGGTTCCGAGAACTTCCGTTATCTGGAGCCGATCACCATGGTCGGTCTGTTTTTCCTCGCCCTGAGCATCGCCTTGGCTTATCTGGTACGGCGCCTTGAACTGCGTCTGGAGCTACGCTAATGACTTCTCCCATCTCGACCTCCAACGACCTTTCCCGGTGCGGCAACCTGACATCGCTGCGTCCGCAAGAGGCCCATGCCATGCCTGAATCGAAACCGCTCAAGCCGATTGTCAGCTTTCAGGACGTCACCAAGAGCTACGGCAACTTCACGGTGCTCGACCACTTGAACCTGGATGTCACTCCAGGCGAAAAAGTCGCGATCATCGGCCCCAGCGGCTCGGGGAAATCCACGCTACTGAGAGTGTTGATGACGCTTGAGGGCATTGATGACGGACTGATCCGCATCGAGGATGATTTGTTGACGCACATGCCCAATCGCAACGGCGTGCTGGTGCCTGCCAACGACAGGCATATCCGTCGCGTTCGCGGCAAGATCGGCATGGTGTTCCAGAGCTTCAACCTGTTTCCGCACATGACGGCCTTGCAAAACGTCATTGAGGCGCCAGTGCAAGTGCTGGGCATGAAGCCGGCCGAAGCACGCGAACGAGCAGCGGACCTTTTGGAACTGGTGGGTCTGGGCAGCAAGCTGGGGCATTACCCTTCGCAGCTGTCCGGTGGGCAGCAACAACGGGTTGCCATTGCCCGGGCGTTGGCCATGCGCCCCAAAGTCATGCTCTTTGACGAAGTGACCTCTGCGCTCGATCCGGAACTGTGCGGCGAAGTGCTCAACGTCATCCGCAAGCTCGGCGCCGAACACAACCTGACCATGCTGATGGTCACGCACCAGATGGGGTTTGCCCGGGAGTTCGCCGATCGTGTGTGTTTTTTCTACAAGGGTCAGATTCACGAGCAGGGCACACCGGCGCAGATTTTCGAACATCCACAGCAGGAACGGACCTGCGCGTTTCTCAGCGCAGTGAAAGAAGCCAACTAAAAAACAATGTGGGAGCGGCACCGCCGCTCCCACAGTTTTGTTTTGCGGTGTTATGGGTATTGCTGAACGGTACCCTGCTGTTGCTGACCACCATACTGCTGGCCTGGAATCGCCTTGAGGTTGACCTCTACACGGCGGTTCTGTGCACGGCCATTGACGTCAGCGTTGCTCGCAACCGGACTATCCGGGCCGGCGCCGCGAGCGCTCAGGTTGGCACCGCTGACACCTTGCGAGGTCAGGTAGGTTGCCACGCTCTGGGCACGACGCTGGGACAGGTCCATGTTGTGCTGGCGGCTGCCAGTGCTGTCGGTATAGCCGACGATCTCGATCTGGTTCTGGTTGAACTCTTTCAGTGAGCCCGCCAGATTGTTCAGCGGCTGATAGAAGCCTGGAGCAATGTTCGCCGAATCGGTTGCGAACGTGATGTTGCCCGGCATGATCAGCTTGATCTGGTCGCCCTGGCGCTGCACTTCAACACCGGTGTTGGCCATGCTGGCGCGCAGCTTTTTCTCTTGCTGATCGGCGTAGTAGCCGTAGCCGGCGGCGGAAGCACCAACCACCGCAGCACCGATCAGTGCACCCTTGCCACGGTTATCGTGGTTGATCGCAGCACCGGCCAGCGCGCCGGCCAGAGCACCGAGGCCACCGTATTTCGCAGTCTTGCTCATGCCTTCGGAGCCGCTATCCGTCTGGCCCTGAGCCTGGCCCTGACCGCCGTATGGGTTAGGCGAGGCACAACCGGACAAAACGGCCACAGCCGTAGCGAGAATAATCAAACGACGCGTGGTGAACATGTAAAGCTCCTACTTTTTTTGCATTCTGTGGTGCAACGGACCAAGGCATCAGCCTTTGCGGGCGTTGGATCACTTCCTGGAATAAAAATTCCGCTCGTTACAAATCAGGCCCGTACAAACGGGTTTTCGCGCATTTCATCGCCCAGACGGGTATCCGGACCATGCCCGGCCACCACTATCGCCTCCTCGTCGAGGGTGTACAAACGCTGCTTGATCGAACGCACGATGGTGGCCTGGTCGCCGCCCCACAAATCCGTGCGCCCTACCCCACGCTTGAACAACGTATCACCGGCAATCAGCAGCTTGGCCTCGGAAAACCAGAAGCTCATGGAGCCCGGCGTATGACCTGGCGTGTGCAGCGCCACGCCACAACCGCAGGCCAGTTCTTCATCATCGGCCAGCCAGCGATCCGGGGACGGCACCGGGGTATAAGGAACGCCGAACATCTGGCACTGCATTTCCAGGTTGTCCCACAGAAACTGGTCTTCCTTGTGCAGATGCAGGGTCGCGCCGGTTTTCTCCTTGAGTTGGCCGGAAGCCAGGAAATGATCGAGGTGCGCATGGGTGTGAATGATGCTGACCACTTTCAGCCCCAGGGCATCGAGACGCGCCAGGATCAGTTCATGATTGCCACCCGGATCGACGACGATGGCCTTTTTCGTTACCGGATCGCCGATGATCGTGCAGTTGCACTGCAAAGGCCCGACGGGGAAGGTTTCGCGGATGAGCGCAGGTTTGACAGCGTCCATGGGTGTTCCTGAAAAAAATGGATGGCCTATTTTGGCACAGCCCGCCGACATCGCCGATGCCGTCCGCCGCTTATCACCTGCCTGATTGCAGAATCCACCTACATCATTGAAGGAAACGTCTGATTTAACTCCCGTACCGCCTAGCCTAGCGTCCTCGCCCCTGCAATCAACACAAGGGCTGAATCATGGGAAGAGGAACAGCTAACGGGTTAGGTCAAGGATTGCACGGCGACCTGACCACAACAGGAGCCATGTGTATCAGTAGCTTGCCCTGTGCGACGCATGGAGGGCGCGCTGTGCTAAGACTCGGGGACAAGACCACTGCGTGTAAGAAATGCGGAAAAGACGGCGTTATTGTTGACAGCCTACCCGCTATGAAATGGCATGGGGTTCCAACTGTACTCGACGGTGCAGAAGTTCACTGCGGCTGCCCACCAGGTACCAATCGACTGATTGCTCCTGCACCTTCGACTCGCACTACACGCACCGGACACGTTCAAGGTATTGCTCATCCTACAAGGCATTCAGACCAGCCATCGACGACAGAATCTCTACAAAGTGATCAGATACTAGCTAAGAGGAAAACACGACCTGTCGTTTGCAACGACCCTGACATGATGGAAGAGGTAGCGAGCTACATTGCCGAGGAAATGAACCGCAATATTACTCATCCGTCCGTGGTGAAGATGAAGAGCCTCAACAATTTTGACGCTGATGCTGAACAAAAGAGGTTCAGAAAACTACCTTGGTACGCACGCCTTTCCCCACCCAACTTCAAAGCAATTGAGTCAGGAAACAAGGTGGCGGCTATGGCTCTTTGGGCAGAGCGTGTAGGTCAGAACAGACCCTGGGATCACAAGGTCACGATAGGGCTACAGTTTGGCGGACCTTGGCAGAAGCAAGGCATGTTCGACTACTTCTACGACATATGGTCAAACGTGCACTATGGGTACGTAGGGATGGCGGGAGGACTTTCCGAAAGTCTCCTTTTGGATGGAGCTGGAGTCGAACAAATTGCCTCAGATTCCATCCGTAAAATACAAAAATGGGATAAAAGACCGGGTCCACGTCGGTCGGAGGACATCGAAGGGATGCGAGCGTGGGACGACATCGGAGACAGGGTATCTATCAGCATTGGCATCAAACTTTACAGACTTCAACCGAACGGCGGGATAACCGTGAAGATGCTGATGGATGAAATCTTAGGCTTACCACGCAGAAGCTGGGGGGATGGTATTCGTGAGCATATCTGTAAGTAAGCCCCATTCCAGGAATACATGGTGCGGCTTGGTCATTCTACTGCTCGCACCCATCCTCTTTTGGTACTTCGCCGCACCTCAGGTGAACTTCTACTTTTCTGAAAAAGGCCAAGGGCGCCTAGGCTACATCCTGAATGTTCAGCACGAGATCTCAAAGGGTGAACTTTACCCCGGTGAAGTGACTGGAGGCCCTGGTCATATCTTCCTTGACGCGAAATTTTTTATGGAATTTTACTGGAGAAACGGAGGTAAATCACACTGCATACGGATCAAACCGAAATGGCCAAACACAGATATCTACATTGGGCCAGACGGAGAAATTGAGAGTCGCACCGAGAGTGGCCGCATTGAACAGTGCGGGGCGCTCCCGGGCTGATTGCAGCCAATGTTTTCAAACCTGGCCCGTTTTTTTTTCACAACTCCCCTCCTGCAACACAGAACCACTGATACCAGCCCCCCCACAATAGAAGATCTGCAGCACGCTACACCAACACCCCCAATTCCTTGGCCCGTGCCACGGCCTGTGTACGCCGCTCGACCCCGAGCTTGCTGTTGATGTGACTGGCGTGGGTCTTGACCGTGTGCAGGGAAATAAACAGTTGATCGCTGATTTCCTGGTTCGAACAGCCTTGGGCGATCAATCGCAGGACCGCCATTTCCCGGGTGCTGAGTTGTTCCGCGGTCGCGCAGGATTCCGGCCCGGAACGGGCAGCCAATGCCGGCAGTTTCTCACTGAGGCTCAGGGAAACTGGGGTTTGTGGACAGTTTTGAAGCTGCCCACGCAGCCAGTCCGGGTGCTCGGCCAACAAGCCCTCAAAGGGTTGCAGCCCCCCTCCGCCGGCAGCGTCCAGCGCCTGGGCCAGCGCCCTGCGTGCTTCCGGTTCCCGGCCGCTGCCCAGCAACAACGCCACTTTCTGGGTGAGCGCCATGGCACTGAGCATCTGACGACCGCTTTGCTGGCCATGTTCAAGCAGCGCATTCAAACGCCCTTCGGCCAGCATCGGCTGGCCCTGGATGACGTCGAGCAAGGCTTGTTGCAATTCGATATGCAACGGCAGTTGCGGGTGGAACTCCGGTGGTGCCGCCCCGTTTTCGCCGTTATAGGTCTGCCCCAGGCGCGCTAGCCAGGCTTCGGCCAGATCGGTGCGCCCCTGGGCCAGCCAGAGTTCACATTTGACCAGGGTGATCATGGCCAGGTAGTAGATCGGTGGTACGTCCCAGATGTGCATGAGGCGTTCGGCTTCGGCAAGTTCGGCAAAGGCCTTGGCGAACTCGCCGCTGCTGCCTTCCAGCCTGGCAATCACGCAGTGACCGATCAGCACGCTGATATCACGGCAGGCCCGCGCCTCGCTCAAACCGGCCTGCAATCGCAAGCGCGCCACTTGCGGCTGCATGCGCAGTGCCAGTAAAAAGCCTTCGTACAAGGTCAGCCGGGCGCGAACCGCATACAGCCGTTGCGCAGGCAAGCTCTGCAGGCGCTGCATTCCCTGACGGACCTCCTCCAGCGCCCGACAGATTTCCCCGCGCGCTTGCAGCACCCGGGCGCGGTCGTAGTGCGCCAGTGCTTCGAACAGGGGGTTGCCGACCCGTTGCGCCAGCTCCAGCGATTCGCGGTTAAGCCCTCGTGCCCGCCACAAATCACCGTCGGCAATGGCCAGGTTGGACAGGGTCGAGAGGCACATCAGGCGCTGACCGTAACGCTTGGGTGGAAGGCTTTCCAACGCTTCGCCGCAGTACCGCAGCGTCAGTTCGCGGTTGCCGCGCCCACGGGCAATAATGCCGCTCAATGCCAGCCATTGGGCCAGCATGGACTTCTGGGCGGTGGCCGACGGAGCGGGCAGGAAGCGGCTCAAATGGCTGGCCAGTTCTTCCGCGGCATCCAGTTGGCATGCCATCCCCAGCGCCCAGCTATAGAGCACAATCAGTCGCGGCGTGCTGATCAGCAAGCTGTCAGGCAAGTCCATTTTCCAGCGCAGCAACATGCCGACATTCTGCTCGGCCAGCAGTTGCTCTTCGGAGAGGTTCTGTACCAGGTTCGCCGCGACGTCCAGGTGACCGGCGCGCAAGGCCTGCTCCACGGCCTCATCGAGCAGCCCCTGGGCATTGAACCAGCGGCAGGCACGCAGGTGCAGGCTGGCGGCCGGCACCATCGACTGGGAAGTCGGGCGCGTGCGCAACAGATCGGAAAACAGGTGGTGGTAACGATACCAGTGGCCGTGCTCGTCCAGCGGCACCAGGAACACTTGGTGGGCGAGCAGGAAACGCAGGATCTCTGCGCTGTCATGTGCGTCGCGAACGGCGTCGCACAGTTCGCTGCAAAAACGTTCCTGGGGCGCCGTGTCATAGAGGAACGACTGGACTTCGGCGGGCAGGCAATCGATGACCTCTTCGAGCAGGTAATCGCGGATCAGCCCTTCCCCGCCGTGCAACGATTGCGGCAGCGCGCCATCGGTGCCCGCCTCCGAGGCGGCCAGCAGCCAGAAACGCAACCCCGCGACCCAACCTTCACTGCGCTCGATCAGGTTCTCCAGTGCCTCACCGCGCAGGGAACTGCTGTGCCGGTCGAGCAGGCTCAAGGCCTCGTCGTGGGTCAGGCGCAGATCCTGTTCATGCAACTCAAGCAGTTGCCGCGATAGCCGCAGCCGCGCCAGATGCCAGTCGGGACGCTGGCGACTGGTGACCATCACCAGCAAACCATCGGGTAGATGATTGAGGAAAAATTGCAGGCAACGGTCGAGTACCGGCCCTTGGGCCAGATGGTAATCATCCAGCACCAACAGCAATGGCGTCGCGGTGGACAGGTGCTCGGCCAATTCGTCGAGCAGGCCGTCCAGCCATTCTTCGAATGCGAAAGGCTGATGGCGCTGGCGCATTTTCAACAACCCGAGCGATTGCCTGCCCAGGTGCGGGAAGTAGTCCTGGAGACCTTCCAGCAGGCGCTCGAGAAAACGCCCCGGGTCACTGTCTCGCGGGCTCAAGCCCAGCCAGAGACTTTGCCAGTGCGCCGGCAACCCCTGACAAAACTCCACCGCCAACGAACTCTTGCCGAACCCTGCCGGTGCGCTGACGAGCAATAACCTGCCACCGAGCCCGGCACTCAGGCGCTCGCACAAGCGTGGACGCAGCACATGACCGTCGGGCAACGGCGGGCGGAAGAAGCGCCCGTCGAGTGTCGCGACAGCAACGTTTGCAGAACCTGGGAGTGTAGACAAATCAGTCATAGCCGGCTCTTGTTTGAATTGCGGGTGGCGGCGTTGCAGATGTCCGCAGACTAGCCGTAAACGGATAGGGAATGAAGGTAATTGCTACAAATGGCTACAAAAAGTCTGCACGCAAAAAAAAACGCCCCGAACCAGTCGGGGCGTTTCAGAGGGTGCGGCCTCTACTCAGTTCACCTTAGCGAACACCATCCTGGCGCAAGGCGGCCGGGGTGAAATCGCTGGTGGTGGCAGTGAAGCCGAAGTCATAAGCCGACTTCTCTTCGTTTTTCATGCCCAGCGCCAGGTAACGACCCGATTGCAGGTCGTACAGGGCTTCAAGGGCATACCACGGCACTTGCTTGTCGTAGTAGTTCTCGGCATGGGCCTCACCTACACGCCACAGCTGGCCACGACCGTCGTAATGGTCGATCACCGCTGCTTGCCAGGTATCTTCGTCGATGTAGAAATCACGCTTGGCGTAGATGTGACGCTGACCTTCCTTCAGGGTTGCAACCACATGCCACACACGACGCAACTCGTAACGCGCCAGGTCCTGGTTGATGTGACCGGCCTTGATGATGTCGGTGTACTTGAGCTTCGGATCGTCGAGCTTGTAGGCATCGGAGCCGATGTACATCTCTTTCTTGCCTTCAAGCTTCCAGTCGTAACGATCCGGTGCACCGTTGAACATGTCCAGGTTGTCGGAAGTACGCAGGCCGTCGGCCGCAGTACCCGGGCCGTCATAGGACACTTGCGGCGCACGGCGCACACGACGCTGACCGGCGTTGTAGACCCACGCCGAGCGCGGTTCCTTCACCTGGTCGAGGGTCTCGTGCACCAGCAGCACACCACCGGCCAGTCGTGCCGGGGCAGTCACTTTCTGTTTGAAGTAGAACAGGATGTTGCCCGGGTTCGCCGGATCGTAGTCCTTCATCTTGTCGCGGAACACGAACTGGTCCTGGAAGTACACCAGGCTGAACGAGCCGTTCGGTTGTGGCGTGGCCTGGGTTACCAGGCGGGTCACGCTACCACCGCGATAACGGGTGATGTGGTTCCAGATGACTTCAACGCCGCTTTTCGGAATCGGGAACGGAATGGCGGTTTCAAAGTTCTCCAGGCCGTTACCGCCGGACACCAGTTTGGTGTTGGTGGCGTTCTTCTTGATGGCGGCGAACACCTCATCCGGCACGGTGGCACCGCGATGGGACGGATAGACCGGCATCTTGAAGGTTTCCGGGTAGCGCTTGAACATCGCGTACTGGCCCGGGGCGAGCTTGTCCTTGTACTGGTCGACGTTCTGCGCCGTGATGGTGAACAGCGGTTTTTCGCTGGCGAACGGATTGGACAGGAAACCTTTGCTGTCGACCGTACCGGCGTTCTTCGCCATCGGCTTCCAGGCCGGGATCGAACCGTCGGCGTTACCCGCCATTTCGGCACCCATCGGGGTCAGGCTCTTGCCCAGTTTGTCGGCCTCGGCCTGGGGAACCGCTGCGATGACGCTGGTCGCCAGCAGCGAAAGACCCAGAACACCGGCGTGGAACAGACTTTTTGTTATTTTCATTTATGCGTTCGTCCTGAAAATACTGTGCTTAGAAGTTCACGCCGAGGCTGAGCGCAACGAAGTCGCGGTCATCCACGGTGGTGTACCTGCCGTCGAAGAAGTTGGTGTAAGCCAGGCTCGCGGTGTAGGTGTTCTGGTACTCGGCATCGACACCCAGGCTCACCGCCTTGCGGCCTTCCTCGAAGTTGCCGCCAGGGCCAGGGGAGTAACCGCTCACGTCATGGGACCAGGCAACGTTCGGCTTGAGGTTCACACCGGCAAACACGTCGTTGTATTCCCAGATGGCACGACCGCGATAGCCCCACGAAGTCGCCGTGGTGAAGCCTTCGTCGGTGCAGTTGCGGCTGCGGTTGTTGGTCGGCGTACCCGCGCCGGCACCGTTGATGGTGCTGGTGTTGAGCGCCACGCAGGTATCAAGCGCGCCAGAGGCAGGCAACTCACCCGGACCGTAGACCGGATCGCGGCCATAACGAACGTCGGAAGTGCTTTCCAGGCCGCCAACGTGGGTCACGCCCACTTCGCCCACCAGGGTCAGACGGCTGGCGCCCATGACCTGGTCGAAGAAGTGCGTCAGGGTGGTCTGGAACTGGGTGATTTCCTTGCGACGATACCCGTGCAGGTCCTGACCTGGCACGCCGGTAAGCAGCGATGCATTGGTCAACGGGTTGTTCGGGTTGTTATTGCCTATAGGACGGACACCGGAGAACAGGATGTCGGTGGAGTTGAGCTGCACCGGAGCGTTCGGACGATAGCTGATCTCACCGCTCCACGCCGTACCGGTAGGCAGGGTGGTGGAGAAGCTCAGGCCATACAGGCGAATGTCTTCCGGGTATTCGATGAAGTACTGCGAATTACCCGCTACCAACAATGGCGCCAGCGCGGCGAACGGGCCCGGGAGCCCCGCTGCCGTGTTGTAGACCGACTGCGGCGCACCGGTGGCGCTGAAGATCGGCGCACGGCTGTGGTAGTTCATGAAGTAGGCGCCGAACTCGGTGTCCAGCGGGTCGAACATGTATTTGAAGGACGCGCCCCACTGACCGCTGTCACGGGCATCGCGATCAGGGCCACGACGCACCAGAACACCCTCGTTGTTGACGTCGACGCCGTTGGCGGCCAACGGCCCCAAGGCAATGGCCGGAATTTGCGAGCGCTTGGCCAGTACGCGCAGGTTGTCGTTGCAGCCGTCGGCAACGATGTCCGGCTGAGAGAAGAACGTGCCGCAGTTGTCGACGACGGTCTGGTCCCATTCAATTTGGTAGAACGCTTCGGCCGAGAGGTTTTCGGTCAGGCTCTGGGACACATAGAACATGTTGACCGGGATCAGGCCTTCCTTGATCTCGGCACCCGGACGACGGAACGCGGACACGTCGATCGGGTTGATCGAGTTGATGCCACCGCCGATGAAGGTACTTTCACCCCAGCTCACGACCTGCTTGCCCAGACGCACGGAGCCTGGTTGATCGGCAATGGCGTAGTTGTGGTAGACGAAGGCGTCGAGGATCTGGCCGCCGGCAGACTTGGCGCCTTCCTTGCGGCCCTCGTCGCTGATGTCCTTGAACGGACGGCTTTCGTCCTTCAGTTCAAAGTCGTACCAGTATTTGCCACGGACGAAAACACCGGTATCGCCGTATTTCAGTTCAAGGTCATGGATGCCCTTGAAGATCTTCGAGAAGGTTTCCCCGCTCTTGAAGTTCAGGTGACCGTCATCAGAAGTCTGGGACAGACCCTTGCCGCCATTGTTGACACCGATGAGGTTCTTGTTGGCACTTTCGGTAGACCAACTGGCACCGATCGACAGGGATGAGTCGAATTGACCTTCGATTTCACCGACGTTGAAACTGACGCCGAATGCTGGCCCGGCGAGCGTAGAGGCAAGACTGACAGCCAGGGGCAGTTTCGCCCGGCGCCAGAACTGGTTAACTGATGTCATCGACGCTACTCCATGTGCATTTTATTTTTATGGCAAGAGCACTTCTAAAAACGTTGTGGATAACCGGGAGCCATGGCATCCCAAAGTCATTCCAAAGTTGCATCGCCCCTGTTCGTGCGGTTGCCCCGTTCTTAAAAATCCTTGAGCGGACTATAGCCAGCAGGTAGTAGCGCTTGATCCCTCTAAAGTGTGATTTGCAGTTGCCAGCCACTCTGGAACAGTCCTTTCGCCAGTCCGACACCCGTCGGCACGGCAAGGATGGCTGAAAATTTCGATTTGACAAGCCAAGCGCTTGCTTGGTGGGGCTGGCGTGCCCTTTCGGGCACGCCGGGAGACGCTTAAAGCGTCGAGAGGAAGGTGCTGTTGGTGGCCTGCCATTCGCTGATATCGACGCGAATGCGCTTCTTGTCGAGTTTGCCGACGCTGGTCTTGGGAATTTCAGTAACAAGGGCGATCTGGCTCGGAATCGCCCACTTGCTCAAGTGTCCCAGCTCCACAAACGGCTTGAGGTGTTCCTTGAGTTCCCGTGCCCCGATTGCATGCCCTTCACGCAGCACCAGCAGGGCAAACGGCCGCTCGCCCCACTGCGGATCGGGGATCCCCACCACTGCTACTTCACGTACCGCCGCATGACGACTGATCAGGTCTTCCAGGTCCAGGGAGGAGACCCATTCGCCACCGGTCTTGATCACGTCCTTGATCCGGTCACGAATGTCGATCACACCCATGCTGTCCAGGGTCGCCACGTCACCGGTGTGCAGCCAGCCTCCGGCCCAGAGCTCGGCGCCCTTCTGCGGCTCATTGAAATAACCCTCGGTCAGCCATGGCGCGCGTAGTACCAGTTCGCCCTGGGTCTCGCCATCTGCGGGCAGGAAGTTGCCCTCGGTGTCGACGATCGCCGCCTCCACCAGTGGCCCCGGCACGCCGGCCTTGATCCGGTAAGTGGTGCGTTCGTCTTCGGTACCGGCCATCAATTCGTCGTTGAGGTGCGCGCACGACACCAGCGGCCCGGTTTCCGACATGCCATAGGCGGCGGTCAACTGAATGCCTTTGGCCTTGGCAGCCTCGTACAAGGTGCGATTCAGGGCGCTGCCGCCGATGACGATTTTCCAGCCGCCGAAGTCGACGTCCTGCGCGGCCTTGGCATTGAGGACCATCTGCAAAATGGTCGGTACGCAATGGGAGAACGTGACTTTCTCCTTGCGCCACAACTCCACCAGGTACTCCGGGTCATAGCGGCCGGGATACACCTGCTTGAGCCCGAGCATGGTCGCCACATACGGCAAGCCCCAGGCGTGCACGTGGAACATCGGGGTGATCGGCATGTACACGTCGTTGGTGCCCAGCAGGCGCACGCTATCGATCGCGCCCATGATGGTTGACACGCCCATGGTGTGCAGCACCAGTTGCCGGTGGGTGAAGTACACGCCCTTGGGATTGCCGGTGGTACCAGTGGTATAGAACGTGGTCGCGACCGAGTTTTCGTCGAAATCCTGGAAGTCGTACTGCGGGCTCGCCGCGGCCAGCAGCTGTTCGTATTCGCCGACGAGGTTCGGCAGGTCTGCGGTTTTTTCCGGCAGGTCAGTCAGCAGCAGGGTTTTGTCGACCGTGGTCAGTTGCCCCTCGATGGCCTTGTAGAGGCCGACGAACTCGCTGTTGACCAGCACAAAGCGGTCCTCGGCGTGGTTCATGGTGTAGAGGATCTGTTCCGGCGACAGGCGCACGTTGATGGTGTGGATCACCGCACCGATCATCGGGATGGCGAACATGCATTCCAGGTAGCGATGGCTGTCCCAGTCCATCACACCCACGGCATCCCCGGGCTTGACCCCGGCCGCTGTCAGCACGTTGGCCAGGCGGGCCACCCGTTCGATCAGGGTCGGGTAGCTATAGCGCAACTTGTCGCGGTAAATGATCTCGCGGGTTTTCTCATAACGGGCACCGGACATCAGCAGCCGTTTGATCAACAGCGGGTACTGGTAAGCGCCTTCGGCCGGGGGGATAACGCGAGTCTGCAACATAATAATCCCTTTAATCTGACTGCACGGTCGTGACTGAAAGTACGCACTGTAGTGCCCTTGAAGGTCAGCCAAATCAGCCAAAGGAATGATTTGCAGAACCGCATGAATACTAGCGTTGCGCCAGCTCTCACAGAAGTTTGGTGATTGCAGTTGGATCCGGTGTAGGAGCTGCCGCAGGCTGCGATCTTTAGGCGATTCCAATAATGCTGAAGATCAAAAGATCGCAGCCTGCGGCAGCTCCTACGGAATCAATGCATCTCGGTAAAAGCCAGCTTCACGCCAATTGCAATCAGCACCGCGCCCATGGTCCGGTCAAACCAGTGACCCATGCGGGCGAAACCGGCGCGTACGCGCTGCTGGCTGAACAGCATCGCCACCAGGCAGAACCAGATCGCTGTCGCCACCGCCAGGTAAACCCCGTAACCGGCCTGCACGGCCAGTGGCGTTTGCGGATTGATGACCACAGTGAACAGCGACAGGAAGAACAGGGTGGCTTTCGGGTTGAGACCATTGGTGACGAAACCCGAAGTGAAGGCACCACGGGCGGTGCGCTCCCCGGCTTCCTTGTGCAGATCGTCCGCCACAGGCTTGGCCGGCTGCGCGCGCAACGCCTTGTAACCGATGTACAGCAGGTAAGCGGCGGCCGCCCATTTCAAGGCATTGAACAGCACGATCGACTGGGACACGATCAGGCCGATCCCCAACAGTGAGTAACCCACGTGCAGGAAAATCGCCGTCCCCACACCCAGCGCGGTCCAGGTGCCAGCGCGGCGACCGTGGGTAACACTTTCGCGCACCACCACGGCAAAGTCCGGGCCGGGGCTGGCCACGGCCAGCAGGTGAATCAGGGCAACGGTCAAGAACTCGGTCCAGTACATGGGGGCTCCTTCAGGCCAAGCGTAACTATTTATTTCATCTGGTAGGCTCGGCAGATTACGCCTTCAGTTCAATGCACAAAAGGTACAGTTGATGACGAACACTCGCCGCGCCGTTTTCCTCGACCACCCGTCCCTGGACCTTGGCGACCTTGACCTCAACCCACTGCGCAGTTGTTTCAGCGAATTGCAGCTGTTCGCCCAGACCTTGCCCGATCAAGTCATCGAACACCTCAAGGGCGCCACCGTCGCCATCAGCAACAAGATCCTGATCGATGCCGCCGCCATGGCGGCCAGCCCTGATCTCAAGCTGATCCTGATCACCGCCACCGGCACCAACAATGTCGACCTCGCCGCCGCCCGCTCTCACGGGATCACCGTGTGCAACTGCCAGGGTTACGGCACGCCATCGGTGGCGCAGCACACGATCATGCTGCTGCTCAACCTGGCCACGCGCCTGGCCGATTATCAAAAAGCCGTCGGCGAAGGCCGCTGGCAGCAGGCCAGACAGTTCTGTTTGCTGGATTACCCGATCGTCGAACTCGAAGGCAAAACCCTTGGCCTGCTGGGTCATGGCGAATTGGGCGGCGCGGTCGCACGACTGGCTGAAGCCTTCGGCATGCGCGTTCTGCTGGGGCAAATTCCCGGACGCCCTGCCCGGCCGGACCGCTTGCCACTGGATGAACTGTTACCGCAAATCGACGCACTGACTCTGCACTGCCCGCTCAACGAGCACACCCGCCACTTCATCGGCGCCCGCGAACTGGCCTCAATGAAAGCCGGCGCGTTCGTGGTCAACACCGCACGCGGCGGATTGATTGATGAACAGGCGCTGGCCGACGCCTTGCGCAACGGCCATCTGGGGGGCGCCGCCACTGACGTGCTGAGCGTGGAGCCTCCCGTCACTGGCAATCCACTGCTGGCCCATGACATCCCGCGCCTGATCGTCACTCCTCACAACGCCTGGGGCAGCCGCGAAGCGCGCCAGAGAATCGTTGGTCAAGTCACCGAAAACGCACTGGGATACTTCAGCGGTAAGGCGCTGCGGGTCGTCAGTTGATAAACTGCGGCACTTTTTTCCACGGGAGCAGTTATGGATCCGCGCAGTGAAGTACTGCTTCGTCAGGCCGAGTTATTCCAGGGTTCGGTGTTGTTGGCCGGGTTGCCCGCCGACGACTTGCTGGGCCGTCTGCCCAAAGCGCATGGCTGGTGCTGGCACGCCGGCGATCAGGCCGCGCTGGACGCCCGCTTCGCCGAGCGCAGCCATTTTGGCGTGAATGCACCCGAGCGCGAGTTCGATACAGCGGTGGTGTTTCTGCCCAAGGCCAAGGACTTGACCGACTACATCCTCAACGCCCTCGCCTCGCGGCTGGCCGGCCGCGAGCTGTACCTGGTCGGCGAGAAAAAAAGCGGCATCGAAGGTGCCGCCAAACAACTCAACCCGTTCGGCAAGCCACGTAAGCTCGACAGCGCGCGCCACTGCCAGCTCTGGCTGGTCACCGTGGCCAACGCGCCTGAAGCCAAACCGTTGGAAAGCCTGGCGCAGACCTACGAACTGCCGCTGGCCGAAGGCCCGTTGAAAGTCATCAGCCTGCCGGGGGTGTTCAGCCATGGTCGCCTCGATCGCGGCAGCGCGCTGCTGCTGGAGCATCTGGACAAACTGCCCGGCGGTCACTTGCTCGATTTCGGTTGCGGCGCCGGGGTTCTGGGGGCGGCGGTGAAGCGTCGTTACCCGCATAACCAGGTCACGTTGCTGGACGTGGATGCCTTTGCCGCTGCCAGCAGTCGCTTGACCCTGGCTGCCAATGGTCTGGAAGCCGAAGTGATTACCGGCGACGGAATCGATGCCGCACCGATGGGGTTGAGTGCGATCCTGAGCAATCCGCCGTTCCATGTCGGCGTGCACACCGATTATTTCGCAACGGAAAACCTGCTGCGAAAAGCAGCCAAACATCTGAAAAACGGCGGCGAACTGCGCTTGGTGGCGAACAGTTTCCTGAAGTATCAACCGCTGATCGAAGAGCATCTTGGCGTGTGTGCGATCAAGGCCGAAGGACAGGGCTTCCGGATCTATCGAGCCAAACGCGGTTGAAATTCTTTTGATAATGAAGGCTTGCCGAATGGTTTTTGCCTAGGCAGAATCCGCTCCGTCCTAGGGGAGTAGTCTCCCACGAGCGCCACGCTCGTCCGGCATGCGTCAACATACTTGGTCCTCAGACCATGGCGCATGCGACCCAAGCATCCACTTCAGATGGATTGCAGGGTTTGACAAGACCTATGACACGAACACCTTACCCGGGGCGGGAAGGCTGTACGTGTCATAGCCGTGTCGACCCGCCCCTTAGGAAAACCCCTGATGCTGGATTCACTACTCGTACCTACCGCAATCGTTGCCTTGGCCGAAATCGGCGACAAGACGCAACTGCTCGCGCTCATTCTCGCTGCCCGTTTCCGCAAGCCCTGGCCGATCATTGCCGGTATCGTCGCCGCGACCCTGGCCAACCACGCGGCCGCCGGTGCGGTAGGCGCCTGGGTCGGCAGTTTCTTCTCGGATACGATGCTGCACTGGATCCTCGCCGCGAGCTTCGCCGCCACGGCGCTATGGACCCTGGTTCCGGACAAGATGGATGACGACGAGGCCAGCACCGCCCGCAAGTTCGGGCCGTTCCTGACCACGCTGATCGCGTTCTTCCTGGCGGAAATCGGCGACAAGACGCAGATCGCGACCGTGATGCTGGCTGCGCAATATCCGGAGTTGTGGCTGGTGATCATCGGCACCACCCTTGGCATGCTGATTGCCAACGTGCCCGTGGTATTGGCCGGTAACTTTGCCGCTGACAAGCTGCCATTGACCCTGATCCGTCGACTGGCGGCGTCGGCGTTCTTCATCCTGGCGATTGTCGCGGTGTACAAGGCGATGCAGAGCAGCGGGTGGGTTTGACGCGATAGAGTCTATAGACCGCGTTATCGTTCTTCGTCGGAACGCTGCCCGGAGCAAGCCCGCTCCCACATTGGGTCTCCAGTGCACACAAAGTTTGCAGTCAATGGAGGTTTATTGTGGGAGCGGGCTTGCTCGCGAAGAGGCCAGCAGCCTCACCACATGACTATCAGGACTTCCTGGCTTGCTCGTAAAGCGGCATGACCTTCGGAATCGCCGCCTGCAACGCCGCAATACGGCTCGACGATGCCGGGTGAGTGCTCATGAACTCAGGTGGCGAACCTTCCGAGACTTTGCTCATCTTGTTCCACAGGGTGATCGCGGCATTCGGGTTGTAACCGGCGCGGGCGGCCAGTTCCAGGCCGATCAGGTCCGCCTCGTTTTCATTGGCGCGGCTGTTGGGCAGGGTCATGCCGTAGTTGGCCACGGTATCGGCCAGGGCCAGGCTGTCCTGCCCCAATCCCAACAAGGCACCGGCGCCCTGCTTGGCCATTTCCATGCCGTACGCCTTGGACATCGCTTCACGACCGTGCTCGCGCAGGGCGTGGGCGATTTCATGGCCCATGATCGCGGCGATTTCATCGTCGGTCAGTTTCAGTTTATCGATCAGGCCGGTGTAAAAGATGATCTTGCCGCCAGGACCGCAGTTGGCGTTGAGTTCATCGCTCTTGATCAGGTTGACTTCCCACTTCCACTGGGCCGCGTCCGGACGGAAGTTCGGCGCCTGGGCAATCAGCCGGTCGGCAATCGCCTGAACCCGCCGGGCTTCATTGCTGGTCTTGTCCAGCACACCTTTGCTGGACGCCTCGCCCACTGTCTTCTGATAGGACTGGGCGTACATCTGGTCGACTTCTTGCGCAGACAACATGCTGAACATGTACTGCTTGCGCTCCACCCCCACGGCACCGCCACTGGTGGTATTGACCGACTGGCAACCGCTGAGCAAAAGCGCTGCGCCCAGTGCACTGACAACCAAAATCTTGTTCATCAAAAAACTCCCTGAAAACATGCCGAGTATCCTAGGCGTGGAAATGTATCGACGCCAGATACAATGGACGTAAGACGCGCAATTCGGACAAAGCTCTCATCGCCGTAGAAAAAATTCACATACGGCGACAACCCGCAGCCCATCACGCCACGCCTTGATTCAATTAAGACATCCAGCACGCAAAAACAGTCATTTCAACTGCCCACGCTCATACCCGCCCGCTCAAGCAGGTGGCCGAGATCGATCAGGTGGCCAATGAAGTGGGCGGTGATGCGGATGAGTCGAGCGCGGCCGGTAGCGGCGCCTGACTAACCGGGAGTGAGGCACTCCGGCCCATTGAGCTTCGGATCATTCACCATGTTGGCCAGCACCCGCTCGCGCAATGCGGCGGGTTCACTGGCCAGCAAGGCTTGCAGTGCATGCAACGGCGTCTCGGGATCCAGCCACGCAGCCTGCCCCGCCTCATCAAGAATCAACGGTCGCCGCTGGCTTGCCGCCGGCTGGGTAATCACGGCGGTACTCAGCCACACCTGCTCCTGTACCGGATACGCCTCCCAGATTGCCGCAAAAAATAATGACGAGCCCTCCCCCGGTGTCAGCCAGTACGGGCGCTTTCGCGTTGTGCCGCGCCATTCGTAAAAACCATTGGCCGGCAACAGGCAGCGGCGCTCGCGCAAGGCCTGGCGAAACATGGGCTGTTCGGCAACCGTTTCGGCACGGGCGTGGGCCGGGGTGCGGGACAGATCGGTCAACCAGGGTGGCGTCAGGCCCCAGCGGGCGCGGGCCAGCGAGCGCTGGCCGTCAGGCTCGGCCCGCAGCATCAACACCGAATCATTGGGGGAAATGTTCCACTGCGCCTGCTGGTCGGCGGGAAAACCGGGCAGTGCCGCGAAGGCAGGGTTCCAGCGAAACAGGGCATAACGTCCACACATGGGGCAACACGACTCTTGATCAAACGAACGCCAGCCTAACAGACCAGCGTGCCGGGAAAGCTGTCCGGTTCATCGCCAGACAGCGGCAGCGCGGCATTGTACGCGGTGATCAGCTCGCGGGCGTATTCGGCCTGGTCGTTCTCGACCGACAGCCCGAGCAGGCCATAGATCGGCAACTCGCCGCTGCCCCCGAGCAAATCACGGCCCATCAGATGCGCTTCGATGCCCTCGCTGGCGAGCATGCCTTGCAGCAATTCGCCTTCCATCAGGTTTTCCGGGTCGTAGATGCGCTGCATACACGCTCCTCACTCGTTTTCGCTGAACACTTCGAGATGCCATTCCCCTTCATGAACCTGCAACACGAAGGTTATCGGCCGGCAGCACACCTGACAGTCTTCAATATAGGTCTGATCACCACCGGACAAGTCCAGCGTCGTCTCGACTTCCTCACCACAATACGGACATTCATATCGCGTAGTTTCCAGCATCGCGGTCTCCCAGGTGACTTGTGCGTATAATCGCCGGTCTATTTGCAGGGCTATTTTTGTCTGGCTACTTTTTCAGACCGTACCCCGCCGGTTTTCGATCAAAACCTTTACTTACCCTAGCCGTTTCTAACAAGAGAGCATGATGGGCGAATTCGATGCCATCCGACCTTACGACGACAGCGAAGTCCCGGCAGTGCTGGCACGACTGCTAGGCGACAAGGCGTTTCTAGATATCCTCACCCACTTCCGCTTCCCGCGTTTCGCCGGCGCTTTAGGCTGGGCACTCAAACCTCTTATAGCCCATCGGCTGCGCCGTGAGTTTGCCGGCATAACCTCCGTGGCCACGTTACAGGACAAAGTCGAGCATTACGTCGACCATACCATCGAGCGCGCCACCGACGGTGTTACCTATACCGGGGTGGAGCAATTCAAGTCCGGCAGCGCCTACCTGTTCATCGCCAACCACCGCGACATCGTGATGGACCCGGCCTTCGTCAACTACGCCGTGTACCATGCCGGCCTGCCGACCCCGCGCATCGCCATTGGCGACAACCTGCTGCAAAAGCCTTTCGTCAGCGACCTGATGCGTCTGAACAAGAGCTTCATCGTGCACCGCTCGATCAGCGGACGCCGGGAGAAAATGGCGGCTTATCAACTATTGTCGGCATACATCAACCATTCGATCCGCAACGATTGCGCCTCGATCTGGATTGCCCAGGCCGAAGGCCGCGCCAAGGACGGTGACGACCGTACCGAATCGGCGATCCTCAAGATGTTCCACATGAGCCGCAAGGACGAGCCGTTCGGTGAAGTCATCCAGTCGCTGAACCTGACCCCGGTGTCGATCAGCTACGAGTACGACCCGTGCGACCAGGCCAAGGCCCGCGAGCTTTTCATCCGCGCCAGCACCGGCAGCTACACCAAGGTGCCGGGCGAGGATGACGTGAGCATCGCCAAGGGCATCACCGGCTACAAGGGCCGGGTGCATGTGAACTTTGCCGCGCCGATCACCGAACTGTTCGAAGACACCAAGCAATTGGCGGTCGAGATGGACAGGCAAATCCTCAGCGGATACCGCTTGTTCCCGGTGCACTACCTGGCTTATGCACAGTGGAAGGACGCCGATCCGCAGTTGCAGGTACCGAAAGCCGCTGAAGTGTTCCCGACCGAGGAACTGACCAAGGCCCAGGAAGAATGGCAACGCCGCCTGGACGCCTGCCCTGAAGAGCATCGTCCATTCCTGGTGCTTCAATATGCAATGCCGGTACGCAATCAGTACCGGGTGAAGGCCGGATTGCCGCTGTAAGCGGTATCGGCTGGATGTGAAAACGGCGCCCTCGAGGCGCCGCTTTTGTATCTGTTCACCACAGTTTTGCGGTTACTCAAACCTGAGTGCTGATCCACGACACCAGCAGCGCCATCCCCATGCAGGCAAAACCGAAGATGTAGAAAAACCGGTTCATGCGCAAGGTCGCCCAGTCCAGCGTGGGCTCTGCGTTGGGACTGCTCTGGCGCTGCGCCTGCAAACTGGCCATCGCACGCAGTTCGCGACGACGGGTGGCGTGCAGCAACCAGCCACCCGGGAAGGCAAAGAGCAAGGCCAGCAGATTGATCAATTTGGCGGGATGGGCGGTAAACAGCGTCATCAAGTGCAGCGACATCACGAACCTCAAGTAAAACAGGTGGCAGGTGCCGGGCCGGCGACCGCGGCGCGGATTCTACCGAAAGCCTGCGCAGCTGCCCTCGTTTTCCGACAAATAACGAAGCTTTTGATCAATGGCTGTCCTGAGTCACGGCTTCGTCATCTGTATCGGCGAACATGCGCACCTCGAAACCGACACGGATCACGTCATGCTCCACGCCGAAAACCAGGATCGTCTTTACCTCATCACCCCCAGCGAAGAACAGCAAGCCCTCGTCGGCAGCCTCGCCTTCAATGTTCAAGACCGCCATTGGCTGGTGTATTGCGCACTCGGTGGCCACCAGCATGCCGATTTACCGGAGGCGGATTTGCTGACGGGCGTGAGCGTGCTGGACTTTTACTCGCAAGCGGCCTGACGATCTCTTCCTGTAGGAGCTGCCGCAGGCTGCGATCTTTTGATTTTGATCTTCGGCGGCTCCAAACCTTAAAAACAAGATCAAAAGATCGCAGCCTGCGGCAGCTCCTACATGGCTCGCATTACTCGCCGAGAACCTGACCCACGGTCGGGTCCTTGAACAGGCGGGTCAACGCATCACTGAGCACATCGCTGACCAGCTTGGTGTTGGTTTCCTGGTTAGGCGCCATACCGAAGCGCTGGTCCAGGGACGCACCGTAACGGCCGCTGTAGCGACGGTTGGCGTTTTGCACATCGGAGCGGAAAGTCGCGCCGATGGTCGCTTCGGTCACGTACATGCCTTCTTTAGGCGACTGATACTTCAGCTCGGCGAGGGTCACGGTGATTTGCGGTGCATTCGCCGCATTGGCGGTCGGGGTGAAGCCCAACAGGCGCACGGCAGCTTCGGCCTGAGCCTGCAGTTTCGGCAGGATCTGCGCGCCCTGCACGGTGATCGCGCTGGTCTCCGGGTACAGGCCACCACGGGTGCCGAGGGTTGGCGACGGACGTCCGTCCACCACACGCACCACAACAGGCTGACCGTGGCCGACGGGCGCCAGTTGAGCCGTCAACTTGGGTTCCGGGTTCAGTTGTTGCGGGCTGTGGGCGCAGCCAACCAGGGTCAAACTGGTCACAGTGATCAAACCGAACAACAGGCGTTGCAACATGCTCTTCTCTCCAGAATCAGGCACAAACAGGCCGGCAGTATAGCGGTGCGCCACTGCGGGGAACCAGCACCGCACAGTGTTTGATGATATCTCTGACAAACCCTTGCTCATGCGGTTCCTGTCACACAGATGTCACCCCCCATACACTTGCACGTAATGGCCTGCAGGCAACCTTCTCGGCAGTCACCCAAACGGTATTTTGCCATGCGCCATCTGATCTCTCTGTTCGCGCCACGCCCACTGCATCGCTGCTTCGCCCTGCTCGACCGCAACGGCCGCTGCCAGGCCTTCAGGCAGTGCAGCCTCCAGCCCATGGGCGATGGCTGGGTTGAAATCGAAGAGATCCGCCTGAACTGGCTGAATCAGCCACTGCCTGCCGGTGCCCGCGTCGTTTCCCGGCAGCACCGGCCACGCTCGCGTGCACAACATCTGATGACGACCTGACCAAACACCTAATAAAAGTCATTAAACACGACCATTTCCCTGCGTTTCTTAGATACAATCTCCCCCCGATTATAAGGACGTCTCCTGATCGGGCCTCGCAGCATCGTCAATGCGCTTGTATTGACACCCCGAACCGCCCACAGAGAGCCGCCCACACAGATCGAGTGAAGCTGGCGCGCTTGCTGTTTTGTTGAGCAAAACCTCCACTTTTCGCGAATCTGCAGAGCTGTCATTACGCTCGGTCACTGAGCTGTTTGCCCGTTTTGCCTGCCCTGTATCCCATGGCGGCAATCCATCCGGGCACGGTGCCAGGCTGGGACAGCCCTTTTTTGAGGTTCACGTCTTCAAAAGAGCGTGAAAAAAACGGGTTTTCACAACTTCACAAGAGTGTGGCGAGCAAATGAATAGTTTTGCGTCTGAACATGCACCATTAGCGTCTACAACAGCCCAACGACACAGGACCGAGTATTCCTCGAACACCGGAGCCTGAAGCCTGTCCGCTACGGATTTGGTTGCACAAACGGATGTATCGACCATAAGTCGAATTGCCTCCCGCGCGCCGAAATGAGTTCATATGGCTCATAGGCCCGGCAGGTAGCGTCCGTCGAAGTTGCGATAAATTGCGAAGATTCGGACATGGCGATACTGCCATGAGATCCAGGGGCATCACTGACTCGCCCCGGAACGCCTGGCAGCCATGCCGACAATTTGGTGCTGCAGATTTTGGAGACGCGTTAAATGGCGCATAACGAAGCAGTCGACGTAGTACTGGTTGGGGCCGGCATCATGAGTGCCACCCTTGCAGTACTGCTCAAAGAGCTCGACCCCGCGATCAAGCTGGAAGTCGTCGAGCTGATGGATTCCGGTGCCGCGGAGAGTTCCAACCCGTGGAACAACGCCGGTACCGGTCACGCCGGGCTGTGTGAGCTCAACTACACGCCGCAGGCCGCCGATGGCACCGTCGACATCAAGAAAGCCGTGCACATCAACACCCAGTTCGAGGTGTCGAAGCAGTTCTGGTCGTACCTGACCAAAAAAGGCACGTTCGGCTCGTGCAAATCGTTTATCAGCCCGGTGCCTCACCTGAGTTTCGTGCAGGGCGACAGCGGCGTGTCCTTCCTCAAGGAGCGCTTCAAGGTGCTGAGCAAGCACCACGCCTTTTCGGACATGGAGTACACCGAAGACAAGGCCAAGATGGCCGAGTGGATGCCGCTGATGATGCCTGGCCGCGATCCTGGCGAAACCCTCGCCGCGACCCGCGTGATCAATGGCACCGACGTCAACTTCGGCGCCCTGACCAACCAGTTGCTCAAGCACCTGACCAGCGCACCCGATGCCCAGGTCAAGTACTGCAAGCGCGTGACCGGCCTCAAGCGCAGCAACGGCGGCTGGACCGTGAGCATCAAGGACGTCAACAGCGGCAACACCCGTGAAGTCGATGCCAAATTCGTCTTCCTCGGCGCGGGCGGTGCGGCACTGCCGCTGCTGCAAGCCTCGGGCATCGAAGAGAGCAAAGGCTTCGGCGGCTTCCCGATCAGCGGCCAGTGGCTGCGTTGCGACAACCCGGAAGTGGTCAAGCACCACCAGGCCAAGGTCTACAGCCAGGCTGCCGTAGGTTCGCCGCCAATGTCCGTGCCGCACCTGGACACCCGCGTGGTCGAAGGCAAAAAGTCCCTGCTGTTCGGACCTTATGCCGGTTTCACCACCAAGTTCCTCAAGCACGGCTCCTTCATGGACCTGCCGATGTCGGTTCGCGCCGGCAACATCGGGCCGATGCTTTCCGTGGCAAAAAACAACATGGACCTGACCAAGTACCTGGTCAGCGAAGTGATGCAGTCGATGGAGCAGCGCCTGGAGTCCCTGCGCCGCTTCTACCCTGAGGCGAAAGCTGAAGACTGGCGCCTGGAAGTGGCCGGCCAACGAGTGCAGATCATCAAGAAAGACCCGAAAAAAGGCGGCATCCTGCAATTCGGTACCGAACTGGTCGCGGCCAAGGACGGTTCCCTGGCGGCACTGCTCGGCGCTTCGCCAGGTGCCTCGGTGACCGTTTCGATCATGCTTGAGCTGATCGAAAAATGCTTCCCGGGCAAAGCCAAGGGCGAATGGGCCAGCAAACTGGCAGAAATCTTCCCGGCCCGGGAAAAGGTCCTGGAAACCGACGCTGCGCTGTATCGAAAGATCAATACGCAGAACAACGTGGCCCTGGAACTGGTTGAAGCCAGCAGCGAGACCGAAAGCTACGCTTGATTCGGCCTTATAAAAAACGCCCCGTTCTCACTGAGAGCGGGGCGTTTTTTTATGCCTTTATAAGATCGCAGCCTTCGGCAGCTCCTACAGGAGGTACGCCGTTCCAAAGTAGGAGCTGCCGAAGGCTGCGATCTTTTGATCTTTAACCGCGAGCTTTTTCGATCAGCTCGATGTAATCCGGCGCGTTGCGCTGATCCTTGATCAGGGCAACGAAGTCATTTCCGTGCTCATCCTTGCCATTCACGTCGTAACCCGCTTCGACGAAGAACGTCAGGAAACGCGCGAAATCGTCGATGCGCAGGCCACGGTAAGCCTTGACCAGTTTGTGCAGGGACGGAGAAGTCGCGTCGACCGGTTCGAAATCGAGAAACAATTTGATCTGCTCATCGCCGATCTCGTCACCAATCACTTGTTTTTTATCTTTACGCATTGCCGACTCCAGCTCGCAGACATTTCACGGGGCGGGCAGTTTACCCCTGCGCAGGCACAAGGCTCAACGCGGACGAGTACTGCCGGTGTGCAGATCGGCCCAGACATGGCCATTGGCATAGCTGAGAAACTGGCAATACACCGTGTCGTTGCGCAACAAGTCGATCACCACCCGGTATTGCGCCAGCGGGTAATAGAGGGTCAGGGTCTTGCTCGCCTCGTCGTAAACCGGCTTCTTCAGGCTTTTGCTTTCACCATCGAAGTTGATCAGCACCTGACTGATGGTGGCACCCTTGTTGAGGGATTTGCCCTTGAGACGAATCATTAATGGGGACGTGACCGGAATCGGCTGTTGATTGGATTGACGCTGAGCACCGACCACCACCGAATAATCGGTGACCTGCATCAGTTGCTGCTGTTCGGGATCACTGTCACGCAGGGTCAAGTCATCGGGCGGCAGGAACTGCGCATGCATGGGCGCCGGCGCGGCGGCCAGGGGCAGGCTGAGGGTCAGCAACAGGGCTGTGCAGCAGCGGATCGAACGGCTCATGGCAGGCTCCGGAATCGGGGCCGAGCACTCTAGCATGGGCTGAAGGAAGTGGTTCAAGTGCACAGAAACCCCTGTGGGAGCGGGCTTGCTCGCGAAAGCGGTGTGTCAGCTAATTTGATGTCGGCTGACACGCCCTCTTCGCGAGCAAGCCCGCTCCCACAGGGGCAAAGATCAGTCGAACTGCGCGCGCATCCAGGCCTGATACTCGGCAACACCAGGCTCGCCTTCGCGTGGCGCCCAATGCGCCAGCTCACCCTCACCGACCGGGCGATAAGGTCCGGCCTTGCATTCGAACATCAGGCTGTCGGCCTCGAGCACCACCAAACCGTGGAACACACCGGTTGGCAGGTCCACGCCAACACAGTCGCCACCGGCCTGGAGCACGGTCTTGCTGAGCACCGCGCCGGTCTCGTCAAAGATCAACACACCCAGCCGCCCCTTGAGAACCAACAGGGTTTCGGCCTTGTTGGCGCCCAAATGCCGGTGAGGCGGGATATACGTGGACGGCTGCAACCCCACCGCCATGCGATGGCAGGCGTCTTCCATCTGATGGAAGTTGTGATGCTGGCGCCCACGAGGACTGGCCGCGGCTTTCCCGGCCAGCTCGGCGAACAGGGTCTGATCCAGAAAGCGAGGCGTATCCATGTCTTACATTCCTTTAACGGCGAAAATCCCGTTGGCGTTACGCCAGTAGCCTTTGTAGTCCATGCCGTAACCGAAGATGTAGCGATCGATGCACGGCAGGCCGACGAAGTCGGCCTTGAGGTCCGGACGGGCCTTGCGGTCGTGGTCTTTGTCGATCAGCACGGCGGTGTGCACTTTGCGGGCACCGGCGTGTTTGCAGAAGTCGATGATCGCGCCCAGGGTGTGACCTTCGTCGAGGATGTCGTCGATGATCAGCACGTCACGGTCGATGAAGGAAACTTCCGGCTTGGCTTTCCAGAACAGGTCGCCGCCGCTGGTTTCGTTGCGATAGCGGGTGGCGTGCAGGTAGGACGCTTCCAGCGGGAAGTGCAGGTAGGTCAGCAGCTTGCCGGAGAAAATCAGCCCGCCGTTCATCACGCAGAACACCACCGGGTTGCTGTCCGCCAGTTGATCGTTGATTTGCGCACCGACGCGGGCGATGGCCGCCTCGACTTCAGCTTCGGTGTACAGGCAGTCAGCCTCTCGCATGATTTGACGGATATGCTCGAGATCAGCGGACATGGCGCTCTCCAAGGTTTTGGGGGGAGGGACGGATTCGGAAAAGCGGGCAAAGGTACGCATCAAGCGAGGCCAGATCAAGCGTTTGTGGACTAACGTACTGTATGTCTATAGGACAACACCCTCGGATAGATTAATCTAGGCCGGTTTTTTTGCCCGCCGCCGGAGCCTTTCCCCATGCCCATCCATGAGATCCGCCACCCGCTGATCCGTCATAAACTTGGCCTGATGCGCCGCGCAGACATCAGCACCAAGAATTTCCGTGAGCTCGCTCAGGAAGTCGGCGCCTTGCTGACCTATGAAGCCACCAAAGACCTGCCGCTGGAGTCCTACGATATCGAAGGCTGGTGCGGCACGGTGTCGGTCGAGAAAATCGCCGGCAAGAAGATTACTGTCGTGCCGATCCTGCGTGCCGGCATCGGCATGCTTGAGGGCGTGCTCAGCCTGATCCCGGGGGCCAAGGTCAGCGCCGTCGGCGTTGCCCGCAACGAAGAAACCCTGCAGGCCCACACCTACCTGGAAAAGCTGGTTCCGGAAATCAACGAACGCCTGGCGATGATCATCGACCCGATGCTCGCCACCGGCAGCTCCATGGTTGCCACCATCGACTTGCTGAAAAAGGCCGGCTGCCGCGACATCCGCGCCATGGTGCTGGTTGCCGCCCCGGAAGGCATCGCCGCCGTAGAGAAAGCTCACCCGGACGTGATCATCTACACCGCTTCCATTGATCAGAAACTGAACGAACACGGTTACATCATCCCTGGACTGGGCGATGCCGGTGACAAGATCTTCGGCACCAAGCAGAAGGACGCGTGACCATGCAGCAAGAGTTCAACGATCCGCTCTGGCGCACGGTGCTGTCGGGTGCACAGATGCTGTTCGTGGCCTTCGGCGCCCTGGTGTTGATGCCGCTGATTACCGGACTCGACCCGAACGTGGCGCTGTTCACGGCCGGCCTGGGGACGATCCTGTTCCAGATCGTCACCGGGCGTCAGGTGCCAGTGTTCCTGGCATCGAGCTTTGCCTTCATCACCCCGATCATTCTCGCCAAGGGCCAATTCGGCCTGGCCGCGACCATGGGCGGCGTGATGGCGGCAGGTTTCGTCTACACCTTCCTCGGCCTCGCGGTGAAGATCAAAGGCACCGGTTTCATCGACCGCTTGCTGCCGCCGGTGGTAATCGGTCCGGTGATTATTTCGATCGGCCTGGCCATGGCGCCGATTGCCGCCAACATGGCCATGGGCAAGGCCGGCGATGGCAGTGAATTGATTCATTACCAGACGGCAATGATGATTTCGATGCCCGCACTGCTGACCACACTGATCGTCGCGGTATTCGGCAAGGGCATCTTCCGCCTGGTGCCGATCATCTCCGGCGTACTGGTGGGCTTTGGCATGGCGTTCTACTTCGGTGTGGTCGATACCGCGAAGATTGCGGCGGCACCCTGGTTCGCCATCCCGCACTTCACCGCGCCGGAGTTCAACTGGCAGGCGATTCTGTTCATCGTTCCCGTGGCCCTGGCCCCGGCCATCGAACACATCGGCGGCGTGATTGCCGTGGGTAGCGTGACCGGTCGCGATTACCTGAAGAAGCCCGGCCTGCACCGCACCCTGCTCGGCGATGGCATTGCCACCACGGCGGCCGGTCTGTTCGGCGGTCCGCCCAACACCACCTACGCCGAAGTGACCGGCGCGGTGATGCTGACCAAGAACTACAACCCGAAAATCATGACCTGGGCGGCGATCTTCGCCATCAGCCTGGCGTTCATCGGCAAGTTCGGCGCACTGCTGCAAAGCATTCCGGTGCCGGTGATGGGCGGGATTCTGTGCCTGTTGTTCGGTTCGATCGCGGCGGTGGGGATGAACACGCTGATCCGCCACAAGATCGATCTGGGCGAGGCGCGCAATCTGGTGATTGTGTCGGTGACCCTGGTTTTCGGGATCGGCGGCGTGCTGATCGGCACCGGCACCGGGCCGGACGATTTCGGCCTCAAGGGCATCGCGCTGTGCGCGGTGGTGGCGATTGGCTTGAACCTGATCCTGCCGGGCAATGACAGCTGGAAGCACAAGAAAGCGGATGAGCCGCTGATCTAAGCAGGTTCGGATTCTTCGCTGACTGAAAGACCCTCTTCGCGAGCAAGCCCGCTCCCACATTTGGAATGCATTCCACCTGTGGGAGCGGGCTTGCTCGCGAAGCTTTTAAAGCGCCAACGGCGCTCGCTCGCACAATGTACTCAATGCCCGAGCCCAATGCGGGTCATCGTTGAGGCACGGCACCAGCACCAGGTCCTCTCCCCCCGCTGCGCGGAATTGCTCCTTGCCGCGATCACCGATTTCTTCCAGGGTCTCGATGCAATCGGCAACGAACGCCGGGCACATCACCAGAATCTTTTTCACGCCGCTTTTGGCCAACTCATCCAGGCGCGCCTCGGTATAGGGTTCAATCCATTTGGCGCGTCCCAGGCGCGACTGGAACGACACCGACCACTTGCCCTCAGGCAACCCCATGCGCTTGGCAAACTCTGCCGCCGTACGCAGGCACTGGGCGCGATAACAGGTGGCGACCACCGCCGGCGACGCTCTGGCGCAGCAATCACCGCCACCCTCGAAGCAGTGACCGGGGTTGAGTTTCTTCAGATGCCGTTCCGGCAAGCCGTGAAAGCTCATCAGCAAGTGATCGAAATCCTGCTCCAGATAGGGCCGGGTCGTGGCCACCAACGCATCGAGGTATTCCGGTTGGTCGTAGAACGGCTGGAGCACCGACAACTGCACGTCGAGATTTTTCTCGCGCACCACGCGCCTGGCCTCCTCGATGACCGTCGTCGTGGTGCTGTCGGCGAACTGTGGATAAAGCGGGGCCAGGGTGATTCGCTTGTGTCCCGCCGCGGCCAGGCGCACCAGCGTCGATTCAATCGACGGCTCGCCGTAACGCATCGCCAATTCGACCGGACCGTGCTGCCATTGACTGATCATCGCTTGTTGCAGGCGACGGCTGAGCACCACCAGCGGCGAGCCCTCGTCCCACCAGATCGAGGCATAGGCATGGGCCGACTGCTCGGGACGCTTGATCAGGATCAGCGACACCAACAGCCGTCGAACCGGCCATGGCAGGTCGATCACGTACGGGTCCATCAGAAATTGATTGAGGTAGCTGCGCACATCCGCCACCGAGGTGGAGGCAGGTGAACCCAGGTTGACCAGAAGCAACGCGTGATCGGTCATGCAACGTCCTATTTCAAAGGCGACTGGACAGGTCGTCCAAAGCCGCGCGCAAATCCGTGAACTTAAAAGTGAAACCAGCCTGTAACAAACGCACCGGAGTGGCGCGCTGGCCACCCAGCAATAACAGCGACAACTCGCCCAACCCCACCTTCAATACGAAGGCCGGCATCGGCATGAACGTCGGGCGATGCAATACGCTGCCCAGCGCCTCGGCAAACTCGCGGTTGCGCACCGGTTTGGGCGCGCACGCATTATAGGGACCGCTGGCCTCGTTGCGATGCAGAAGAAAATCAATCAGGGCGATTTGATCGTCGATATGAATCCACGGCATCCACTGCCGGCCGTTGCCTATCGGCCCTCCCAGGCCCAGTTTGAACGGCAGTAACAGCCGCGACAAAAAGCCGCCCTGCGCCGACAGCACCAACCCGGTTCGAATGAGGATGACGCGAATGCCCAACGCCTCAGCCCGCTGTGCGGTCTCTTCCCAGGCGATGCATAACTGGCTGGCGAAATCATCGATGACCGGTGGCGACTCTTCGGTCAACTCACGTTCGCCACCATCGCCATACCAACCAACAGCGGAACCGGAGATCAGCACCCGAGGTTTCTGTTCGCGGCTTTCCAGCCAGGCCAGCAGGGTTTCGGTCAGCGAGATGCGACTGCTCCACAACAGGGCTTTGCGTTTGTGCGTCCAGGGCCGGGCGGCAATCGGCGCACCGGCAAGATTGATAATCCCATCGACAGGTTCCTGCCCGAGATCCTCCAAACGGGCAATTCCACGCACTTGGGCACCACATATTTTCGCGACATTTTCAGGTTGGCGACTCCAGACTGTCAGGCGATGACCTTGGCCCAACCAGTGCCGGCAGAGCTGACGTCCTATCAAACCAGTACCGCCGGTCAGCAATATGTGCATGACTTCTTCCTCGCGTGGCGTTTTACCTTGTCCATTAGTCTATTTTTATAAGCAGGGATCTTTGGTATCGAGCAGGCTCTATGTTTAACAATAGGCCAAGCTGTCAGATCGAGAACGCTAAAAGTTATACCAAAAAACAATATTGTACAGGTTTGAACCCCAGCGTAGTCTGTACAGAAAGGTAAACGAGGCCCCTATGACTGTACCTATCGCAATCATCGGCACCGGCATTGCCGGACTCTCCGCCGCCCAGGCCCTGACGGACCTCGGGTACGTGGTTCAACTATTCGATAAAAGCCGCGGCAGCGGCGGGCGCATGTCGAGCAAGCGCAGCGATGCGGGTGCCCTGGACATGGGCGCGCAGTATTTCACTGCCCGCGACCGGCGTTTTGTCAACGAAGTCCAGCGCTGGCAAGCCAAAGGCTGGGTCGCCGAGTGGACGCCGCAGCTGTATACCTACCATGGCGGCCAGCTCAACCTGTCGCCGGACGAGCAGACCCGCTGGGTCGGCACACCCCGCATGAGCGCCATCACCCGCGCGCTGCTCGGTGACCTGGAAGTGCATTTCGCCTGCCGGATCACCGAGGTCTATCGCGGTGAAGAACACTGGCACCTGCAGGACGCCGAAGGCTTCACCCACGGACCGTTCAGCCACGTGGTCATCGCCACGCCGGCCCCTCAGGCCACAGCTTTGCTGGCATCGGCGCCGAAACTGGCCGGGGCCGCCGCCGGGGTGAAAATGGACCCGACCTGGGCCATCGCCCTGGCCTTCGAAACGCCGCTGGAAACGCCCATGGAAGGCTGCTTCGTACAGGACAGCCCACTCGACTGGCTGGCCCGAAACCGCAGCAAACCCGGACGCGACAACACACTCGACACCTGGGTGCTGCACGCCACCAGCGCCTGGAGTCGCCAGCACATCGACCTGTCCAAGGAAGCGGTGATCGAGCAGTTGCACGGTGCCTTCGCCGAACTGCTGCACGACTCCATGCCCGCGCCGAGCTTCAGCCTCGCCCACCGCTGGCTCTACGCCCGCCCCGCCAGCAGTCACGAATGGGGTACCCTGGCCGATGCCGACCTGGGGCTGTATGCCTGTGGCGATTGGTGCCTGTCCGGACGCGTCGAAGGAGCCTGGCTCAGCGGTCAGGAAGCCGCCCGCCGCCTGCATGAGCACCTGCAATGATCGTAGGAGCTGCCGAAGGCTGCGATCTTTTGATCTGACCTTCACATAAAGATCGCAGCCTTCGGCAGCTCCTACGGGGCCATTGCACCGCCAAAAACCTATACAAAAAATTTGACTTGTATAACTTCGAATCTATGATGAAGTTATCTTGTACAGACACGAATGTTTGTACAGGTTCAGATTCGAGGTGCTCCGATGCTCCACTCCCCCGCCAAACCGAAAATCGCCATCAGCGCCTGCCTGATGGGCCTCGATGTGCGCTACAACGGCGGGCACAAAGAGTCGCGGCTGTGCAGCCGCACCCTCACTGACTACTTCGATTTCATCCCGGTCTGCCCGGAAGTGGCCATCGGCCTGGGTGTACCGCGCCAACCGATTCGACTGGTGGGCAGTGCGGATCAACCCGAAGCCGTGGGCACCCTCGATCACAAGCTTAACGTGACGCAACCACTGGACACCTACGGCCGGGACATGGCAGCGCAGTTGGGGGATATCTGCGGCTATATTTTCATGCAAAATTCCCCGTCCTGCGGGCTGGAGCGGGTCAAGGTCTACCACGCCAACGGCGCACGGGCGGACAGAGACGGGCGCGGGATCTATGCCCGGGCCTTCTGTCTGCGGCACCCGGACTTGCCGGTGGAGGAAGACGGCCGGCTCAACGATCCGGTGCTACGGGAAAACTTCCTCACCCGGGTTTTCGCCTACAGCGCCTGGCAGCAACTGCGCCAGGAGGGCATGACCCGGCGTGGTCTCACGGACTTTCACTCGCGCTACAAATACCTGCTGATGGCCCACAACCCGGTGCAGTACAAAACCCTGGGCCACCTGCTGGGCAACATGGGCAAAAGCGATCCGCAGGAACTGGCCCCCCGCTATTTCAGCGAACTGATGGCGGCACTGAAAAAATGCGCCACGCGCCGCACTCACACCAACGTCCTGCAACACCTCAGTGGCTACCTGAAACAGGCCATCAGCGGCGAAGACAAGCAGGAAGTGCAGCACGTGATCAACCAGTACCGCTTGGGTATCGTGCCGCTGGTGGTGCCGCTGACGCTGCTCAAGCATCACTTTCGCCAACACCCCGATCCGTACATCGCACAGCAGGTTTACCTGCAACCGCACCCGGAAAACCTCAGCCTGCGAAACGCCATCTGATGAAAAAAGGACTCGACACCAGCGCCCGCGAAGACCTCGGCGATGACTTTAAAAAGGCGCTGGACGCAGGCTGGCTGCCGATCCGTGAAGTGGCGCGGCAAACCGGGGTCAATGCCGTGACCTTGCGCGCCTGGGAGCGGCGCTACGGTCTGATCGTGCCGCTGCGCACGCCCAAGGGCCATCGGTTGTTCTCGGCCGACCACGTACAACGCATCCAGACCATCCTCACCTGGCTCAACCGTGGCGTTGCCGTCAGCCAGGTCAAGCCATTGCTCGACACGCCTCAAGCCTTCAGCGAGTCCGTCGACAACGATTGGCACGCCTTGCTGCAAACGTTACTGCTGGCGATCAGCCGATTGCAGGAGCGTGCCCTGGACGACAGCGTCAATCAGGCGATGGCGCTGTATCCGCCGCGAACCCTGTGCGAGCAATTGCTGATGCCCTTGCTGGCCGCTCTGGAGCAACGCTGGCAAGGCCAGTTCGGGGCGCAGATGGAGCGGGGCTTTTTTTGTGCCTGGCTGCGCAGCAAGTTCGGTGCGCGCATCTACCATAACAACCGTCAGTTACGCACCGCGCCGTTGCTGCTGGTCAACCATTCGGACCTGCCCATGGAACCGCACCTGTGGCTCACGGCTTGGCTGGTCAGCAGTGCGGATTGCCCGGTGGAGGTCTTCGACTGGCCGCTGCCTGTCGGCGAACTGGCATTGGCGGTCGGACTACTGCAACCCCGTGGGGTTCTGCTGTACTCAAGCAAAGCCCTGAATCCGGCGCAACTGCCGAAACTTTTCAAAGGCGTCAGTTGCCCAAAAATGATTGCCGGACCAACGGTATGCATCCACCACGCCGAGTTGTCTGCAAGTACTGCCGAGATCGCTGATTTGTACCTGGCCGAAGATCCGTTGTCGGCACATCAGGCACTCGTTCAGCGAGGACTGATTTAAATGGATCCCGTGGATAACAAAATGCAATTGATCTGGCTGCGCAGCGACTTGCGCCTGCATGACAACACCGCCCTCTCGGCCGCCGCGGCTCGCGGCCCGTGCGTGGCGGTGTATCTGCTGAGTCCGGAACAATGGCTGGTACACGATGATGCGCCCTGCAAAGTGGACTTCTGGCTGCGTAACCTGCGCGAAATGAGCCGCGAGCTGGGTCAACTGAACATTCCCCTGCTGATCCGCCAGGCTCCCCGCTGGGATGACGTGCCCAGCGTATTGCTGAACCTGTGCCGAGAGTGGCAGGTCGACGCGTTGCACCTCAACGAGGAATACGGCATCCACGAGTCCCGTCGCGATGCAGCGGTCGCCCGGACGCTACAGGCCGAAGGCATCGAAGTTCACCGCTACCTCGATCAATTGCTGTTCAGGCCCGGGAGCGTGCTGACCCGCACCGGCACTTACTTCCAGGTCTTCAGCCAGTTCCGCAAAGTCTGCTACGAGCGCCTGCACCACTCGCTGCCCAGCCTGGTAGGGGCGCCGCACAAACAAGCGCCGCTGAACATTGCCAGCGATGCGATCCCCTTGAGGGTCGACGGTTTCGCAACACCTGCTGATAACCTGCGCAACCTGTGGCCGGCGGGAGAAGCCGCAGCCCGGCATCGCCTCGACAGCTTTAGCGATGCACAAATCGAGCACTATCAAAGCGAACGGGATTTCCCGGCGAAGCCCGGTACCAGTCAGCTCTCGGCCTATCTCGCCGCCGGGGTGATTTCTGTACGCCAATGCCTGCACGCGGCCTTGAACAGCAATCAAGGTGAATTCGAAAGCGGCAAGACCGGCGCCGTCACCTGGATCAACGAACTGCTGTGGCGCGAGTTTTACAAACACATCCTGGTGGGTTACCCACGGGTTTCCCGGCACCGCGCGTTTCGTCCGGAAACCGAAGCCCTGGCCTGGCGCAACGCCCCAGAAGAATTGGCCGCCTGGCAACAGGCGCGTACCGGCTTGCCGATCATCGATGCCGCCATGCGCCAACTGCTGGCAACCGGCTGGATGCACAACCGCCTGCGCATGGTGGTGGCGATGTTCCTGACCAAAAACCTGCTGATCGACTGGCGCGAAGGCGAACGCTTTTTCATGCGTCACCTGATTGACGGCGACCTGGCGGCGAACAATGGTGGCTGGCAGTGGAGTTCGTCCACCGGCACCGACTCGGCGCCTTACTTCCGGATTTTCAACCCGTTGAGCCAGTCGGAAAAATTCGACCCCGAAGGCGTGTTCATCAAGCAGTGGTTGCCGGAACTGGCCGGGCTGAACAAAAAGGACGTGCACAACCCCGCCAATCTCGGCGGCCTTTTCGGTGTTGTGGATTACCCCCCACCGATCGTCGACTTGAGCGCTTCCCGTACGCGTGCGTTGACGGTATTCAAAAACCTGCCCTTGCGGCAGTATGCCGCCGTTGGATCATGAATTATCGCCTCCGGGATGACTTCGATGCCGGGGCTTTGCATGATGGACATTTACCCGTATTGGGCCGGGCAATTGCCCGGCTGAAAAGGAGATTGGGATGAGTCGTACGCTCGCACGACGATACTGGCTGACCGGTGCCAGCAGTGGCATTGGTGCCGCCCTGGCCGAAGAAATCCTCAAAACCGGTGCGCACCTGGCCGTCAGTTCGCGCACCGTGGCACCACTGAAAGACTTGTCGCTCCGTTACCCGGGGCAGGTGCTGGTGGTCGCCGGAGACCTGACCAACAGCCAGACCGTGCGCGAGATCGGCGAGCAGATTGCCGAAGACTGGGGCTCGCTGGACACCGTGATACTCAACGCCGGTACCTGCGAGTACGTGGATGCCAAGCAGTTCGATGCGTCGATTGTCGAGCACGTGGTGCGTACCAACCTGTTGGCCAGCAGTTATTGCATCGAGGCCGCCCTGCCTTTGCTGCGGGCCGGTACCGCACCGCATATGATCGCCATGGCCAGCACGGTGACTTACCTGCCACTGCCCAAGGCAGAAGCCTGCGGCACCTCAAAGGCCGGGCTGCGTTACCTGTTCGAGTCCCTGCGCATCGACCTGGCCCCGGAAGGCATAGAACTCACGGTGATCAGCCCCGGGTTTGTCGAGACGCCGCTGACAGCGAAAAACGACTCCTCCATGGCTTTGAGCTGGCCGGTGGAGAAAGCCGCGCGGCACATCTTCGAAAAACTCAAGGACCGCCCGCTGGAAATCGCTTTCCCGGCGGCGTTCATGGGCGCCCTCTGGCCACTCGCCAAACGGCCGGACCAAGTGAAACTGGAAATCGGCAAGCGCATGATACGCAGCCAGCCGCCGATCAAGGATCAACCCTGAAAATCGCCATTATCGGCATCGGTATCCCGGACGTTCCGATACTTGAGCGTCCGTCCGACCTTTCACACAGCACCCGGTGACTGCCTTACACTGCGCACCATGAAAACCATCCCCCATACGCAAATCGCGGAACCCGCAGTCACCTGCTCGACCTGCGCGGCCTGCTGCTGCCAGCTCGAAGTCATGCTGATCACCGATACGGGCGTGCCTGAACGGTTCATCGATACCGATGACTGGGGTGGGGAAGTGATGCTGCGCCTGGATGACGGCTGGTGTGCCGCGCTGGATCGCAACACGATGATGTGCACTATCTACGAAAAACGCCCGCTGATCTGCCGGGAGTTCGAGATGGGCGCACCGGAGTGCATCGAAGAGCGCCAGGGGATTTCGACGGCGTATCGCTAGTTTGAAGTTGTCCCAATACCAATGTGGGAGCGGGCTTGCCCGGAGCAAGCCCGCTCCTACATTTAGTACAGCGTTGCGCCTTACAACGGCATCGTGTAATGCAATGCGTAACTTTCTACACCATCGTTCGGAGTGGTGATCCCGGCATTGGAATAGTGCGTCGCGCGGACCCCGACTTCATGCCCGCCGGCAAAGCGCAAACCGAAACCAAAGCGGTCTTCAAACTGGAAGGCGCTGCCCAGATCGTTGTTTTCGACTTCGGTGCTGGCAAAGGCTGCCACGCCAACCCCAAACTCGATGTAGGGTTTGACGTTCTGGCCGGAAAATTCATAAACAAGCACAGGCGAGAACGACAGGCTGTGGTTACTGGATGTCTTGTCACCTTCCCAATAGGTGTAGGCGCCGTCCCAATAACCGGTCAGACGACCCACGTCACTCTGACACCAGCTCTGGTCCCAATCGAATTGCATCCCCAATCGATAGGTCATGGTCGACTCGCCGGTTTGCCCCACGGCAAACTCCACACCTGCCGCCTGCGCGGTAAAAGTGTGCCCCAAAAGTGCGGCCGCAATCGCGGCCAAGCAGAATAGTCGCTTCACTTGAAACTTCCTTTTGCGAACGATTTCGTATGGTTTTTTTGTTGCCAAGCCCTGCAAAACTATAGAAGTCAGCGATTTATCAGAAGTTCACCCGACTCTTCGTATTCCCCCCGGACAGCCTTCTACCTGCTGAAGCTTCGCACAACGCCAGCCGTATTCCACAATATCGGCAAGATATTTCTGAAATGTAGCGGATCGGCGCTGGTCCAGAACTGTGCCTCACGGGCCGGCCCATCGGCGAGCAGCTCGCCTTCGGCCAGCAGACGCTGAAGTTGCCGCGCGACGGCGGCGCCGGTGTCGATCAGGCTGATGTCCTCGGGGATCATCTGCCGCAGCATCGGCTTGAGAAAGGGGTAGTGGGTGCAGCCGAGAATCAGGGTGTCCGCGCCGGCAGCCAACAGTGGCCGAACATATCCAGCCAACAGCTGACGCAACTCCGGGCTGCGCAGGTCGCCGTTTTCAATCAGCTCCACCAGCCCGGGGCAGGGCTGGGTGATCACTTTCACGTCCGTGGCGAAGCGGTCGAGCAACGCGGCGAACTTGGCGCTCTGCAAGGTACCGGTGGTGGCCAGCACCCCCACCACGCCGGAGCGGGTTGCGGCGGCGGCCGGCTTGACTGCCGGCTCCATGCCGACGATGGGCCATTCTGGATAGTCGCGACGCAAGTCGGCGACACCGGCAACCGTCGCCGTGTTACACGCCAGCACCAAGGCCTTGGCGCCCTGTTGCCGAAAGAAGTCGGCCATCACGCTGCAACGCTGCCGGATAAATTCCGGGGTTTTCTCGCCGTAGGGAACATTCCCGCAGTCGGCGACGTACAGCAGAGATTCATTAGGCAGCAAACGCTGGATCTCGGCCAGTACCGAGAGCCCGCCGACACCGGAGTCGAACACGCCAATCGGCGCTTCACGCATGTTTCGACCCACAGACACTGCAGCCCGGATCGCGCTTGACCCGCAATTCACGGAAGCGCGTGCCCAAGGCATCGATCAACAGCAGGCGCCCCACTAGCGGCTCGCCGAATCCGGCCAGCAACTTCAGCGCTTCAAGCGCTTGCAGACTGCCGACCAGCCCCACCAGCGGACCGACCACGCCGGCCTCGCTACAGGTTAATTCGGCTTCGCTGCCGTGCCCGTATAAACAGTGGTAGCACGGACTCTCCGGTCGACGCGGATCGAACACCGACAGTTGCCCTTCGAGGCGAATCGCCGCACCGCTGACCAGCGGTTTGCCGGCCGCCACGCAAGCGGCATTGACCGCTTCACGGGTGGAAAAATTGTCGGAACAATCGAGGACCAGATCCACCCCACCCACCACGGCGGCCAGGGAGTCCTCATCCAGCGCAGCGCGATGGGCGATCAGTTGAATCTCGGGATTGATCGCGCCCAGGCGCTTGAGCGCCGAATCGACCTTGGTCATGCCGACGCTGTCGGTGTCGTGAATGATCTGGCGTTGCAGGTTGGTCAGGTCGACCGTGTCGAAGTCCGCCAGGTGCAACTCGCCCACCCCGGCGGCCGCCAGATACAGCGCCACGGGCGCGCCAAGGCCGCCAAGGCCGACGATCAATACGCGGCTTTGCTTGAGCCGCAACTGGCCGTCGATATCGATGTGTTGCAGCAGAATCTGCCGGCTGTAACGCAGCAACTCCTGATCATTCAGCACGGCAGGCGCCCCAGACTGATGCGTTGGTGACCGCCCAGATCGGTGCGGCTGTGGACTTCTTCAAAACCCCGGGTCAGCAGCAAATCGCGGACCGCCTCGGCCTGATCATAGCCGTGTTCGAGCATCAGCCAACCGCCGGCATCCAGATGGTCCGGTGCCTGGGCGACGATCAGGCGCAGATCGTCGAGCCCGTCGATACCCGCCACCAGGGCGCTGGCCGGTTCGAAGCGCACATCGCCCTCGACCAGATGCGGATCGGCCGCTGAGATGTAGGGCGGATTGCTGATGATCAGTTGAAAGCGCTGACCGTCCAGAGCGCTGAACCAATGGCTGCTCAGCACGGTGGCGTTACCCAGATGCAGGCGCTGGCGATTGCGTTCGGCCAGGGCCACGGCCTCCAGCACGCGATCCACGGCGGTGACATTCCATGCCGGGCGTTCGCTGGCCAGGGCCAGGGCGATGGCGCCGCTGCCGGTGCCGAGGTCGAGTACCCTGGCCGGTGTGGCCGGCAACAGTTCCAGCGCGGCTTCCACCAACAACTCGGTGTCGGGGCGTGGGATCAGCGTGTGCGGTGCCACTTCCAGGTCCAGTTTCCAGAAACCCTGCTGGCCAAGAATATAGGCCACCGGCTCACCGCTGCGGCGGCGTTGCAAGTATTCGGCAAACGTCAGCGCCGCTTCGCTCGGTACGATGCGCTCCGGCCAGGTGTGCAAAAAACTGCGGGACTTGCCCAACGCCGCCGCCAGTAGCAGTTCGGCATCCAGACGCGCCGTCGGCGAGTCGGGTAAATCGGCGGCGCGCAACAAACTGGCAATGATCGTCATTTACTCACCTATCGCTGCCAGTTGATCGGCCTGGTACTCGGCCAGCAACGGCTCGATCACCGCCTCGACACCGCCGGCGAGGATCTCGTCGAGGGAATACAAGGTCAGGTTGACCCGGTGGTCGGTGACCCGGCCCTGGGCAAAATTGTAGGTGCGGATGCGCTCGGAGCGATCACCGGAGCCGACCAGCAACTTGCGCTCGCTGGCGATGGCGTTGGCCGCAGCGGAGGTCTGCTGATCGTTCAGCTTGGCCGACAACCAGGACATCGCCCGGGCGCGGTTCTTGTGCTGTGAACGTTCCTCCTGGCACTCGACGACGATGCCGGACGGCAAGTGCGTGATACGGATCGCCGAGTCGGTCTTGTTGACGTGCTGGCCACCGGCGCCGGAGGAGCGATAGGTATCGACGCGCAGGTCGGCCGGGTTGATCTCGATGGCCTCCTGTTCGTCCGGCTCGGGCAATACCGCCACGGTGCAGGCCGACGTGTGGATGCGGCCCTGGGATTCCGTCGCCGGAACCCGCTGCACGCGGTGCGCGCCGGATTCGAACTTCAGCTTGCCGTAGACGTTGTCGCCCTCGACCCGGGCAATCACCTCTTTATAGCCGCCGTGTTCACCCTCGTTTTCCGAGAGGATCTCCACCCGCCAGCCACGACGCTCGGCGTAACGCGAATACATGCGGAACAGGTCGCCGGAGAAAATCGCCGCCTCGTCACCGCCGGTACCGGCACGGATCTCGAGGAACACATTGCGCCCGTCGTTCGGGTCCTTGGGCAGCAGCATGCGTTGCAGGTCGGCTTCGAGCGTGACCAGGCGTTCCTTGGCCTCGCGGACTTCTTCCACGGCCATTTCACGCATGTCCGGGTCGCTGTCCTTGAGCAGTGCCTGGGCGCCTTCGAGGTCGTCCTGCACTTTCAGCAGCTGTTTATAGGCGCCCACGATCGGTTCAACTTCCGCGTACTCCTTGGAATAGGTGCGGAACTTGTTTTGATCGGAAATGACCTCGCCGTCGCCCAGCAGGGCAGTCAATTCCTCGAAACGGTCCTGGAGGATATCCAGCTTATTGAGCAGTGACGCTTTCATTGCGGTTTTTTATCCGAAAAGCTATCCGATGAGCCCTCACCGAGGGCAAAGAGTTCCTGGGCCATCGCCAGCGCATCCAGGCGACCTTCGGCAGAGAGCTTTTTCAACTGCACGCTCGGTGCATGCAACAGTTTGTTGGTCAGCCCGCGAGCCAGTTGCACCAGCACCTCTTCGGCACTGCTGCCGTTGGCCAGCATGCGCTGGGCCTTTTGCAATTCTTCGTCGCGCAGGCGTTCGCTCTGTTGACGATAGGCCTTGAGCACGTCCACCGCCGCCAACTCACGCAGGCGGACCATGAAGTCTTCGGCGCCGATCGAGACCATCTCTTCGGCGGCCTGGGCTGCGCCCTGACGACTCTTGAGGTTCTCGGCAACCACTTCGTGGAGATCGTCGACGCTATACAGGTAAACGTCGTCCAGCTCGCCGACTTCTGGCTCGATGTCGCGGGGAACAGCGATATCCACCATGAAGATCGGTTTGTGCTTGCGCAGTTTCAAGGCGCTTTCCACTGCACCCTTGCCCAGGATCGGCAACTGGCTGGCGGTGGAACTGATGACGATGTCGCTGCGCACCAGCTCTGCCGGAATATCCGACAACAACACCGCATGAGCACCGAACTGTTCGGCCAGGATGCTTGCGCGCTCCAGGGTACGGTTGGCGACCACAATGCGCTTTACACCCAGGTCATGCAGATGGCGGGCGACCAGGGTGATGGTCTCGCCGGCACCGATCAGCAAGGCCTGGCTGCGTTGCAGGTCGCTGAAAATCTGCTTGGCCAGGCTCACCGCGGCAAACGCCACCGATACCGGGTTCTCGCCGATAGCCGTGTCGGTGCGCACCTGCTTGGCCGCATTGAACGTGGCCTGGAACAGCCTCCCGAGCAACGGCCCGATGGTCCCGGCCTCGCGAGCCACGGCATAGGCCGACTTCATCTGGCCGAGAATCTGCGGTTCGCCCAACACCAGCGAGTCGAGCCCGGAAGCGACCCGCATCATGTGACGAACTGCCGCATCATCTTCATGCACATAGGCGCTTTCGCGCAGCTCGTCGTAGCTCAAATGATGATATTCGGCCAGCCAGCGCAGCACGACGTCTGCCGACAGGTGATCCTGTTCTATATAGAGTTCACTGCGATTGCAGGTGGAGAGGATCGCAGCTTCGCGGCTGTCGGTGAGTCGGCAGAGCTGCTGCAAGGCCTCAACCAGCTGCTCAGGGGTAAAAGCCACGCGCTCGCGGACGTCTACTGAAGCAGTCTTGTGGTTAATACCGAGTGCAAGGAAGGCCATTCAAAGTCGCTGATTGTGACGTGAAGCCGACAATTGTCCTACTTCGACGGAATCAGAACAACTACTCGATATCTATCGTGCCAGTAGACGACGCCGACGTTGCGAGCGGTTCTCGTTTAAAGGATCCCCAGGAGTCTTCTATCGGGCTGGCAGGTAAATTGCCGGGCCGGTTATGTTTGGCCGAAAGCTTGTGTCATGATGATCCGACCGCAGGTTAGTCGTCCTCCTCCTATATGAATAGATCTTCCGCGTTGCTCCTCGCTCTTGCCTTCCTCAGCGGCTGCCAGGCCTTGGCCCCCGTGTCGTCGGACGGTGCGCCACCGGTTGAAGACAGCACCCCGGCCCCTGAAAAGCCCAAGGTCTACAGCTCATTCAGCGAGGAAACCATTTTCAGCCTGTTGAGTGCCGAACTGGCGGGCCAGCGCAATCGTTTCGACATTGCCTTGGACAACTATGTGACCCAGGCCATCAACACCCAGGATCCGGGCATCTCCGAGCGCGCATTTCGTATCGCCGAATATCTGGGCGCCGATCAGGCAGCCCTGGACACTGCGCTGATCTGGGCCAGGAACGCCCCCGACGACCTCGAAGCGCAACGCGCCGCTGCCGTGCAGCTGGCACGCACCGGTCGTTATGACGACTCCATGGTCTATATGGAGAAAGTCCTGCAAGGCAAGGGCGACACCCATTTCGACTTCCTTGCGCTGTCCGCGGCCGACACCGACCAGGACACCCGCAACGGCTTGATGAAAAGTTTCGACCGTTTGTTGCAACGTCATCCGGACAACAGCCAGCTGATTTTCGGCAAGGCCTTGCTGATGCAACAGGACGGCGACACCAAAGGCGCGTTGAAGTTGCTGGAAGACAATCCGCCGGACGACGGTGAAATCGCGCCGATCCTGCTGCGCGCACGCCTGCTGCAAACCCTCGATCGCGGTGACGAGGCCTTGCCGCTGCTGCAAAAAAGCATCAAGAAGTACCCGGACGACAAACGCCTGCGCCTGACTTACGCGCGGATGCTGGTTGAACAGGACCGCATGGACGACGCCAAGGCCGAGTTCTCGAGCCTGGTCCAGCAATACCCGGAAGACGACGAACTGCGTTACTCCCTGGCACTGGTCTGCCTGGAAGCCAAGGCCTGGAACGAGGCCAAGGGTTATCTTGAAGACCTGATCGCCCGGGAAAGCCATGTCGACTCGGCACACCTGAACCTCGGCCGCATCGCCGAAGAACAGAACGACCCGCAAGGCGCGCTGATCGAATACGCCAAGGTTGGTCCGGGCAGCGACTACCTGCCGGCGCAATTGCGCCAGGCCGACATTCTGATCGACAACGGCAAGACCGCCGAAGCCCAACGCAAACTGGCGGCCGAGCGCGACGAGCAGCCCGATTACGCGATCCAGTTGTACCTGATCGAAGTCGAAACCCTGTCCGCCAACAATCAGGGCGACAAGGCCTGGAACGTTCTGCAACAAGCCTTGCAGCAATATCCGGACGATTTGAACCTGCTCTACACCCGCGCCATGCAGGCGGAAAAACGCAATGACCTGGCGCAGATGGAAAAAGACCTGCGCACGATCATCAAGCGCGACCCGGACAATGCCATGGCGTTGAACGCCCTCGGCTACACCCTGTCCGACCGCACCACGCGCTACGCCGAAGCCAAGGCCCTGATCGAACAGGCGCACCGGATCAGCCCGGAAGACCCGGCGGTGCTCGACAGCCTTGGCTGGGTGAATTACCGCATGGGCAATCTCGACGAAGCCGAGCGCCTGCTGCGCCAGGCCCTGGAACGCTTCCCCGACCAGGAAGTCGCTGCGCACCTGGGCGAAGTCCTGTGGGCCAATGGCAAACAGCGTGAAGCGAAACAAGTCTGGGGCAAGTTCCTCAAGGAACAACCCGACAGCCCGACCCTGCGCGGCACCATCAAACGCCTGACCGGATCAGAGACTCTTTAAGATTATGTTTTTGCGCCATTTCATCGTTTTCAGTTTTATCGCCCTGCTCGCCGGCTGCGCAGGCCTGGGTCCCCGCGAATCGGTCGAGGGTCATGGCAACGCCGCCCAATGGCGCGAGCACAAACAGCAACTGACCGGCCTCGATGGCTGGCAGATCGACGGCAAGATCGGCATCCGCGCCCCGAAAGACTCGGGCAGTGGCACGCTGTTCTGGTTGCAGCGCCAGGATTACTACGACATTCGCCTGTCCGGACCACTGGGCCGCGGTGCCGCTCGCCTGACCGGACGTCCGGGCAAGGTGTCGCTGGAAGTCGCCAACCAGGGACGCTACGACGCGCCGAACCCGGAAGTGCTGCTCGAAGAACAGCTGGGCTGGAAATTGCCGGTGTCCAACCTGGCCTGGTGGGTGCGCGGGCTCCCGGCTCCCGACAGCAAAAGTCGCCTGACCCTGGACGGCGACAGCCGCCTGGCCAGCCTGGAACAGGATGGCTGGAAGGTCGACTACACCGCCTACACCGAGCAAAACGGTTACTGGTTGCCCGAGCGTATCAAGCTCAGCGGCACCGACCTTGATGTCACGCTGGTGATCAAGGTCTGGCAACCGCGCAAACTGGGGCAATGACATGCCGGACAATCGCCTGACGCTGCCCTCGCCGGCCAAACTCAATCTGATGCTGCACATTCTGGGTCGCCGCGAAGACGGCTACCACGAACTGCAGACAATGTTTCAGTTTCTCGATTACGGCGACGAAATCACCTATGCCCTGCGCGATGACGGTGTCATTCAATTGCACACCGAATTCCCGGGCGTCCCCCACGACAGCAACCTGATCGTGAAGGCTGCCAGAAAACTTCAGGAGCAATCCGCTTGCCCGCTGGGCGTCGATATCTGGATCGACAAGATCCTTCCAATGGGCGGCGGCATCGGTGGCGGCAGCTCGAATGCCGCAACGACTTTGCTTGGTTTGAATCATCTGTGGCAATTGGGCTGGGATGAAGATCGCCTTGCCGGGCTGGGGTTGACGCTGGGCGCCGACGTCCCGGTTTTCGTACGTGGCCACGCGGCTTTCGCCGAGGGCGTGGGGGAGAAACTGACCCCTGTCGACCCGGAAGAACCGTGGTATCTGGTGCTGGTGCCGCAAGTCTCTGTAAGTACGGCAGAAATTTTTTCAGATCCGTTGTTGACACGTAACACTCCTCCCATTAAAGTGCGCCCCGTTCCCAAGGGAAACAGTCGTAATGACTGCTTGCCGGTGGTAACAAGGCGTTATCCAGAGGTACGTAACGCTTTGAATTTGTTAGGTAAATTTACCGAAGCAAAACTCACCGGAACTGGAAGTTGTGTGTTTGGGGGCTTCCCAAGCAAAGCTGAAGCTGATAAAGTCTCGGCCCTTCTTACAGAGACCCTTACAGGGTTTGTAGCAAAAGGAAGCAACGTTTCGATGTTGCATCGCAAGCTGCAAAGTCTGCTCTAAAGGAACCGATTACTGGGTAATCGTTGCAACAGATACAGGGGCGTCGCCAAGCGGTAAGGCAGCAGGTTTTGATCCTGCCATGCGTTGGTTCGAATCCAGCCGCCCCTGCCATTTTCCTATACTCATCCAGGTTACCCTCAGCCTTCAGGTACTGCGCGTGTCCAAGATGATGGTCTTTACGGGGAACGCTAACCCCGATCTGGCTCGGCGTGTTGTACGTCAGCTGCATATCCCTCTCGGTGACATCTCTGTCGGTAAATTCTCCGACGGCGAAATTACAGCCGAGATCAATGAAAACGTTCGCGGTAAAGACGTCTTCATTATTCAGCCGACTTGCGCTCCGACCAACGATAACCTGATGGAACTGGTAGTGATGGCTGATGCCTTCCGCCGCTCCTCGGCTACTCGTATCACTGCTGTTATTCCTTACTTTGGTTATGCCCGACAGGATCGCCGTCCGCGTTCCGCACGTGTGGCTATCAGCGCGAAAGTCGTGGCTGACATGCTTACCGTAGTCGGCATCGACCGTGTTCTCACGGTTGATCTGCATGCTGACCAAATCCAGGGTTTCTTCGATATTCCGGTAGATAACATCTACGGCTCCCCGGTTCTGGTGGATGACATCGAAGATCAGCGCTTCGAAAACCTGATGATCGTGTCCCCGGACATTGGCGGCGTCGTGCGTGCACGTGCCGTTGCCAAATCCCTGGGCGTGGATCTCGGGATCATCGACAAACGCCGTGAGAAAGCCAATCACTCTGAAGTGATGCATATCATCGGTGATGTCGAAGGGCGTACCTGTATTCTGGTCGATGACATGGTCGATACCGCCGGCACCCTGTGCCACGCGGCCAAGGCCCTGAAAGAGCATGGCGCAGCCAAGGTTTTCGCCTACTGCACGCACCCTGTGCTGTCGGGTCGGGCGATCGAAAACATTGAAAATTCCGTGCTGGACGAGCTGGTGGTGACTAACACCATCCCGCTGTCCGCTGCAGCACAAGCCTGTGCGCGTATCCGCCAACTGGATATCGCACCGGTAGTTGCCGAGGCGGTCCGCCGCATCAGCAATGAAGAATCGATCAGCGCGATGTTCCGCTAAGGGCCCTGCCCTTCTCGAAATGTCTCGTTGACGAAAAGCGCCCCGCCCCGGCATTCCTGTCGGGGCGGGGCTTTTTTGCCCATATCGCCTTTAGCGCTGGTCGCAAACGCTGGGGCGAGTGTGGTTATTTTGGAGATACAACATGAACGATTTTACCCTGAATGCTGAAGTGCGTTCCGACCTGGGGAAAGGTGCGAGCCGCCGCCTGCGTCGTCTCGCCGCCCTGGTTCCAGCTGTAGTTTACGGTGGCGAAAAAGCCCCTGAATCCATCAGCATGCTGGCCAAAGAAGTTGCCAAACTGCTCGAAAACGAAGCGGCTTACAGCCACATCATCGAGCTGAACGTTGGTGGCACCAAGCAGAACGTCGTGATCAAAGCCCTGCAGCGTCACCCGGCCAAAGGCCACGTGATGCACGCTGACTTCGTACGCGTAGTAGCTGGCCAGAAACTGACCGCTATCGTTCCAGTGCACTTCATCAACGAAGAAGCACCGACCAAGAAAGGCGGCGAAATCTCGCACGTTGTTGCCGAGATCGAAGTTTCCTGCCTGCCGAAAGATCTGCCTGAGTTCATCGAAGTCGACCTGGCTAACGCTGAAATCGGTTCGATCATTCACCTGTCGGACCTCAAGGCTCCTAAAGGCGTTGAGTTCGTTGCCCTGGCACACGGTGATGACAAGGCTGTTGCCAACGTCCACGCTCCACGTGTTGCTCCAGAAGCTGCAGAAGGCGCTGCAGAGTAATTTTACTCTGTACGCCGGAGTGACCGGAAACATCGCGGACTAGAGCATAGCGAGAAAGCGGGCGAGAACGCGGAGTTTACATCATGGTAAATGAGCAATTTTCGTCCACTTTCGCCGCTTTCCCTGATTGCGGCGATGTTATCCACCACTCCAAGGAAGGGCCCCTATCGTGACTGCCATCAAACTGATCGTTGGCCTGGGAAATCCAGGCGCTGAATACGAACAGACCCGGCATAACGCAGGGGCCCTTTTTGTTGAGCGCATCGCGAACGCACAAGGTGTGAACCTTGTGGCGGACCGCAAATATTTCGGCCTGACCGGGCGCTATTCGCATCAGGGTCAGGATGTTCGTCTGCTGATTCCCACCACGTACATGAACCGCAGCGGCCAGGCCGTGGCGGCACTCGCCGGTTTCTTCCGCATCAAGCCTGAAGAAATCCTCGTGGCGCACGACGAACTCGACCTGCCACCCGGCGTTGCCAAACTCAAGCAGGGCGGCGGCCATGGCGGTCACAACGGGTTGCGCGACATCATTGCGCAACTGGGCAATCAGAATACGTTCTACCGTCTGCGGCTTGGCATTGGCCACCCGGGCGTCGCCAGTATGGTTTCAAATTTCGTCCTGGGTCGTGCGCCACGCGCCGAACAGGAAAAACTCGATGCCAGCATCGACTTTGCCCTCGGCGTGCTGCCGGATATCCTCGCCGGGGAATGGAACCGCGCGATGAAAAACCTGCACAGCCAGAAGGCCTGACTCTAACTCCTCGGGGAAACACCATGGGATTCAATTGCGGCATCGTCGGCCTGCCTAACGTCGGTAAGTCCACCCTGTTCAACGCCCTGACCAAATCCGGGATCGCGGCCGAGAACTTCCCCTTCTGCACCATCGAACCCAACAGCGGTATCGTGCCGATGCCGGATCCGCGCCTGGATGCCCTGGCAGCCATCGTCAATCCAAAGCGCATCCTGCCAACCACCATGGAGTTCGTCGACATCGCTGGCCTGGTTGCCGGTGCGTCGAAAGGTGAAGGCCTGGGTAACAAGTTTTTGGCCAATATCCGTGAAACCGATGCCATCGCCCACGTGGTCCGCTGCTTCGAAGACGAGAACGTGATTCACGTCTCCAACAGCGTCGACCCGAAACGCGACATCGAAATCATCGACCTGGAACTGATCTTCGCCGACCTCGACAGCTGCGAGAAGCAACTGCAGAAAGTCGCTCGCAACGCCAAGGGCGGCGACAAGGACGCAGTGGTCCAGAAAGGACTGCTGGAGCAACTGATCGCCCACTTCACCGAAGGCAAGCCGGCGCGCAGCCTGATGAAGAACATGGGCACCGACGAAAAAGCGGTGATCAAGGGCTTCCACCTGCTGACCACCAAGCCGGTCATGTACATCGCCAACGTCGCTGAAGACGGTTTCGAGAACAACCCGCACCTGGACGTTGTTCGCGCCATCGCCGAAGAAGAAGGCGCCATGGTTGTACCGGTGTGCAACAAGATCGAAGCGGAAATCGCCGAGCTCGATGACGGCGAAGAGAAGGACATGTTCCTCGAAGCCCTGGGCCTCGAAGAGCCTGGCCTGAACCGCGTGATCCGCGCCGGCTACGAAATGCTGCACCTGCAGACCTACTTCACCGCCGGTGTCGAAGAAGTCCGCGCCTGGACCGTCCGCGTCGGTGCCACCGCACCACAAGCCGCTGGCGTGATCCACACCGACTTCGAAAAAGGCTTCATCCGCGCCGAAGTGATCGCCTACAACGACTTCATCCAGTACAAGGGCGAAGCCGGTACCAAGGAAGCCGGCAAATGGCGCCTGGAAGGCAAGGACTACATCGTCAAGGACGGCGACGTGATGCACTTCCGCTTTAACGTATAGTTTGCAGGTATTGACAACCACCCATCGTGAGCCAAGCTATGGACATACAGGTGGTTGTCTGAGCCTCGTACGGCCTTAGGAGTGCACGCCCTAGCGCTGTCGACGGCAGGGAGGTGTGAATGGCGTACCTTGAGTACGTGGACTTTCAACCTTGGCGCGAAATCCAGCCTGCTGGATTCTCTAACTGGGAACATGACCAGCTAGGGCTTCGCATTCCTGAATTACCGCAAATTTTCTGGGAAAGCGGCGAAAGCTGGACTGAGGCTAACCTTTGGGCCTTAGAGAAGCTTGTTAACCAACGCCGTGACATCGAGACCGCAAAGGGCTTGATGAAACATCTGCACCGCTATGCATGTTTCCTTGAAGACGCCAAATTAGACTGGCGCCATTTCCCAATGCGAAAATCCGAACGGGCGATTGTACGGTTTCGCGGTGATTTGATACGCCAAATCAAGATGGGTAGTCTAGCGGCAAGTACTGGCCAAGCGCGGATTAACGCGATTGTTCAATTTTATCGATTTACCGCTGCTCAAGACCTCATCACTCCCACCACACCGATGTGGCGTGAACACTCGATCGTAGTGCCCTATTACGATTCGCTTGGATTCAAGCGCTGCCTTCAGCGCACTTCTACTGACCTAGCGATTCCCAATCGCCCCGTTCCCGGCATTCGACTCGAAGACGGATTAACACCGCTCAGTGATTCACATATGACCGAGCTACTGCAATTCACCGCACGACATGAGACCAGAGTACTGCATCTCATGCTGACAATTGGCTTTCTCATTGGGGCTCGACTTCAAACAATCGCTACTCTTCGAATCGAGAATTTGGAAACCGCGAGACCTGATAATTATCTCGATAATTTCTATCTGATAAGAGTCGGTCCTGGCACCGGCGTCTCGACAAAGCTCGACGTTCAAGGTGATCTGTTAGTACCGACCTCGCTATATAATGGAATGAAAGATTATGCTTATTCAGTCGAACGCCTAAAGCGTGAAGCTAAAGCAGAGAACAGCAACAAATCAATTCTATTTTTAACTATAAGAGGGAAACCCTACCGCAATAGCACTATAGGAACATTGATGACAGGACTACGAAAAAAGTCTGCATCGACTGGCTTAAAATTCATGACCTCCTTCAAATTCCACCAGACACGAGCCACTTATGGAACCTGGCTAATGAAATTAGCTCTTTCCGTGACATCACCCGGCGCAGCAATAGAATTTGTAAAGAACGCCATGCTCCATAAACATGAAGCGACGACGTTTCGTTATATAAAATTTATTGAGACCTCTAAAGGAAAGCAGCGCGCAGCACAAGAATTCAACGAAGTATTTACCGGATTAAAAAACAGAAACTGGGATAATTATAATGCGTAAGCCCAGCCCGCTCCCAGATCTAACATTTGCAAGCCTAGAGTTCGCATTTCAACAGACGGAGTGGGATCTTTCATGCTTAGTTTACTTAGGTGCTGCTAAAGTCAAACCAAAAACCGCCAAGACAATGATCTATTTTGGTAAATGTGGATCTGCCCAACCCGATAGATTGGAACTGGTATCAAAAATCCATGAAGTAATCAACGATAAAATTATATCAGGCGCTAGTAATTTCACTACCCAAAGCTCAATTGCCCACTTCAGAAGGTTTTTTTCGTGGGCGGATGACAATAAGCTACCTCTAAATCCACATACAGTTCAGAACACATATCTGAGCTGGACTGATTTCTTAGTGTATCGAAATAAAATATTAAAAAATATCGCAGAAACAACGGCTTATTCTTTGGCCTCTGGAGTATCACGCATTCTTGATGATGTTCTGGACAGGAACTCACCTCTGATATCGCTAACGCGCCTGCGATCACCTAACTCGAAAAAGAGAGCTCAAGAGGTAAAAGTAGAAAAGCAAAACCTAGAAGACATGATTAAATTTGGGCATTTCCTACAAGATGTCTGCGATGCACTCTCCACTGAAACCGTTCTGAGGGGTTCAATTCCTATTCGCATACCATTACGTCACGGCGGAGAAATGATCGAGTGGTCGGGGTGGCATACAAAAAATCGCACTTTAAAAGAATATCTGCTTAATGACTCGTTATACCTGCCCCGCAACCTCCCCCCTGTAGAATTCGAAAGATCTATTACCACATTCAAAAACTGGGAAGCCGAAGGTACTCTGCGAACCCGCTCCCCCTTGGCGCGTAGAAGGGTTGAAGCAGAACTTCTAATGTTCATCAGCCAAACCGGCATGAACTTCACTCAGACACATCAACTGAAACTTCAAAAATTTTCTTACTCCAGTTATATCGATGGCTATCAAGTATATGATAGAAAACCACGAAGAGGAGGTAATGTACTGTTTCAAATTTTCAAAGATTACAAGCCGCATTTCGAGCGCTACTTAGATTGGCGAAGCACCTTATTCCCTGACACTGATTTAATTTTTCCACTAAGCCAACGACAAAATTACGACTCTGTGTTGCGCCCAACATTGGTTCTCCCACTAATATGTAAAAATCTTGGAGTGAAATTCTTCTCTCCCCAAAATATAAGAAACACGCGAGTCAACTGGATTTTGCGTAGAAGTGGCGATATCGATTTGACAGCTGAGATGGCTCAGCATCACGTAGAGACGTTGGTAAAAATTTATGAGCGCCCTAGCCAACAACGTGCGATTGGTGAAATCATGCGTTTTTGGTCTGAACATGATCCCAGCGAGGCAAGCACAGATCCGGTTGCACCTGGTAAATGTAATGGCAAACCCGTCAAAATAAAATCTATACCAACTGACACCCCGAAGCCAGACTGCCTTAGAGCCTCTGGCTGCATGCTGTGCGAACATCATCGCGATATTGACTGCTTAGACTATCTTTGGGCACTTGCTTGTTTCCGCCATCTTAAGATCATCGAATTATCAAAGTGGACAGCTTCGCAGCGCGAAGCTAAATCGAATCATGTCGAATATATTATTAATCGAATTTCTGAAAAACTCCGATGGTTTGGTGAATCGAACTCCACACGCCGAGCTTGGCTTGAAGAGTCTCTCAATAGAGTTGATGAAGGATACTACCATCCTGAATGGGCTCGAAGAATCTCAATGCTGGAAGGTGCTTCATGACTCAATCACTGGAAATTTTTGGGTTACGACGAACCAGCGATTGGTTGACACCAGCGCACCGCTCCTTTCGCCCACCTAGCTGGCCGCCACCGCGTGACTGGATTGTCAGTGAAGACCAAAGAGGTAATGTGTTGTCTCTATGGGGTGATTTTGTGTGGGATATCACGCCATGGGCTGGCGTATCAATGATTCTAAACTTTGGCGATGGCCCTAATCCAGGACGCTCAGAACGAATCGATTCAACAAACGCTGACTTACTGCGCCTCATCACAACCTGGCGTATGTGGGGAATTAAGTCATGCAGAAGCGCAAATGGAATGAAATCAGTTTTTCACATGTTCCGACGAATTATAGCACTCTGCAGTCAGAAAAAAATTCCCGCGTCAAAACTTTCGAAATCCCCAAAAGTCCTAGAAGAAATTTCAAAACGCATACCACCAAGTGAATACTCAACCACTATTCTAGAGCTACATAGACTGTGGGATGCCCGTACCCATCTTGGCTTCATACTTGTTGATTTAGCAGCTATTAAGCGCCTTGCCGCCGCCACCCCATTACATGACATAGAACAAACAGCATATATCCCTCCTCGAATCTGGTCCTACCAAGTTGCTCGCCTTAAACTTTGTCTTGACGAGTATCTACAAAACCAGAAATCCATAGAGGATTGCTTTGATTTTTGTACCGCTGCTTATACTCACAATTACGGGTCATTGAAATCCGCACTGACAAAAAAAATCAGGCACCTTTTACCGTTTGGCCAACACAAATACAAAAATAAGGGAAAGCGAACTGGAGCACGATATTATGGAAAGTTCCAGATCACAACAGATAGATACCACATTAGCGACCTTATCAAGCGATGGGTTGACACCCCTACAAAAGGAATCGAAATTAGAAACTTTTCTAACTATTTATCTTTAATTCAATATACAGGAATCGCTTATATAGCGAATTTCACATTACAAAGAATAACTGAGGTTTCCTCTCTCCGATCAGATTGCTTAATCTGGGAAAAAGATGAAAAGCTAGGTTGTATCCCGATAATTGTAGGCGAAACAACAAAAACCATATCGGATAGTGATGCTAGATGGCCGACCAGTCCAAGCGTTGAAGCAGCAGTAAAAGCGATGCATTCGGTTGCTCGAATGCGCATGATCTGTTCAGTGGAGGATCCAAAAATACAAGCTACCGAAAATGAAATAAACAACCCATATCTTTATGGATGCGCATCAGAACCTTGGAGTAGTAGAAACAATAGAACGAACACCTTTGGTGGTCGTGTCAACGTTAACGCATACAAAAACGCATCACGACAATTCAACCTTTTATTCGACGATGACAAACTCAGAATAACCGAAGAAGATTTGCGTATTGCAAGAATGCTCACTCCGAACCTGAGAGTTGACTTTAAGATTGGAGCGGTATGGCCTCTGTCATGGCACCAACTAAGGCGCACTGGTGCAGTTAATATGTTTGCTAGTGGCCTCATCTCAGACTCCAGTATGCAGTTTCTGATGAAACACACATCGAAAATTATGCCCCTTTACTATGGCCGAGGCTACACTAAACTCCTGCTAAACGAGGAGGTAGAAAAAGTCATTATCAGGGCAATGTATGAAACCATGCCCCTAAAGATATCAAATGCAATTGGTGAACGCTTTGTATCACCACTTGGAAAAGAACGTAAAGATGCTGTTTTGGTCAATCTGGTGAGTGATAAGGACGCGAAGCAATTGGTTTCAGCAGCACGGCGCGGCCTCATCCACTTTCGGGAAATACGTGTAGGTGTCTGCACTCATCGTGGTTCGTGCCCGTATGGAGGAATTGAATCGATCTCTCGATGCACTGGCGGTGATGGAGATGGTCCATGTGCTGATGCCCTATACGATCGCGAAAAGGCATCAGATTTTATGATTGAACTATCGATAATTGACAGTGAACTAGAAAAAAACCCAGTTGATAGCCCTCGACACAAAGCGTTGCTGGCTGAACGCCAAGGTATGGAGAACTTCTTAAATGTCGTCAGTGAATGAAAACCTTAGCGCTGAACAACGGTTTCGCCAGGCGTTTGAACGACTGAAAGCGGATAGCCCTAAGATCCTGATGCCCGGAACACCTGTATCTCAGAACAATGTAGCCAAAGAAGCCGCCTGTGATCCCAGCGCTCTGCGAAAATCCAGGTTTCCCTCCCTAGTTCGCGAGATTAAAGTCTATGTAGATATTAACAAGCGAAAGACCATCTCAAAAAGGAGAGACCAACTTCGAAAGCGTACCCTTCGGTCCGATCTCAAAAAACGACTGGACGTGGTGAAAGCCCAACGTGATTTCGCTCAATCCCAGCTAATCAGCGCCCAACAAAGAGTTATGGAGCTTGCATCAGAGCTATTTGAAATTAAAGAGTATCTCGCTACCTTAAAGCCGGTCCCGCTCATAAAATGATAATGGGCCCACTCAAACAGCGAAAAGTAAATGGTTCTTCCATCTTTCATTAATATGTTTACAAATGCCCGGAGATTAATCGCGACGCGATAGACCTCTGAAGAATTTTCATCTTAAGAACGTCCGCTTGGATAGCCTGCACTATCTATAGATCATACTGCATCGCCATTCCTTCTCGTTGCTAAATAGAGTGTTTCTTTCCCTCTTCCTTCATCACCGATCACGCCTTCATCGCCGTAAATATATGTGATGCCACCCTCGACTCCGTATACGAAAGTAAATCCGTTTGGATACGCATAGCGGTACACATATTCGAGTTGCTCCATTACCCATCGACCTTGCTGGTTAATGTGATGAGGGGTGACCAATAAGATGTTTGTGATGTGAGCACCGGCTGCCTCGTTAAGTAGAGATATCAGAACACTTTCGTTACTGATCATCGTCATGGTGCAGATATCGAAATCATCTTGGGGAGACGTCGTAGCTACATAGAACCAAGGTCGGTGAATCGTATGCTCCACATAACTCCAGGCGGATGGATCGGGTCCAAACAGCCCGAATTGGTCAATTTTTGCTTCCTGAAATGTCAAAAACATAAAATACACCCAAATTATACTGTGCACAGTATAGAACAATTTTGCTGCGACCGGCTTTATCGTTCCTTTTGCGAGTAGCGTGCATGCGATCGGAACTAAAACGGGCACTGGGCGCCTCGATGAAATTGTATCGTCTGAAAAAAAATATCCCGCAGGAATGCCTTGGGCCCAGTCAGCCATACATCAGCACTCTCGAAGCAGGTAGGGGCAGTGCGTCAATTGATAAAATCGAACAGATGGCGGGAGTCCTCGGCGTACACCCTGTCAGCATCATCTTGGCTGGCTATTTGTCGTCCGGCGACGACGTCACAACTGATCAATTGCTAGAGAGAATTCGTAATGAACTCCTTCAAATTGGTTTGTGAATGCTCCATCGAACGTCTGAAGCAGCCAATCTCGCTGGTCAAAAACTGGGCATAGGTTTGCATTTCTCGCGGACTTGCTGCAACCGCCCGGCTGTTTTGCCCCCGTAGGACTGCATGTCTTTTTCGCTGACCGAAAGAATGTGCTGCATCGATCCCATCCGATAGCGATTCAGTGCGGCACTAGCGGAACCCAACGCGCGGACTAGCTTTAGCCAGTTGTCCTTGATTTGGATCGACTGATCTTGAACCTCATCAATCTGCCCAGCGCGAATACCCCTAAAGCAACGATCAAGGCGGCAATAATGAAGAACCCGAGAACCATTCGACTGGCGATTCGGAGTTGTCTTGGCAGCATGAGCAATGTCCCTTTAACGAAATACTGCGATCCGGGGCTTGGCGGGATGCATGCACCGATGTTTAGTGAAAATCAGAGAGAGAACGTCAGCTCGTTGGTGAAATGACTCACCGACAGAACGTGACCAGCACCTTATATGTCGAAGGCTTCGCACATGGCTCCATGTCGACACTATTTCGCCGGCCCGCAACGTCACACCCCGTTCGGCTGCGTGCTGATACAGGGCCGATTACGAGCTCAGAGGGTCTGTAGCACTGTCACCAGACAGGCCTTTTGCATGGGTACACCATCCAAATTAACGACGGCAGTTTCGGCCAGCTCGCGCATAACTTGCAGGTCAACGCCTTCACAAATTGATTTGCCCACGACCAGCGCTTCAAAACCCACGTTGTCTGCAGCAAAGCTCGGCCACCCGACTGTTTTGCGGTTTGTGAAGCGTAAACGCACTATTTCGAAAGTCAGACATGTTGATCGAATGTCCTTTATGTCGACCGCTCGCCCTATCATCGGAGGGAGGTCTCGATCCACCACGAAAGCTATTCGCACTCGACAGTCACCGTGGTAGCAGCAGGTAATTGCAGGTGAACACCGCATTTATGCAGACGGGCTCTTTCGAGCTGTCCTACCGCCGGTCGCGACAGACTCGCTGTGCGCTGCACTTGGGCTATGGGATCTCCGCGGCTGAAATCGGACGGGCTTCACTGGTGGGTCAACGAGTTCATTACTCAGCCTTCTTGTGGACTCTACCTACCTGCTCTGTTGCCTGGCTGGTGTGGAGCTCAGTGACCACCAGAAATACACCATGAAATGGGCGTTCGCGCTGAGCTGTCTCATCTTGCTCGTTTGCTTGCTGCTGGCTTGTTCCCTCTGGTAGTAGGTGTTTGAGGTAACAACGAGAAGCGCTAATGAAACTGTTTCAAACAATGAAAAAGCCCGGAAATCGAAATGTTTCCTGGATTTTTTGCTCGTTAATTTAAGGTTGATTAACGATCGCTTCTCCACCAGAGCTCGAATGTCCGTTGTGAGTAATTTCCTACCGAACACGAAGGGCAGCAATCTGCCGATAGCCGAAGGTAAAGAAATGTTGTCTTTACGGCTATTTTCAGCACTTAAAGGAAACATTTCTTTTCTTTGCTGCTGGCTTTTTGGACAACGATGAAGCGCAGGACAACAATCGCACGTGCGGCCATGAACCGTCACCCTTCAGCTTTGACCAACGCGTCTCGTATTCTGACCCGCAGGAAACGACGACCCCAAGGCCTAGAATTATCAGGGACGGTTTTACTCCCCTTATTTCACCAGCCTCCTACACGCTTGGCTTTTCGTCGCCAAGCCATGTCTGCAGACAAATTATGTTTTTTTCATAATTGCGTATAAAGCCAAGCACCAAGGTTTTTCTACCAACCACGACCAGAAAAATTGCAATAGAAATCTAGAACATCTAACCATTCAACTGTTTTGGCATCTTCATTTTTACTCTTGCTTCGTGTATTTCAACTTTTGCTCTGGCTATAGCTTTGCCCCGTGTCGTGGGAGCGCCGAAGGTAAACCGCTGTTGGGGGACGACTATCAAGTGCTTCATGTTGCAGAATCGGGCGATTCAAATTGCGATTATTTATTGGCAAGTTTATGGCTTAGAAAACGTCATCGTTGACCAATCTGCACTGTTGGAAATCTAGTAAGATGTGGGCCACGAAGCTTGGTCGAAACTGGACAGCCCCATCACGTCACACATGGACTTCTATGTCGCTTAGTTAGAAAGAGATAACCGAGGTGCGATTTTTGGGGGGAAGTGACGGGACACATCCTCACGGGGAATGCTTGGTGTTGGGTTGTGGACCCTAACGATGGAACGAGTGACTTTCTGAACGGTTTGAAGGGATCTGCAATATCAGTGGGGCTACTGCATAAGACCATCCCAGTACTCGGGATTGTATTTGCCCCCGTGACTCCTGAGGGGCCACCTGACTGCATTGGATGGGCGGAAGGCATGCCCCAACTGATTCGTAATGGTCAACCAGTAAGCTCCGGCCTTGCTAATAAAAAGCTGTCGAGCGACATTACTATAATGGTCAGCGCTACGGCTCTAAATAAACCGGACCTCAATCGAGAGATGTGTGCCCCAGGGTGTTTTCATGCAATGCCATCCATCGCATACAGACTTGCTAGAGTAGCCGCCGGCGACGGTGTATGCGGCGTCTCGCTGTACGCTGTTTCAGCACATGATGTTGTCGCTGGGCATGCACTGTTGAGAGGCGCCGGTGGTGTGCTGCTAAACGAAAATGGAATCGCCATCAGCTACGCCGCGGAGGTCAATATGGAGACCGTATCGCAACGCTGCTTCGGTGGATCAGCAACCATATGCCTCGAACTGACAACTCGTAAATGGGATCGAGTCCTCCGAGCTTAAACGGGGCGAGGCCACTATTGAGACATCTTCGAGACAACGAATGCCTACAACTAACTGAAGAAGAAATGCGCCGAGCGTTGTTTGGCGGAGCCCAGGCCTCTGCGCCTGTGGAAATGCACTTACAAACTGTCAGCGACGGCATTCCAAACGTGGCGATCGTGGTGCCTGTTCAGGAATACCGTCAGCGACTCAGCGCCGATCTCTTCACCCGCCTGGTTCGCCATATTGCCCAGTTGCCCACGTTGGTCACCTCGTGAGCAATGATCAGATGGTGCTTGTCGTCGGCGGCCTTTTGTACGTTATAGCCAACCGTTCCGGTGCCTCGTCCGCTCGTGGCCATTGAGCGTGCATCTGGATCGGTAAGAGAGATTTGTTGGTCTGGACTGTCGTGAAGCTGCGCCTTGATGTCCTTCAGTTTTTGCATCTGCTGTTTCAGCGTTTCGATTTTTCTTTCAGCCGCTCGGCCTTGGCCTCAGCCACTTCGGGCGTTGCCCGATCCGTCGACATTGACACCTCTTAGGGCATTGATTTCATTGGCCATGACCGGATTGCGCTCAAACAAGGTTGACAGTCAATCAGACTCCTCTTGATTGACAGAAAAATAGGCCGTTGGTGGGTAGGATTGACAGATAGCGCCATCGATTTATCCGGAGGGTCGTTGTGGAGATTGACACTTTGCACAGTCGTGTCGTCAAGCACGATGCCAGTGCCCATTGCCCTCAAAGCCGAAACCAAGGGGAGAAGAGTTAAGGGAGGCAGACTTAAACCTCGTGTATTTAAATCGATTTTTGCATACCCCCGGCTGCCCATAAACAACTAACGCAAGTACAAAAAAAATAATAGATCTATGGTCAGACTTTAAATACTGACTCTTTAAAACAAACTAAAAATATTCGAACCCAATAAAGCTACAGAAATTAAAGCATGCAACGTAAATCACCCACAGCCGCTTCACCGACTCCACCAAGAAATAAATCAAATATTTTCCACTCATGTAATTACACCAAATAGCCCAGTGCAGATTTACATACCTGACTAAAAATCAACTCGTCACAAATATTACTTAGATCAAGTTACTATTCAGAACCCAGTAAAAATTACCGAACTATTTATTGCACCTGCATGGCCAATATTTTAGCCAAGACGCCGACTTTCCCAGGGCATACCGAAGATGATCAACGCTGCTGGCTCGCGCAGCCGGATCAAACGCTAGCGCCGTTCGCAGAGCTGGCCAGCAGTGATTTGGCAGGTTCTTGGGGGCGTGCAACTCTCGCTCCAAATGCTCGGCACGTGCCTGAATCGAGGGCAAGCGACGGAACGGATGTTTGCCGGTCGCCAACTCGTACAGCACGCAGGCCACCCCATAGACATCGGCGCTGGCCGTCAGCGGTTGGCCTTCCAGTAACTCCGGGGCGGCGTAGCCGGGGGTCCAGGCATTGAAGCGGTCGCGGCTCAAGTGTGGCAGACCGGGCAGGATGCCCTCTTCCGATTGGCCGAGGCCGAAGTCGAACAAGCGCAGGCCGTCTTCGCTAAGCATCACATTGCTCGGTTTCATATCACCGTGCAGCACGCCATTAGCGTGGGCATAGGCCAGCGCATCAAGCAGCGGTAGCGCGATGTCGCGCAGTTCTTTCCACGGCAAGCCCAGCGGGCGCTCGCAGAGCAATTGGTCCAGCGTCAGCCCACGCATAAGTTCCATGGTGATGAAGGCGCGCTGGCAATCGGTGTCCACTTCAAAGCTGTGCATACGCAGCACGTTGTCGTGCCGCAGGCGTCGGGTCAGGGCGAACTCGCTGTAGAGCAAGGCGCTGGCATCCGGCGATTCGGCAAATTCTTCACTGAGAATTTTCAGCGCGATGTAAGGGTCGGGATCGCCGAACTGTTCACTCAGCAAGTCCCGTGCACGGTAAACCGCGCCCATGCCGCCGGCACCCAGCAGGCGCTCGATGCGGTAACGGCCTGCCAGCACGTCGGGCATTTCGCCGAGACGGGCCTTGGTTGGCGCCGTTGCCGGTTCGGCCTTGTGCGGCTTTCCGTTCAGAGGCGTGGCGAACGCAAAGTAAGTCAGTTTACTGGCTGGGGTCATTGGCAGATCACCACGGCAGTCAGGTTGTCCCGGGCCGCGCCACGCAGAGCGCCGTCGAACAGACGCTCCAGCGCAACGTGCGGCGCGGTCAGGCTCAGGGCGTTGCCCAAGGCATCGCTGCTCAACCCGTTGTACAAACCATCGCTGCACAACAAAAACGCATCGCCGGGATAAACCTCGAGCTCGAGCACGTCCAGGGCCAGTTGCTCGGCCGCCCCGACCGCACGGGTCAGGGCATTGGCGCCAGGATGAGCCTTGGCGTCTTCGACGCTCATGTTTTGCTCGTCGATGAGTTGCTGTTGCAGCGAGTGGTCCTTGGACAGTTGATACAAACGCTGGCCGCGCCACAGGTAGCAACGGCTGTCGCCGGCCCAGATGCAGGCCGCGCGATTGCCGTCCACCAGCAGCGCCACAACGGTGCTGCCCATGATGCTGTCGTGGCGCCAGGTGGTGACGGTCAACTCCTGACCCAAGCGGCGGTTGAGCCAGTGCAGGCACTGGCGGATGCCTTTGAGGCGTTCGTCGAAATCGTCCTGTGCCGGCAATTCCGCCAGGCTGGCGACGATCAACTGGCTGGCGACATCGCCACCCTGATGACCGCCCATGCCGTCCGCGACCACCCACAGCCCCTGCTGTGGACAGTCCAGGAAAGCATCTTCGTTGCGCGCCCGAACCTTGCCAGCGTCGGTACGCGCAGCGCTGCGCCAGGGGCTGGCCACCAGCATCAGAGCTGCACCGGCATACGGAAAGTACGCAGCACGCCCATGTCGAACGGGTTCGGTGTGCGCTGGCTGGTCAGCAAGTAGTTGGCACGCAGGCCGCCCACATCCGCCTTCAGCACCAGCACGTCGCGACCACTCAGGTACTCGGTCTGCATCAGGTCGAACAGGCGGAACAACGACCATGGGCCAGTGTTTTTCTCGATGCCGATCGGGCGGCCCGCCATCTTGTCCAACACCAGGCTGGTGCGCCCGTCTTCAGCGTCGGTCGGCCATTTGAACGACACCGGCACAATCGGACCGTGGCGGTATTCGATGGTCTTGTCGCCAAACTTGAACTCGGAACGGCTGACGGCGGGGTCGAGGGTGTACGGCTCCAGTTTGAACTGCACTTGCGGCTCGGCCGGGTTGATCGAGAAGAAGCTCTGGCGAATCACTTGTGCCGCCGCCATCTGGTCGAGGTAGACCTTGGAAATCGGCAGGCTGTGACCGTCAATGACGCGCAGGCGGAAGTTACCCGGATCACCGCTCACGAACGGACGCATGTAGGTGTCGAAGAAGCGGTCGTTGATGCCCTGGGCCTTGAAGAACTCGCGGAAATCGCTGATCGCCACGTCGCTGGTGCTGTGGGCGCTGAACGGATAACGCTGGTTGATCGCCTTACTGTAAAAGCTATACAACTCGCTCTGATAGCGCTGGTTCAGGTACTGGTAGGCATCGTTGAGCACCAGGCGCCAGGTGTCTTCGGCCAGCACGTTGAACCACACGCTGACCGGACGCGGCAAGCGGTTGGAAGCATTGCGCAACGCGCTCAGCGCATCGCGCTGGCCGCTCATGCGGGTCTTGGCCATTTCGGACGCGGCCTGCTCCGGCGCGCTGGCACGAGCCAGGCTTGCCAGTTGCAGTTGCAAGTCGTTGAGCGCCGTCAGGGCCGGAGTCAAATCAGCGGCCGGGCCGTTGTTGTCATCCAGCAGACGGTGCAGCGGTTCGAAGCGACGTTGCAGGGATTTCTTCGCGGTGTCCGGCAGGTTCTTCGCCATGTCCGCGGCTTTGTCCGCCGCTGCCGCGGCCAGTTTCCCGAGCTTGCCGCCCTTCTCCGCGAGTTTTTCGGCCGCCGCTGCAGCGTCATCGGCGCTCTCGGCGATCACCGGGAAACGGGTGTTCTCACGCACTTCCACTAGCAGTTGCAGCACCGGCGAGTTGGCCGAGCTCAGGCCCGCCAGTTGCTCGGCGCCCTCACTGAAGTCGCTGATCGCCGGCAGTGCCACCTGGCCGACCGCTTCACTCCAGAAGTTGGCGTAGTCGCGGAAGTACAGCTGCTCCAGTTCGACCATCAGGCGGCGCAAGTCCATGCCGCTGATGCCCGAACCCTCGCCCAGCACCCAGTTGTCACGCAGGATATCGGTGACCAGCGTAGAACCCTGGACCGAGAAATACTGTTGATAACCTTGCTGCGTGTAGAAGCCCGGGATCACGTAATCGGTGCCGACAAACAGCGAACCCTGTGGGCCCAGGTGTTGGCTGAGACGGTACTCCGGCAGGTTGCGGGCCTGCTCGCGCAGCATCCGGTAAACCACGTTGGCCAGCGATTCGCTGCGCAATACCTGACGCGCCTGCGCCACCAGTTGCTCGTTCAGCGGGTAGTTAAACGACTGCTGCAGTAAACGTTCGAAGTGCGAGTTCAAGCCGTTCTGCACGGCGGTGTTGCCGGCATAACGCTGAGACCATTCGGTGGCCACCCAATCCCTGAGCCGCGGGCCGTCGCGACGGTCTTTCATGTTCAGCATCAGGTACGCGCGCAGGCTGTTGAGCAGGCGTTCGCGGTCGCGCATGTTGGCGCGGATCTGCCCTTCCAGCAGCGTCGCGACCTTCGGCAGCAGTTGCGCTTCGAGCTCGCGTTCGTAGGCGTTCTTGACCACTGGATTGACGTCTTCGCCTCGGTACAGGCCGCCACGCTCGTGGTAACTCACGTCGCCTTTTTTCGGGAACACCTGAGTCGCCGCGTAGGCCGTATCGAGCGGTTTGAGCACCGTCATGGAGTCATCGCGCGCGGTCAGGGCCGAGCGCTGTTGCGTCCAGTGGGTGGCGAGGTTACGCAGGTTTTCCAGACGCTCGTAGTTGGCCGAGAAACCGCCCGCCCACAGCATGCCGAACAACGCCAAGGCCGCCAGCGCGCCCACGTACAGCGCGCGTTGGCCCCAATGGATGCGGCTGCGTTCACGCTTGTCCAGCCCGGCCAGGTCGGCCTCGGGGAAAATCACCCGGCTAAGCAAGTGGTGAATGAACCGCGAACGACCGCTACGCAACGTCGGTAGCACGCCGGCATTCAGGCCTAGGCTGGCGCCGATGCCGGCGGTGGTCTGGTCCATCTCTTGAGTCAGGTGCGGCGCGCTGGTCAGGTAGAAACCGCGCAACTGACTGACACGCTGGTAGCGGTTGCCGGTGAACGCCATGTCGACGAACAGGCACAGGCGTTCGCCGATCTGCCCCAGTTGATGCGGGAAGTCGAGGATGCGGCCACGGCGCTGGGTGTCGCGCTCCTGGTGCATGCGCATGATCACTTGGCTATTCAAGCGACGCAGCAGCTCTTCGAACTCGGCGCGCAGCACGGCCACGTCGGTGCCGCTCTGCTCTTTGCGGAAGCTGGTGCCAAGCACCTGATCGCTTTCTTCGCGAGTCAGTTGATCGAAAAACTCGTCAAAACCGAGCAGCTTGTCGGCCTTGCTCAACACCAGGTAAATCGGCACATCGACGTGCAGTTTTTGATGCACATCTTGCAGGCGCGCACGCACCTGGCGGGCCAGGGTGTCGAGGTCTTGTTCGCTGCCGCCCAGCAGGGTTTCCACCGGAATGGTCACCAGCACGCCGTTCAACGGACGATTACGACGACGCTTGCGCAGCAGGTCGAGCAAGGTGTTCCAGGCGCTGCCATCGACTTCCGCATCCGGCTGGGTCAGGTAGCGCCCGGCGGTGTCGATCAGCACACCGTGGTCGGCGAAATACCAGTCGCAATGACGGGTGCCGAGGGTGTCGCGGGTCAGTTTGCGGTCGATCTTGTTGATCGGAAACTCAAGGCCCGAGAAGTCCAGCAGGCTGGTCTTGCCACTGCCCTGTGGGCCGATCAGCAGGTACCACGGTAAATCACTGCGCCAGCGCTCGCTACGACCACGATACAGGCTCGACGTCTTGAGGGTTTTCAGGGCGTCCTTGAAACGCACCTTCAACTCTTTCTCTTCTTCGTCGATCAGCTCTTCGCGGCGGATGCGCTCCTGGCCGTCTTCGGTGTCTTCGATCGCTTTTTTACGCACACCGGCGCGCCAACTGACGAAGACCATGGTCAGGCCCCAGATCAGGAACAGCACGCTGATGGTCAGCAAGCGGGAGGTCGAACCTTTCCAGAACTTGTAGTCATCCACCGCAAGCAGCGGCCCGACGAACCACACCAGCAGTGCGACAAACAGCACCACCAGCAAGGTCCAGACCCAGGTCTTGCGCAAGAATGCGCCGACTTTCTTGAAAAATTTTTTCATGACACGTCCCTGTTTACGGCTGTGACTGCGGCTGGACCGCGGCCGGATCTAGCGGCTGGAAAGGTTGCAGAACGGTGTCGCGCTGCTCGCCGAGCACCCAGGCGAAACCGGAATACATCACCACCAGGCAGACGAAGGTGAACAGCACCACCATCCACGCCGGCACGATGCGCACCAGGCTGTGGCGCTGATCGTTCAGGCCTTCCCAGTGCGGCGACAGCTCACGCGGCACGTCGCCACGCAGTTGGCGGATCTGCCGGTACAAGGCATCGCGGATGCCTTCGAGTTCAAGCATGCCGCGCGCTTGTACGCGGTACTTGCCTTCGAAACCGAGGGACAGGCACAGGTACATCAGCTCCAGCATCGGCAGGTGCTTGACCGGGTTTTTCGACAGGCGATCCAGCAGCTGGAAGAACTTCTCGCCACCGAAGGTTTCGTTGTGGAAGCTGCTGAGCAGGCTCATCTGCGACCATTCGCTTTCGTTACCCCACGGCGTGGTCACGACGGCTTCGTCGACCACGGTGCAGAGCACGTAACGCGCGGCCATCACCTGGCTGCTTTCGGCGCCATTGTGCAGTGCGCGCACTTCAAACAGCTTGAGCCCGGCGGTCAGTCGCTCGTTGAGCGCATACATGTCTTTGCGGGTGTCGCTGTGCTTGAGTCGCACCACTTCCGAGAGCAGCTCGGAGGCGGCAGCCACCAGCGAATTGAGGCTGATGTTGAACGCTTCGGCCGGACGCAAACGCGCGGCGTAGATCATGCGTTCTTCTAGTTGTTCGAAACGCGGTGGCGCGGCGAAATCGGTCAGCGGGCTTTGTTCTGGGGCATGGCCCTGGCGGTCGAGCAAGACGGTTTTATCGTCCTGAGGGTATTCCCTGTCCTTGATCATGTCGGTCAGTTCCTGATGGCCCAGAATTTCAATTCAAGCTCGGCAAACTCACCGGAGACGTGGAACGCGAAGCCGCCGGAGCGCTCCAGTTGTGCTCGATCGGCGGAACTGAGTTCGAGGATGAAATAGGTTTTGTTAGCGTGGAACGCGATCTGCCGTGGGGCCACCGGTAACGGTTTAACCTTGATGCCCGGCAAGTGCAGGTTGACCAGTTCACGAATGCGCTCCACCGGGCCGACCTTGAGGTGCGCCGGCAAGCGGTGGCGTACCTCTTCTGAGTCGCAGTTGGCGCTGGCCGCCAGCACAAACGAGGCCGAACCCAGTAACGTGTGATCGTGCAACGGCGAGACGATGATCCCGTACTGACGCTCTTGCAGGATCAGTTCGATGGCGTGCTGTTCGAGCACCATCGACAGCACCTGACGGATCGCGTCCATCAGTTGGCGAAAGCTCGCGCCCTGATCGCTGTGCTGGTAACGGCTGTCCAGGCGCGGGCGTTTGCTCTCACTGGAGAAGGTCGCCAAGTCACCGAGCAGGGTCAACAGCGTGCGATACAACTCTTCCGGATGCACCTGCTCCAATCCCAGGTAGTGACGCAGCAGCAGCTCGGTGCGGTTGATCAGCTGCAGCATCATGAAGTCGCCGACTTCCGCGCCGCCGACCTTGCCGTTGGAACGAATCCGGTCGGCGATGGTATCGCCGCGGTGACCGAGCATGCTGATCACTTCTTTGAGACATGACAGCAGGTAGCTGGAGGCATGCGCCTGAATATAGGTCGGTACGAAATCCGGATCGAGGCTGATCACGCCGTCAGGTGTGGTGTCGAGCACCTCGCAGATTTTCAGCTTCACGTAGGCCTGATCGCTCTGCCGCTCGCCGAGCAGCAACGTGAACTCCGGACGACCGCACTGCACCTGGCTGGCGGAATCATCACCGGCGTTGGAGTCGGCGACTTCGGCTTCGTACGCGGTGTAGCGCGCCAGCACATCGGATTGCTCCGGGCGGCGCGACTCGATGTGGTTACCGGTGACCAGCGGCAGCGCCAGGGAGATCGGCATGTTGCCGGTGTTCGGCGGCACGTCCAGCGCCAGCGGTTCGGTGTTGCCACCGAGTTCGAACAGGCTGCCGTCCGGCAGAATCCCCGAGGCCTGGCTAACCACCAGTTTGCCCATGTTGAGGAACTGCAAGTCGATGTCCAGCTTGAGGAAGCCCCAGGTATAACCACCCAGCAATTGGGTGCGGGTCTTCATCTGGTGGTCGTAGTAACGATCGTTGTGCTGGAAGTGCTGCGGACGCAGCAGCATGCCTTCCTGCCAAATGACTTTATGGGAATTCATGATCAATCATCCGCCTTGGCGAGCGTTTCGAGGCTGTTGCGGATACCGGCCTGATCGAGCGTCAGGAGAGCGTCGGTGACTTCCAGCGGGGTGATTTGCACGGTGTAGCGCCATTTGGTTTCCGGCAGGTCGCGGTAGGCGGCGAGCACACCAACGTAGCGGCTGCTCTCTTCCACGCTGAGTTTCAACTCGACGGTTTCACCCGGACGCAACTCGAGTTCTTCGCTGGCCACCAGGTCTGGGGCCAGGGATTCTTTGGCGCGGTCATACAGGCTGAAGAAGTCGGCGTTTTCGAAGGTCACCGGGTGCTTGAGCTCGAACAGACGCACGACAATCGGCGACGGACGCCCATTGAGGTCCGGGTTCAGCTGATCGCTGGCGGTCAGTTTCAGGTTGAGTTTGGTGACTTTCGAGTACGGCGACAGCGACGAGCAACCGGCCAACAGCACCAAGGTCATGAGTGCTGTCAGCGTTTTGAGAAAAGCGGTCGAGCAGCGAGACATGCGCATCATCCTTGGTGGTCGGTGTGGAGAGTGGAAATCAGGCGGATCTGTTCTTCGTAGGCCTGAGCGAAGTCACGGGCCAGCAGGCGTTCGCTCCAGTCATCGTCCTGTCGCAGGGCTTGGTGATAACGACCGTAGGCTCTCCAGCGGCTGCCGGAGGTAGCGAGCAACGGCTTGTTGTCGCGCTCGAAACGCAGGGTCAGTTGCTGCGGCGAGAAATGCTCCAGGGTGCCGCGTACGGCGGCGCGGCTGGCGGTGAGCAAGGCCACTTGGTGGGCCTGCAAATCGCGGAACGCGCGGGAGATGGCTTGCTCAGTCGGCAATTGGCCCGGCTTGTTCGGCTGCAACAAAATGCCCAGTGCTTCACCGGCATCGACGGCGAATTTCAGCGGGTTTTTCTGAGTGCCCTGCACGGTGGTCTGGGCCAGGCGCAGTTCGTTTTTCAGTTCGCTGCGGGTGCGCAGGCTCTGCTGCAAACCGCCGACGCTTTGCTTGAGCAAGCGTGCCGCGTTCAGCGCCAAGGCTTCGCGGGCGTCGTGGTCGAGGCCTTTGAGGTCCACGCCCAAGGCGGCGCCGAAATGCTCCCAGAAGCCTTCGCTCTGACGCTCGACCGCTTTCGGGGCCGGAGCCGGTGCGGGTTCTGCCGGGGCCTTGATCAGCTCCGGGACCATCAGGCTTTCCATGTCGATGCGCGCGTAAGCGGCGCGCTGACGGCTGTCCTCGATGGTGGTGCTCGGGGAGATCAATTGCTCGATTTCCGAGTACACGCGTTCTTGCTGATCCAGCGCATTGAGCGGATCGAGGTCGAAAAAGGCATCATCCGGAATGATGCTACCGGCCGCCCGCGGGCGACCAACCTCCGCGTTGGTCGCCAAATCGCGCACCAACTGCGCACGGATCTCGTAATCACCCAGCACATAGACACTGCCGTGCTCGATCCGCACCGCGTCGCCTTTGCGCAGGCGTGCACCACTTTTGCCGTCCTGGACGCCATTGCTGCTGGTGTCAATCAGGAAAAACGTGCCATCGCGATAGCTGATCAACGCGTGGTGATTGGACAGATGCCGCTTGTGGTCGGGGATGACCCAGTCGCAGTCTTCGCCCCGCCCGATGATGCCTCCGGCCTGTTTAAAGGTTTTCTGGCATAAATCGTTGGGCACGAACTGTTTGGCATTCAGCATTTTGAAAACCAGTTCCATGGTGCTTCTCCTTGCGGTCACTTGCCGCGATTGACCGCCTGCGGATCACCCAAGGGGCGATAGGTGTTGTCGTTATATTTGTAATTGCCGCTACAGCCGCCGAGGCTGTATAGAACGATGAGGGTCAGCACGACGGCTTGCCAGTGACGAACAGGCATCAGCGGGTCTCCAGAGGTAAGCAAAATGCAAAGCGCCAACCCGGTTGGGTGGTGCCATCAGAAGTGGATGAGGTGAATTCGACGATCTTTGACCTAACCATCGAAATCACTCAGGTTGATGTTCAGACGCCCAAGGCGGTACAGCAGCGTGCGCCGAGGCAGGCCAAGTTCGCGCGCGGCGAGGGTTTGGTTGCCGTCGTTTTTGCGCAGGCAATCGAGCAGCCAGCTGCGCTCGACCTGCTCCAGGCGTTCACGCAAGTTCAAGCTACTGCCTTGCGGCAGGATTTCCGGGCGTTCGTGCAGGTTCGGTTGACGGTCTTCCGGTTCGGCGTCCAAACACAGGGAAAAATGTTCAGCGAGCAGCTCACCGCCCTCGCACAACAGAACGGCGCGCTCGACCAGGCCTTTGAGTTCGCGCACGTTGCCGGGGAAGGCATAACCGGACAGGTGATCCAGCGCCGCGTCGGACCAACGCACTGCGTCCCGTTGCAAGAACGAACAGGCCTTTTCGGCGAAGTGCCGGGCCAGGTCGAGGATGTCGCCGTCGCGCTGACGCAGGGCCGGCAACTCGATCGGGAATTGCGCGAGGCGGTAGTACAAGTCCTCGCGGAACTTGCCTTCGCTGACCAGCACCGACAAATCCCGGTGCGTCGCGGCGATGATGCGCACGTCGATCTTGTGGGTGTCGTTGGAACCCAGTGGGCGGATCTCGCCTTCCTGCAACACGCGTAGCAACTTGGCTTGCAGCGACAACGGCATGTCGCCGATTTCATCGAGCAACAAGGTACCGCCGTTGGCCGCTTCGAACAGCCCGGCGCGGTCGCGGTCAGCGCCGGTGAAGGCGCCTTTGCGGTAGCCGAAGAGTTCGCTTTCCAGCAGGTTCTCGGGGAACGCCGCGCAGTTCTGCACAATGAACGCCTGCGAGCGACGCGGCCCGCACTCGTGAATCGCCCGCGCAATCACTTCCTTGCCGGTGCCGGTTTCGCCGCGTAACAACACGGTGTAGGGGCTGTGCAGGACTTTACTGATCAGCGAATAGGTCTGGCGCATGGCCGAACTCTTGCCGATCAAGCCATAACCGCTGGCGCTCGGCACACTGACCGGCGCTGGACGCGAAACACCGGTCGGCTGACGCAAACGTTGCAGCAGGTGCAGTTGGCCGAGCACGAACGAGCCCAACTGACCGAGGGAATCGGCAAAGCCTTGCAGGTCGATGTGCCGGCGACTGGCGCACAGCAGCAGGCCTTCAACCGACTTCTGCTGATTGACCAATGGCACGCACAACAGCGACTGCCAAGGCATGGCCTGAGGTGGCAAGAAGCTGGTTTCGTGCAGGCTGCCGCTCAGTTCGCTGAGGCTGACCATACGGTTCTGGCACAGGGCGAATTGCAGCAGTTGCTCACCGTTGTAATCCGCCGGCAGGCTCGCCGCTTCCCGGGGTTGCAGGATGCCGTTCAGGCACTCGGCGTTCATCCCCAGGCAGGTGTGGGTCGCGTCCAGCAAGTACAGCTGCGTCAGTTCGCAACCGCTGAGCTCGGCCAGACCGCGCACGAAGTCACCCAGCAGCGCAGCACCATCCGCCGCGCGCGACAGGCTGGCGAACTGCGCCAGCAAGGCTTCGGCATAGACCAGCGGTTGCGGCACTTGAGTGAACATCACACCCACCTCAGGCGAACTCGCAGATCACGCTGGCGTCACCGTCGAGCGTGGCATGCACACGCTTGAGGCTTTCACCGGTGGCCATCGCGTCGAGCAAGCGGTCGGCCACCAGCGGCAGCACGTGCAGGTCGAGCAAATGGTCGATCAGGCGCGCACCGCTGTCGCTTTGAGTGCAGCGTTCGGCCAGGTGATCGACGAGGTCCTGGGAGTAAGTGAAATCCAGTTGACGACGGTTCAGGCGTTCGCCCAAACGGCCGAGTTTGATTTCGATCAGTTCGCGCAGCACCGGGCCGCCGACCGGGTAATAAGGCACTACACGCATGCGCGCCAACAGCGCCGGTTTGAAGTGTTTGCTGAGCACCGGGTGAATGGTTTCTTCGAGCACTTCGGCGGTCGGCCGTGCACCGTTTTCACAGAGCGCGCTGATGCGCTCGCTGCCCAGGTTCGAGGTCATCAGGATCAACGTATTGCGGAAATCGATCTCGCGCCCTTCGCCATCGTTGGCCACGCCTTTGTCGAAGATTTGGTAGAACAGGTTGAGCACATCCGGGTCGGCTTTTTCGACTTCATCGAGCAGCACGACGGAATACGGCTTCTGCCGCACGGCTTCGGTGAGCATGCCGCCCTCGCCATACCCGACGTAGCCCGGTGGCGCACCGATCAGGCGCGAGACGGTGTGCTTCTCCTGGAACTCGGACATGTTGATGGTGGTAATGAAACGATCACCGCCGTAGAGCAAATCCGCCAGGGCCAGCGCGGTTTCGGTTTTGCCGACGCCGCTCGGGCCGACCAGCAGGAATACGCCAACCGGCGCGTCCGGTTTGTTGAGGCCGGCAGCGGTGGCGCGCATCGAGCGGTCCAGGGCGTGAACGGCTTGTTCCTGACCACGGATGCGTGTGCGCAGGTCGGTGGCGAAGCTTGCGACCTTAGCGTTGTGCTCGCGGGCCAATTGCGCCAAGGGCACGCCGGTCCAGGCGCTGATCACTTCGGCGACCAGACGCGGGCAGACTTCGAAGCTCACCAGACGTTCTTTGACTTGCAACTCGGTCAGGGCTTTGTGAGTGTCGTTCAGCGTGGCTTCCAGTGACGCGACGCTTTGCGCTTCGTCGACCGGCAGGGTTTCGATCACGGTGCCTTCAGCGTCTTCGTCAACCGTGACGGTCGGTTCGACGGCAGCGGCTTCACGTGCCTTGGCCAGCTGCTGTCGCAGGTCCAGCAGGCGTTCGGCGAGTGCTTTCTGTTCGGTCCACAGGGTTTCCAGCGCCGCCCTTTCGTCTTCGGCTTCTTCCAGCCGCGCTTCCAATGCGTCCAGCGCTTCGTGATCGATCAGCAAACCGGCTTCGGCATCGCGGCGCAGGGCCTGACGCTGACGACCGCCTTCAGCCAGTTCGCCACGCAGGCGTTCAAGGCTTTCCGGAGCGGCGGCGAGACTGATGCGAACGCGGGCGCACGCAGTGTCGAGTACGTCGACGGCTTTGTCCGGTAGTTGGCGACCGGCGAGGTAACGGGCGGACAGTTCAGCAGCTGAGACGACGGCGTCATCGCGCAGGTAGATGCCGTGGCTCTTCTCGTACACTTGAGCCAGACCGCGGAGGATGGTCACTGCTTCGCTGACGGTCGGTTCGTGCAGTTGCACCGGTTGGAAACGACGGGCCAGCGCCGGGTCTTTCTCGAAGTATTTTTTGTACTCCGCCCAGGTGGTCGCAGCGATGGTGCGCAGTTCGCCACGGGCCAGCGCTGGTTTCAGCAGGTTCGCCGCGTCGGAACCACCGGCATTGCCGCCGGCGCCGATCAGCGTGTGAGCTTCATCGATGAACAGGATGATCGGTTTCGGCGAGGCTTTGACTTCGTCGATCACGCCCTTGAGGCGACGTTCGAATTCACCTTTGACGCTGGCGCCGGCCTGCAACAGGCCCATGTCCAGCGACAACAACTCGACGCCTTTCAACACTTGCGGCACTTCACCCGCGGCGATGCGCGAGGCCAGGCCTTCAACGATCGCGGTTTTACCCACACCGGCTTCACCAACCACGATCGGATTGTTCTTGCGCCGACGGGCAAGGATGTCGACCATCTGCCGGATCGCACCATCACGGCACAGCACCGGGTCGAGTTTACCGTCGCGGGCCTGTTGGGTCAGGTTGTGGGTGAAGCGCTGCAGCAGCGATTCGCCTGGCACGACAGGCTTACCGGTGGCCGGTTGTTCTTTCTGCGACAGGGCAAATTCTTTCAGGCGATCAATGTTCAATTTGGCCAGCAACGCCTGGTAACGGCTGCCGGCGTAGCGCATCGGGTTGCGCAGCAGGGCGAGGATCAGCGCGGCCTGTTCGACCTGGGTCTGGCCCAGTTCGAGGTTGGCCACCAGCAGCGCATCTTGCAGCCACTGCACCAGCTCCGGGGCAAACACCGGGTTGCGCGAAGCGCTGTGTTCGACCCGCGATTGCAGGGCTGCGCTCAGTTCACCGGCATCCACTTCGGCATCTTGCAGCGCGCGTGCGAGCAGGCCTTGCGGGCGCTCCAGCAGGCCCAGCAGCAAGTCTTCGACGAGGATCTTGCTGCCGCCACGGGCGACGCAGCGTTCGGCAGAACTTTCCAGGTCACGACGGGTTTCGGCATCCAGCGCCTGGATAAGTTGTTGCAGGTCTACGTTGATCATTGGTCATCTGTCCTTAATGAATTTTGCTGCCCAGGGTGACCACGCCGTCCGCTTTTTCGCGGCCCAGCCAACTGGTCCAACCCAAGCGACAGGCGTTCTGCTCACCGATGCGCAGTTCCGGGATTTCTTCGTGACGCAACACCAGGCGAATGTCGTAATCGAGCGGGTCACGCAGGGTGAAACGCACCAGCGCGCACAACGGCTGGTAGCCGAAACCGATGGGCAGGAATTCGTGAAAGCGCTGCCAGTCGAGTTCGCGGATGTGAATGCGGAATTTGCCGCTGCGGTCGCGCACGTGTTCGCCCAGCACCAGGTCTTCGCCGAGCAGGCTGTTGGCGCGGCCCAAACGATTGCGCTGCTCGTCGAGAATTTCCACGCGGCGCTCGATGCATTGCTCGATGGTCAGCTCGGCGTGCTTGAAGTAGTAACGCAGCACGGCTTCGATCAACGCTGCCGAGTGCGCGCGCAAGCTGAGTAAGCCGAGGTACGGCAGCAGGCGTTTCCAGTTCAGTTCGCCGGCCTTGCGGATCTCTTCGCCACCCAGGCCAATCAACGCAAACAATTGCGAGGAGAACGGGTCGAGCGCACCACTCTCGAAGCTTGCGCGGTAGCGGTATTTGCGCCAGATCGGCAGCATCAGCCGTTGCAGACGATGGTGGAACAAGTCGAGGAAGTTGCGGGTCGGGTTACCGTCTTCGCTGTCGCCCAGGGCCTGTTCGCCGTAGAACGCCGGCAGCGGCGAACCGGAACCGACCAGGCCGATCAAGTTGAAACGCAGGCGCGCGCGCATCTGCCCGTGCTCGTGAAAAAACTCCACGCGATCGACATCGCTGCCAGGGAAACCCAGGCTCGGGTTGGCCTGGAATTCCAGTTGGTCGTACAGATCGTCCTGACTCAGGTGCGGGTGGGCCTCGCGCAGCCGGTCAACCACCAGCAGCACGGCCTGAAACAGCGAGTACTCGCGTATTCCTCGGGTCAGTCCGCTTAAAGCAGCGGCTGAAGGCCCATACGTGGTGTCCATTGGTACACCTCTCCCTGTGTGCTTTTTACCCGCAGCTCGTGGTACGAATTGAGACTGGCGTAAAGCGCGAAAAACTCGTTAAGAACCGAAGCGAACACGAACAGGTCGCCTTCGCCGATGTAGCCTTCCGGGTCGATGGTCAGCTCGGTGCGCAACCCGCGCACCGGCAAGCCGCGATGCAGGCGGTCGACGTGTTGGTGTTTGATCGACTTGAGCCCGCCGAGCAGGCGTTTGCTGACCTTCTCCGCGTGCTGGTCGTAGTAGCGCGGCAGGTCGTAGGTTTCGAGAATCACCTTCAACGCATTGACGTCGGCCAACGACAGGTAGTTAAGCGACATGTTGCTGATCAGCTTCCACAAGAAGTCGCGATTCAGCGGCGGCGCATAACTCGGGGTCGCCGGGGTGATGTTGCGGAAACTGAGGAACTCCGGTGTTTCTTCACAGGCCTGGCTGATGTCGCCGAGCTTGAGTTTTTTCGGCAGGTTCTGGTTGGTGCACGTCAGCTCGATCGACAGGGTTTCGTGGGCTTCGGTGTGGCGGATGCCGAAGCTCAAGTAAGTATCGAGGCCGTCGTGCAGCAAGGAAGAGCGCTGACGAATGCTGTAGTGCGGACGGCTGGTGGGCACGTCGAAACTCGGGTCGTGCTCGAAGGATTCGAACGGCACGTATTCCTGATAGCCGAGACCACCGGGCTTCCAGCCGGTGACGCTTTCCACCGAAAACACGCCGCAGTTTTCAAGGTCGTATTCGGCGGGCAGCAACAGGTATTCGTCCTGCTTGCCGTCGAGGCGAATCGGCAGCGCATCGTGCTTGAACAAGTTGACGATGGGCGTGCAGTACAGCTTCACGTTGTCCAGGGTCGGACGCATGCGCAGGATGCCGCTCTTGCGAATATCGAAGCGCAACTCCAGGCCGTGCATCTGCTTCAGCGTGTCTTCCGGCAGCGCCTTGAGAATGTCCAGACCGTTGACGTCGACGAACAGGAACTTGTCCTGGAAGGCGAAATACTCCTGCAGGTAGCGATAGCCACGGAAGGTGTTCAGCGGATACGGGATCAGCGCTTCTTCTTCGGCAAAACCCACCGGCTGCACACGGTCACCGGGCATCTTGAACGCCATCGGTGTGCCGTTAACGCCATTGATTGGCTTACCGGCGCCATCCAGCGGGATCAACTCGATGCCTTCCAGATTGCGCAACAGGCTCAGGTACAGCATCTGGCTGATGTAACGCTCGCCAGCGAAGTGCAGACGCAAACGGCTCAACTCCAGCTCACCGAGATGCCCGTCGGCGCTCATCTCCAGGCGCAGGCTCAGCAGCGATCCGTCGCCCTTCACCGAGTACGTCAGCGCGGCCAGATCCAGCGCCTGGACTTCGGTTGGGTAGCACGTGCGGAAACGGCAACGCACGTCTTCAATCGGAACGCTTTCAATCGGCGTATCACGATCGACCTTCAGCGCCGGCCCGGCACGTGTCAGCGGATAGAACTGCAACATGCTGAACGACGGCAGCGGGCGCATGTAGTTCGGCCACAGTAACTGCATCAATGAGTGGCTAACCTCCGGCAATTCGTCGTCGAGTTTCTGACGCAGACGACCGGTCAGAAACGCAAAGCCTTCCAGCAACCGCTCCACGTCAGGATCACGTCCGGCTTGCCCGAGGAAAGGCGCTAACGCCGGGTTACGCTCGGCGAACCGGCGGCCCAATTGGCGCAGTGCTGTGAGTTCGCTTTGGTAGTAGTGGTTAAATGACACGATCAGCTCCCTGCTTTTTTGGTTGGCAAAAGGTGTGAATCAGTGGTGGGCAGCCACCCCCTCCTAAACAGCCATGCCTCTCAATCCATACATAGAAATGTTCGCGAAGTCCGACGCTCAGCATCAGAGGCTCCGATCACGGGCAACCCCTTGGCTGACAGCACGGGCTCATGAGCTGATGTTGACCTGGCCACTGCCATCGAGGCGCGCAACGAAACTGACCTGGCGTTTGAAACCCTCCACTTTCAGTAGACCTTCAATGCTGAAGGTCAGGCGAAGCTGATCGTGGTCACGCGGCAGGGAGATGACACGCACATGGCTCAGGCGTGGCTCGTAGGCTTCGATAAATTTTTCGATGGCCAGACGGGCCTGACTCAGCGAGTCGTGCAGGCTCAGGCGCATGTCATTGAGATCGGGTAGCCCGTAATCGGACAGCGTTTGCACGCTGCCCGCCCGGGTGCTGAGCATCTTGCCCAGATGGGCCGCCACGGACGCCATGGCACAAGCCTCGCGGCTCCAGCCAACGCGTTGGCCCGCGTCGCCCCCCAGGCGTTCGAACAGGCTGCCGTATCCGGTCATGGGTGAGCTCCGCTTACTCTTTGTCCAACTTTCCCACCAGCGACAGGGTGAAATCAGCCCCCATATACTTGAAGTGCGGGCGCACGTTAAGGCTGACGCGGTACCAGCCCGGCTCGCCATCGACATCGCTGACGATGATCTGGGCGGCGCGCAGCGGGCGACGGCCACGTACTTCGGCGCTCGGGTTTTCCTGGTCGGCTACGTACTGGCGGATCCACTTGTTGAGTTCCAGTTCGAGGTCGGTGCGTTCTTTCCACGAACCGAGTTGCTCGCGCTGCAGCACTTTCATGTAGTGAGCCAGGCGGTTGACGATCATCATGTACGGCAGTTGGGTACCGAGCTTGTAGTTCAGCTCTGCGGCCTTGCCTTCTGCGCTGATGCCGAAGAACTTCGGCTTTTGCACCGAGTTGGCGGAGAAAAACGCTGCGTTGTCCGAGCCTTTGCGCATGGTCAGGGAGATGAAGCCTTCCTCGGCCAGTTCGTATTCGCGACGGTCGGAAACCAGTACTTCGGTCGGAATCTTGGTTTCGATTTCACCCATGCTTTCGAAATGGTGCAATGGCAGGTCTTCCACCGCGCCACCGCTCTGCGGGCCGATGATGTTCGGGCACCAGCGGAACTTGGCGAAGCTGTCGGTCAGCTTGGTGCCGAACGCGTAGGCGGTATTGCCCCACAGGTAGTGCTCGTGGCTGTTGACCACGGTTTCTTTGTACACAAAGGATTTGACCGGGTTATCCAGCGGGTCGTACGGGTTACGCAGCAGGAAACGTGGCACGGTCAAGCCCACGTAACGGGCGTCTTCCGACTGGCGGAAGCTCTGCCATTTGGCGAATTGTGGGCCTTCGAAGTGATCTTTCAGATCTTTCAGGTCCGGCAGACCGGTGAAGCTTTCCAGTCCGAAGAAATTCGGGCCAGCCGCGGCAATGAACGGCGCGTGCGACATGCAGGCCACGCTGGACACGTACTGCATCAGTTTCACGTCTGGCGAGCTGGGGGACATGAAGTAGTTGGCAATGATCGCGCCGACCGGCTGCCCACCGAACTGGCCGTATTCAGCGGTGTAGACGTGCTTGTACAGGCCTGCCTGCATCACTTCCGGTGAATCTTCGAAATCGTCCAGCAGGTCTTCTTTGGAGACGTTGAGGATTTCAATCTTGATGTTTTCGCGAAAGTTGGTGCGCTCGACCAGCAATTGCAAGCCACGCCAGGACGACTCCATGGACTGGAAGTCCGGGTGGTGGAGGATTTCATCCATCTGACGGCTGAGCTTGGCATCGATCTCGGCGATCATGCGGTCAACCATAGCTTTCTTGACCGGCTCACCGTTATTCTGCGGCTTGAGCAGCTCTTCGATGAAGGCCGATACACCGCGCTTGGCGATGTCATAGGCTTCGTCGTCCGGGGTCAGGCGGGTTTCCGCGATGATGCTGTCGAGAATGCTGTAGTCGCTGTTCTCGTGGCTCTTTTGCTGCGCTTTACTCGTGCTCATGGTCTGGCTTCCTTGGCTGATGGGGACTCAGGCGTTTTGGGCGGCGGCGCTCAAGCCCAGCTCACCCAGTACGCGACCGCGAGATTCGTCGTCGGCGAGCACGCCTTCGATGGCCTTGCGGAACGCCGGTGCGTTACCCAGCGGACCTTTGAGCGCTACCAACGCGTCGCGCAGTTCCATTAGTTTTTTCAGCTCCGGCACTTGCTCGACCAGGCTGGCCGGATTGAAGTCCTTCATCGCATTGACGCGCAGTTGCACCGCCAGTTCCTCCGTGTCACTGCCTTCCTGAAGACGGTTCGGTACGCTCAGTGTCAGGCTCAGCTCTTGCTTGGCCAGTACCTCGTCGAAGGTCATCTTGTCGATGCTGATCGGCTTGCGATCTTCGACTTTGCGTTCGTCCTTGCGGTGGGTGTAATCACCGATTGCCAGTAGTTTCAACGGCAGTTCGATCTCTTCCTGTGCACCACCGGTGGCAGGTTTGAAGGTGACGTTGATGCGTTCCTTGGGGGCTACCGAGCCTTCTTTGGCCATGGCTTTTCTCCTTGCGGTTGTGGCCCTGGGGCCTATTCGAGTACCACTTCGAGATCGAGGTGGCACAGCCTGCGATAAATCTCTTCCTTGCGTTCACGTATGGCATGGTTCTGCGGTAACAACTCGCAGCAGCTATGCAGCAAATGCAGCACTTCCAGCGCAAGATCGGGCTCCCAGGTGCTCAAGCCTGAGTCCTGTAAGGTTTGGTCGAGTGTTTCGAGTTGGGTCTTGGCCAGTTCGTACTTCTTGGCCGTGAAGCACAGCTGCGCGAGGGCGAACTGCCAGAAGAATCGAACACGCCCACCCTGGGCGCTTTGCAGGCCCTGCTTGAGGATCTGCACGGCGGCCTTGAGGCCGTCCTTGCGCAGAATCGGCAGGACTTCTTCCAGGGCCAGTTCCCAGGCTGGCTGGGTATCGACGACTTCGACCTTGCGCGGCGCGCTGGCGGTTTGCAGGTGCGGCATGACGTGAGCGGCGATCCATGCCCGGGTGGCCGGATCGGCAAACGGGGCGCCGTCATGGAAACGCAATTCGACGATGCCGGGCAGGCGCTGCAGCAACAACGCGAAGTGAATCTCCACTTCGCGCATCGCCAGCTCGGCGTTCAGACCCTGAAGGCATTCCCAAACCATGCGTTGACCATCGAACCAGAACGGGGCCTTCGCCAGGCTCGTCTCCAGTTCTACCAACAAATCGGCATATTTACCTTGGTCGTAACGGTCCTGATAGGCCTTGAGCTTATCCGCCGGCAATCCACGCAACGCGGTAATATGCTCGGCATTACGCTCAGGTACGGCGTCGATGGGCAGCCACAGCAACGTGCGGTTGAGGCGCAAGGCGCGCAGGTCGGTGGCTTTCTGTTTGAGCCACCAAGCACACAAAGGCCGCGCGCTTTCTTGCTGAGCGCGCAAAGCCTTATGGGCTTCTTTTTCGTTGTCGATCGGGACGTCGGGGGAGAACAGCTGTGTGGCAGCTTGTTTGACCTGGGCCACTGCGGCACCCACTAACCCTGGCTGCGGCTGATCATCCGCGGCACGCAGGACCATACTGTTCAAGCGTCGGGTAATGGGCAGCAGTAGTGGCGCATCGTCACCCAAGTGCTCAGTGCACACCGCATCGAGCCCTTCCAGATGTTCCACCAAGCGGCGGAACAGCGGTAACTGCTCCTTGATGGCCACGTTTTCGTTCAACACGTGCTCAAGACGCGGCACTAGCCAGCCGATGGCTGCCGCGCGGGTACGCAGTTTGGCGGGGTGCAGGTGCGCCCAATGGTGTTCGCACAGGTGCTGCAAGAGCGCGCAGCCGGCCAACAAGCCCGGAAAGGATTCGCGTTGATACAGCGCCCAAGTTAACCAGGCTGCGACCCGCAAATCCTTGGATTGTGTACGTAGCAAGGTCTCACCGACTTCCTGCATTTTCAGCCAGTCGGTCTGTCCACTTTCATGCATTGATTGAGCTTTGGACAACTCGCTTTCCAACGCCTCGAACTCGCTGGAAAATCGAACGTCCTCGCCGGCGAACTGCTGCGGGCAAATAGCAGAGGTCGCGAGCTCAAGATAGTGAGTGGATAGCTTGCTTGAATAGGACATCTACCGACGCTCGATCAGCACCGATCCGCTCAGGCGAATCATTAGTCGCCCTGAAAATGACCTCGTCCCGAAATGATCTGCCGCCATATTCATTCCATCCATGAAAGTTTAATTTTTTAACGGCCCAGATATGGTGTCGAGGACGCGGTCGCTCTGCTTGAGTTGATATCGTCATAACGAGCTCGGGCGAGTATGTGGAGCTGCAACATGAATAGCTGTAGGAATTGTCTGAAAATGGCTCGGAAAACTCCTGCATTAACTCCGGCAGATAACGCGATGCCTGCCGAAGCAATTCAACCTCCCAGCGCAACGCACGGTTGCGCGTCTCGCATTCTTCGCGATCGAAGCCGAAACCAGACTGCAGCACTAACCAGCAATCAGCCATTAAAAAACAATCAAAAGCTATCATTCACAACGAGAGTCGCCCGCACGCGGTATCCGCTCAACACCGTCGATCAAACCAGGGGGGGGTGCTCATTCAGGCCAGCCATATGACAGCAGACACAAGGGACAGCATCGACTGGTAGTTCCTGGCCAGTCGTTTGTACCGTGTTGCTATCCAGCGGAATTGCTTCAGCGTCTGGAAAAAAGCGCTCTACCCAGTTGCGAGCCTTGTAGAGGTGTCGATCAAGGCTGCGAGGGGCAGGCGGTTCTTTTTCGAGGGGATAATCGCCTCAGCGCCACGACGCTGGAAGACCTCAACAAAAGCGTCTGAGTCAGAACTCTTGTCAGCCAATACAGCCTGGAAGGTGACGGTTTTCGCGGGCAGTGACGAGTGGCATGGTGAAGACAGTTGCTCCCATTGATCATCATGAAGAAGCCTATGGCGGCTCATCCGCTACTCCAAATCGACTGGAGGTTACGGACATCACCTGCTCAGTTCAAATGAGAATGCTCCCTGGCTGCCTATAAAGATATCGCCGTGGCTATGGCGTGCGAAAGTCAGAGAAACTTTGCCGTACGGCTCAATCTGGCCAACGACCACTTCATGATACTAATCAACCAGACCGGTGCAGTATCCGGTAATAGGCAATGAAGAGCGCTGGGCATGCGGCCTTCTACAACCGGTCACGAACAACGTGATAATTGCGTTACTCACGACCGTAGACTTTAGATGAATGTATCGACATCCAGACTGATAGGAGCCCCTACGACGTGACCACCCGTAATTGCCGCAATGGCCCGGTCATGGGTGTCAGCGGGTGGCGGAATCATTGCCCATTGCTCCTGCTTAATGTTCTCCGGGTGGGTTTTCCAGCGCGGCAGCGTTTCTACCTGGAACTCGGACTTGCTGGCGAGAAGACCGTACACCTCGCTTTCGGCGACAGATGATTCGCGCAAGGTGATTAGTCGTTCACGGGTCATTTTCATCTGAGCTAGCTCTTCAATAATGAGGGCCCGCTCATGGTCGTTTCGGTGGTAGTGGGCGTCGCCATGCGCCCCCATGCTTGACCTGCTTTCTAGTTGTCGTAATTGCATCGTCATACGTTCTAATGCGGCATTAATCCCGTTAAACTCGCGATCAGTGACCAGTGGCCGCTTCAACTCCTGTGACTCTTGCCAGCGGCGCAGAGTGGCCCAGCAGTTGGGAATATAGCTGGCAACCATCATGTGATTGGCACTACTCAGGATTTGACGGAAGAAGTTTCCGCGCACAGGTAATCCATCGGTTTCGCTCAACGCTTTAGCGCACCCCTGGTCGGTAATGGAGTTGCACATCGGGGTCCACAGCACGGAAGACTGATGGCCATCCTCAAATTTCACCGGCATGAAATGGTGTAATGTGCCGTGATGTTCGTACGGCTGCCCGGCAAAATTGATTAGCCCGGTCGCAACTGCAGCCGCTCCCAAGGCCGGATTGATAAGCATCACGGCCGCCTTCCCCGCGAGAATTGGTGGCTTGTCGGTGTTCATCCACGTTGCCGGAACGCTCGGCACCGGATCGTTATGGTTGACCGTACGGTGATGGAAGAGGCTGGCAGCCCCCTCGACAAACGTTTTATCGGCAGCTCGCGGACTGCCGTAGGTGTAGAGCAGAATGTCATACCGCTCAGGCCTACGTCTCAACATCTCCGACAGCAATAAGGCAATCGCGCCGCCCAGACTGTGCCCGGTAATGACGATTTTTTGCCCGCTATAGAATTTATCCAGGTAACCGGTAACGAAATCCCGCATGCCCTTCGCAGCGCCGTAAAAACCATTATGTACCTTGCCCACGCCCTCGACAAAAGGTACCTGCTCGGCATCTATATCGCGAAGAATATCCGCTCTCCCGGCCGTGCCCCGTACGGCAATTAAAATCAGCTCATCGTGATGCGTGATATAGGCTTGGGTGTTCGTACCAGCTGCCTGCTGACTGTCGTCGAAGAAGTGAATGTTGGCCGGATTTTCCTGCTTCTCACCCAATGCTGGATCATTGACGAACGGATACAACTCTGGATCAAACGGTACAATCTCCAACCGTTTGGAGTAAGGCACTTCCTCATACAGCGGGTAATAGGTCGACCCTTTTGCTTGAGCGGCATCCACTTGCCAAAGTTCAGCAAAGCAAGGCAGGGCCTCGCCAAACCAGTTACCACTTGAGGGCTGCAACGGGAAACCGACGCTTCCGGTCGTCACTGGCTGTGTATTTGGTTTCTGACCAAAGTCGCTGTAACTCAAGGTCGCCAACAGTGCCAATTGGTATAGGTTAAGCGCGCAAAACTCATTATCCGTGGAGAGCGCCGGGCGTAACGCGCGCAATGGGCGCACTTCCAATACATGGTGTCGATTTGACTGCAGGGCAATCCCCCTCGGTCTTGGCGGCGGCGGGCCAAAACCTAATTCCGCCATGCTCGTCTCCGTCGAGGTAATGGTCGCACCACCCCCTCCATCAATGCCTGTCTGTTTCCATACCCGGGACTCCGGTCGAAACTGCCTGATTACATTGGGGCTGGGTGGAAAACGACGCTCGACCATCGGCGGCAAATGCGCGTGAAACACCACCAGCTCACTGACCTCCACCTGATAAAAGACGTCGTCAGCGTTCTTTTTTCCATTGCTCTGCGTACGCGCACCTGACTTATGACGAAACCTAGTTTTCTCGGCGCGCATCTGGAGTTCAGTGATCGGCAGTGGGTAGTGCGGCCTTTTTCTTAAATCCTTATAGAGTTCCTCCGTCCCTTGGTAGAGCTCGGTTAGCGTCAGCACTATCGGACCATTGAAATGATGCTCCACCTTGCCGATGCCGGAAGCATCCAGCTTGCCGGTGTAGACCATGTCTTCGTAATCGGTGGCCTCAAAGGTCAAGCCGGCGTAGGGTTGACCATCCCCAAACTCATCCACCAGTTGAAAACTGGTCCAATGCTCGCGCAGTGGGCAAGCATGGATCTTGCCGCCCATGAACGGTTTATGTTGTTCTTTCAGTTTGGGCAAGCTCATGGGGTTACGTCCTTGTTCTCGGTGCAACCGGGGTAAATGGTGCAGTTGCGGCCATCCGGCATGCGGAAAGTGCTGAAGTCTGTGTAATTCCCGTTGCAGTAGGCGTGTTGATCTTCGAACCCTTCACCCATACAGCGCTTCCAGCCATCAGGCACCTTGACCCACGTGTCTCCCCAGCCGGGCTTTTCCTCATCGGCCAGCTTGATCTTCAGTCGCACAGTTTTACCCGGCAGTTGATCCAGGGTGAATGCCGTAAACGGGTGGCCTTTGGTGATGTTGCCCTGGGTATCGGTGTTTTTGCAGGTGAGGATTTTTCTCAGAATACGAGTCTTGCCGGAGGTGCGGAATAGCCACTGGCACTCACCGAAAAACGCACTGTCACCGACTGAATTGAAGGAGCCCTTCGACTGCTCTAACAACTTATCGCGCACTGCAATTCGGGCGAAGTCGTAGCTACGATCACTCCAATCGTTTCCATAGACTCCCGTGACCTTGATCTCCACGAGATACAACGCCAGCGGGCAGCCACTCACCGTTCGGTGCAGCACGATGTCAGCGGTGGATTTGTATTCTTGACCCTCCATATTAAAACCCAGCTGCGTATTTTTGCCGCCAGGTACGGTGCAGGCTTCCCCTGTAGCGGGAACATATGTAGCCAAGACCGAGTATTTGAAATTCGGTGGAAAATCGGGGGCAAAGGTAAAACTGTCGGACTTACCTGTGGCGGCACAACCCACGGTCAGGACTAAACAACTGGTGAGGATCAGGCTTTGGGCTGTATGTTTCATACGCTGGCGTCTCCCTGCCAATACAGCACGTCCTGATAGACCCGCTCAAAGTGCGTCGTCGGCGTTTCGTTGGATTGAGGTGCCCAAGACTTGGGCTGAATGTATTCCGCTGTCTGCAGGTTGTGCATCAGCAAAAAATGGAGTTGCTCAGGCTCCTGCCATCCCCAGGCGCGGGCCAAGTCGAGCTGAGCGCGTAGCCAGGTATCAATGTCTCGCTGCTCGGCTAAATTGACCATGGCGTCGGAGTGTTCAGATACCAGGTAACGACGAGCATTGTCGAACTGCACCCCCGCATAGGCAGCATCTGACGTGGGGGTCTTCAGCCACGCCGGATCGCGCGGTAGCGGGTAGACGTCGGGCGACGGATTGTCGGTAATGGCCCACTGTTCTGCCTGCCAGAAACAGACGCTGTACATCGGCCCCAGGTAGTCCGGGCGCTGCTCCGGTTGCAGATACGCCAAGGCTCGGCCCAATACACGATTATCGTGAAAGCGATAAAGCGTCTGATTCGGTCGTTCTCCGGTCACCAGGCGCTCGCGCCAGTGCGTCGTTAATATATCGAGGTCACCGTCGTGAGCACTGGCCAGCCAACCCCAATGACGCTCAGGCGTCTTGAGCAGAGCCTCAATCGCGGGATGGGAGAGCGACTCCAACCGAAATAGGTATGGCCCTGCATTTGCCATAGGCTCAGCAGGCGTACCAATGTAAAGATTGCAGAACTGGTTGAGCTCCACCCCCTCCATCAGCGCATTGCGTTCATCCAGTTGGCCTACAGAGTCCAACACCAAGTACAGGCTTCGCCCCAGCTGAATCTGTTCCTGTTGCCATTGTTCAGGCGTATTCATGCGCTTTCTCCGATCGTGCATTGCCCATTGAGACACACCTCGCAAAGAGGGCAGTAGTCCGCGGCTTGTTGTTTGCTGGCACCCACGAGGGACAACAGATCGGCGATGATCGCCTGCGGTGCGGTTGCCAGTGCCTGTGCTGCCTGTAGCGGGGGAGTTCCCACCAGCGGTGCGCCACCCTGAACGATGGGCACACTGCTGAAAATGCCGCCGGCACTGATCAAGATATGCTGCCCGCCGGCCTGCAGTGTCAGGCTCATGCCCGCCTGGATCACCACGTTGGTCGCGGTGACATGAGCCTGCGACCCAGCCTGAATCACCAGGGTGCCGCCCGCGGTGGTGCTGCTGTTACCCGTGATGCTGATCATCTCGTCGCCACCGATCAGCGTGCTGCGCTGACCATGGGTGGTGTGCAATTCGTCGCCATTGATCAGGCTGGAGCTGTTGTTATCGACCTGTTCAAAGCGGTCACGCCCGATCAGACTGTGACTGTCCTGACTGATCTGCTCGCGGCGGTCGTTACCGATCTTGGCGCCGCTGTCGTTGAGGATCAGTTGTTCGAGGTCACGCTGCGCCCGCAGGTAGACTCTCTCCTGTCCCGCGCGGTCTTCAATCGACAGTTCGTTGTAGCCGCCGTTGTGGGGGGAGCTGTGACTGCGCAGCACGGTTTGGGTCTTGTTCGCCGGCAAGGGGTACGGTACAACGGTCTGCGTATTGGGCACGCAGCCGGTGATCAACGGCTGGTCAGGATTGCCTTCCAGGTAGGTCACCACCACTTCCATGCCGATGCGTGGGATCGTCACCGCGCCAAAGGTTTCTCCCGCCCAACTAGAGGATACGCGCAGCCAGCAGCTGCTCTTGTCACTGCCCAACTCCGCACGGTCCCAGTGAAACTCGACCTTTACCCGGCCATGTTCATCGCAGAAAATCTCCTCGCCGACAGGCCCCGTCACGCGGGCGGTCTGGCTTACGAGCAGCGACGGGCGCGTGACCAGTGGCGGACGGTAGAACACATCCCAGGGAATGGCGTAGAAGCTGTTGCGGTAACCTTGGGTGAAGTCGTCTTCTGGCTTCACGTCGCTGGCAATCGATTCCTCCAACACCTGCGGCTGCTTGCCTTGGTGCTCCACACTGAGCAGTAACCACAGAGCATTACACGACGGACGCGGGTGCGAGCTCAGCGTGAAAAAATGCCCGCTGCGCAGGTTCGGCTGATCGCTGTTGCCTTCGGCCAATTGGTAGTCAGCGCGGTGCCGCTCCAGGGCCTGACGGGCCAACTGGCGACCGCGCCGTTCACTGTCGATTAGCAGTGGCGAACGGTAGTCCTCCAGCGCCGGGCTGAACTCGGCGCTGAACTGACCTTCCAGCAACAGGCTGGGGCGGGTGAAGTCGTAATCGCGGCGGGTGACCTGGCTGGTCCGGGTGCTGAAACGCTGACTGAAACGCCGGACCACCGGCTGATCGGCCACTTGGCCACTGCCCTGCTGGTAAGGCGTGGTCCCAAGGGTAGGAAAGAAGGTCTGATCGTCAGTGAAGACCAGATAATGCCCCTGCGGGCTGTGCTGGTGGTGCCAGGCGATGCCCTCCTCACTGCACAGACGCTGGACGAACTGGAAATCGCTTTCGCCGTACTGGGTACAGTATTCACGCGGGAGGCTGCTGCTGACATGAAAGGTGTAGGCATCGGCCAGGATGCCGTGGCCCTTGAGGACCTGGGCGATGATTTGCGCGACCGTCAGCTGCTGAAAGATCCGTTGCTGGTGACTGAACTGCAAGTAATGCAGGGCCGGAACCAATGTCAGGTGATAACGGGTCAGGCGCGGACCGGCGTCGCCCACCCACACATCTTCGATGCAGCCATGCAGGCCTTCGCCATTGAGGCCAAACTGAAGAAATGCCGGTTGACTGAGCAAACTCTCCAGATCGATATCGGGGCGCTCGCTGACCAACTCCAGTTGCAGCGCATACAGGCTGCTGAGGGTTTCACGGCCGTGAAACGCCACCACTTTAAAGTCGTGGCACACCGTGGGGATCAGCAGATCGAACTGCGCGGTATTGGCCGGAGCGAACATAAGCGTGTCCTTGGGCGAAAGAAACCGTTGAAAATAAGGCCACGCCCTGCACCACCGACCGGTTTACAGGGCATAACCGCACGCGACTGAACGGCTCAGCCACGCGCAGCGCCCGAGTCTGTCGCAACAGGCCGAGCGGAGACGGATCGCTCAGGTTTAGCCGGCGACAGGGGTACGCCAGTCATCGGAACCGGAAGTGCCACAGACTTCGTGGGTCCAGGTGATCTTGCGGTAGGTGAAGTGCACGTCTTCCAGGTGAGTGAAATGCGCGTTGGCCGGGTCCTGGCAGTTGAGCATGTAGTCCTTGATGTCGACGATGATCGCGTCTTCCAGCTTGGTGGTGTAATAGTGCTCCTGGGTGCCTGCGGCCGAGGTGCGGTACCACTTGATTTCGATCGAAGTCAGACGCTCGCCCGAAGTCAGGGCGGCCAGCAGCAATGGCGAGGCCTTGTCGAATACTTTGGTAATCACCACTGGCTTGTGCACACGCTGACCGGTCGGCTGACCCGACTGCGGATCGCGTGGGATGATCACTTCATGCTGGAAGCCTTGGACCATGACCTGGTCTTCGTGACCTTCCTGGTAGGTATTGCCGACGGAATCGGCGGTGAACGCGCCAGCGGTAATCAGGCCCTGTTTGGTGCCAGTGATGGACATGTAAGCGGGTGTAGCCATGGCGATGCTCCTTGCTGAAAAAGAGGCCTTGAACGGCCGAATTGCCGGCCAAGGCCTGACTTAACAAGTCAAGGTTCGTGCCACTTTTAAAATATCATTACTTAACAAGTGGTTACCGAAGAGAACCAGCCAAAACTTAGTTTTTTGTCTAAAACAACGGGGAAAGTGCGCAACTTCTTGCGCAGTACTGCGCAAGAAGTTGCGCACTTGGCTATGGAGCATAGACGACGTGGCCTGCAGGAGTTTTAGGCGAAAAAAATCAGAAATAAGTGCGCAAATTCTTGCGCATAATGGCCATACGCCTTCTACTGAGAGGAGTCGGTCAAAATCAAGCATTTCGATTACGAAAAATTCGCCATTTCATCCCAACACAGATCGGCAGACACTCCATGTGTTTTGCCTCCTGAATAGCCTATAGCCTGACGGAGGCTGATCTGTAGGAGCACAGAACATGGGATTATCTTTTCGATGCGATATTGCACCCCACTTGACCCGTTTGCACTCGACCTGACAGACACTTGCATACGTTCTGACCGCCAATTGCATCGGTTTTTACCAACAGGCATTGGACCATAACTGGCAGAGAACGGCCAAAGGGGGCAGTGGGCGAACTCCCGATAGCGAGTCCAAGTAAGGGTCGGCAAACACACCTTCTGAATCCAAGCATTAAAGGCGCAGGTAGGGGTACTTGTGCCAACGGATACAACACTGTCGCAGACGACTTCGTAACGTGGCTGTGGCTCAAGACAATATCAGCAAGGTGTGCATACCGCCGATTTGCTCCAGGTAATCCTCCCCGATCAACTGTGGGTGATACTGTATATCGGCGGGCATGTCATTCGGATGCAGGAAACACATGCGCCCAATGACGCTGGGCGTTTGAGTCAACACTCCGTACGTCGTACCGAACGTCATATCGATTACCTCATGGCTTGGCAGCGTGAGCCACGCATGCAAATTCAGCGCAGGGGAGGAAACGCCCTTTGCAGCATCGCCTTAAGCTCGCGGGTATCGCTATAAAAGACATTGCGGCCGTTGTATGCAACGTAACCTAAGGTGAACGCGAGCGGCACCCCCAGCGCCCTTTCTAATGGAGCTTTGAGCATCGCAGTTACCGCAAAACACTGCTGCGAAACATCTTCAGCCTGGAGATGGGATAGAAACGAGGACACCACCTGCTGAAAGACCTGGAGATTGTGCTCGCTGACAACGCGCTCTTGGGAGCGACGGAAGCCCGAGTGCACCAAACCCCAGGCTTTGCTGCGTTTCAATGCTTGGTCAAATCGCTGTTCGTAGTTACGGGCTTGTTGGCCCATCAACCGCCTGATCGACGAAAGCAAAGGAAGCTCCTCGCACATTTACAAAGCGGGAAGCTTCGGGCTAGGGGGCGGAGAAATCAAGGGAGATGCCCTTTGAGCGTCGCCGCCGAGACGCCAGCACAGCTTTGGCTCCGTTTGGGGAGGCCATTATTCTCCTCCCTAGATTTGCTCTTCTCTTTAGGAATGGCACTACGCTATCGTAAACTAGACCTACATCCGTAGGTTGCAAAGGGACTGACCAATGGAAGCATTACGATATGTCTAGATGCACAGCACCAGTACGCGGACATAGTTCAGCAGCAGCGACCGCAGCCTGCCCTGCATGCCGCTACCGCAGCAGTTCTCGCTCCTATTCCTCATCATCGGGCAGCAGCGGGAGTAGCTATGGCAGCAGTGGCGGTGGCAGATCTAGCGGCAGTTCAAGGCCCCGCTGGTCGAAAGCGGGTTCGACCGTGCCGTACACGTTCGCCCAAGTGCAATCACTCACGCCAATCCGCCAAACCGTTGAGACGAGAGCAGCGACGCAGCCTGATCTTCGTGACGTATTCCTATGCCACGCGTGGGACGACCGGCAAGGGTCAGCCAAAGAACTGCACGAATTGCTCGTGGCGGTGGGTGTCAAAGTTTGGTTCAGCGAGAAGGACCTTGGCCTCGGCGTTCCGATGATGCGCGCCATCGACAAGGGATTGGCAAATTCACGAATTGGGCTCGTGTTGGTGACCCCTGCGCTGCTGACCCGCCTTCCCAAAGAGAGCGTCGCCGACAAAGAGCTTTCGGTGCTCCTAGCGGGTAACCAGCTCATTCCCATCGTGCACAACACGACATATGAAGCTCTCCGCAATGTCAGCCCCTTGCTCGCCTCCCGAAGCGGCCTGGATACTGGAGAAGACTCAATGGCGGTGATAGCGGCAAAAATCGCCGAGTTGATCGCGCTCTAATTGTATAGCCCCACACCGTTCGTCATTCTGATGCACCACTTGGGAAAAGTGTGTGCCTCCCCTTCGGCTTCGGGTCAACCGGACCGATCACCGAAAGCCTGGTTAACTAAAAGTTAGAGTCTGTATTTGGCCCCTATGCCCCTGGCAAAAGGCATCTACAAAGCGTCGTTTTCCGCCAGCCACGGCCACGAAGATTGGTGGTCAAATACGATGGGTAATCTGGTCAGGCCGAAAGCAAATGGGCGGGCACGTCTGTACAATAACCCTTTTGAGATATACCAACCTCAACATGCCCAGACCAACGGCAGGGAATGTCTGGACATGAGTGCGGCTGGCATACAAACGCCTGATCTGGCCACGTCGCCAGCCAAGCAGATTATCCAATTCAGGAGTGCAAAGTAGCCAGTGGTTTGCACATTACTATCTGACATGAGCTGCCGGCAGAACTGTCAAATCTTCATCCCAAGCCCTTGGTCTGTTAAGATTTGTCGCGAACGGCTTGATTGAAGATCCTGCTCTTTTCGAAAGACTCATCGACCAACATATCCAACTACAAGACACTCCAAAAAAACCAAAATACAAGTCTGTGCATCAGAGTACTCAAACTCTCTCGCACTCTATCAATCACACAGACAAAATCAGAATCAAGTAACTACCATAAATCAGTTTTCTAAACTTACTTGATAGCATCTCAATTTATTTTCCAATTCCCTCACACGTTCAACCAACTGCAAATTTTGCGACAGCACTTGGTATAGCTGGTCACGAGCTTGCTCAAGCTCAGCCACCGCCTTTCCTGCCTTATTCTGCGCACTTTTAATCTGCAGCGCCTTTGAGTTACTTGTCGTCCTGCATTCGGCGCGACAAGCTTCAATCCTGGCAATTAAAGACATGTGCGACTTGCGAGACTTCTTCAGATAGCCACGGTCAAAACCTGCTTCTACACTTACAATACCTGCCGTGATTTTTGATCCATCAATACCGACATGCGCTGGAGTCACTGAGAGTCCTGCCTTCAGTCGTTCAAACGCACTCTCGCAGATTTTTACACCATCAGCGACTTTACCAGGCATGATCATTCAACCTCCACAACGTCCACCAAACGACGCCGGTACCGAAGCAATCTCTCTATATCACCGCTGACTAACTGGTATTCACCAGTGCCTTCTTCATACATTGTCAATTCTTTTTGAGTGTCGGCAATCGCTTCATCCAATTTTTGCGGTTTTATAATCGAGCCCTCACAGGTCAAGCAGCTCGTAAAGTCACCGAGCAGAAAGGCGTCACACTCACCTACCTTCGTACAGCCACCCAAGAGGGTTGGCCGATATCTGAGATGGCCATTAGCGACGCGTTTCATCGTTTCGTTACGCACATCCGCAATGATAACGTCACCGTCTTGAAGACGTTGGCGTTGCTTGGCAATATAACTTCCAGCACCTCCAAAGAGCGGCGTATTTTCACCAAGGACCTCTGTTAGAATGTCGTAGGCCACACTCATTGGCATACCCATCTGAAACTCATATGCCACGTGGTTCCGAGGTAAATCGAACTCCTTTTTTCCGGATCATAATAGCCAAAAATCGTCTTGAGGTTTTCAAAATTGTTGGCGTAGTAGCGCGCCATCTGCAAAGTCATGTGTTTGTACTGTTTTTTCAAGCTCGGCAACGAAATAAAGCCACTGCTACTGCCATAAAATGCCAAAGAGCGTCGAAACTGATGACTCGTCAGATTCCAAGGCTGGCCAACTGCAAAAGATTCTTTTGCGGCGAAGTCCAATTCCGGACTTGTTGCCGCCAGCTCTATCAAGTCCTGCGAATCAATCAAAATTGATGTGGCCAGTGACTCCGGCTTTGCCTCGACTCTCCAAAGTGTCACGCCTGCTTCCATGGCCCCTTTCCGGACAATAACTGCTGGATTGAGCAGAAGCGGCATTTCATTAAAATCGGTGTTGTAGAGCTTTGAGAGACCGCGACAAATTGCTTGAGCAACTTTCACGGCTTTGATTACATCTTCCGTGGCAAGCCAAGCTTCGACTTGTCGGTACCCTTAAAATTTTTTAGTAGTAGATATTAGATCTACCATCTTTACTCGGTCTCGAACGACACCCTGTTCATCCGTCGTTTCTGGAACAACTACAGACTGTGAAAGACAATTATACGGAAGTCTCGCAACCTCTTGGTCACGCATACCAGTATAAGTGTGAATGATATTTTTTATCACATACTGGATTCTAGCGAGTGATAACGACAACCCCATTCGTTCTTTGCAAAAAAAATCACCCATAAAAATGCATTCCAAACTGTGTTTCGCTATGGCCTCTTCGAATATAGGTCGCACGTCGCGCTTAGAAACCTTCATCGTACAGCGTTGAAAACTGATACTGGTTCCATAAACTCTATCCTCAAAACAGGCAATGAAGCCCTCTAGATTATTTATGCCGGCGTGAACCTGATCGATCCTATCAGCCAGAATATTTATTATTTCAAGGTATATCCGAGTGGGGATAACTGGATGCTGCATCACCTCCCGATGCTCCTTCAATCCAAAATCCAAATCTAAAGTACCTTGAATCCTATACCCTAAGCGCTTTTCCCCAACAGAAACCAAATGCCTCAGCAGTGCACGAAGCTTCTTAACCTTGCTTTGGCACATTTTACTATCCCTAAGGAAGGCAGCCAAATACACCGGAATTGTGAACAGTTGCTGCAATGATATAACCCCAACCACTTCTTTATCTTTTTGTGCATAGCAATACTGAGCAGCGGTACGCAGCATCGCATAATATTGCAACAAAGAGGCGGGACTGAGGCGGCCAATATGCCCAGAGCTAACATAGTGCATCAGACAGAAGAAGATATATTTCATCTCATTTATTAAGCGACGCTGCTCAACTCCCTGAACAGGGAACACACCGTCAAACCGAAATAATTTTATCCTACTCGCGCTCAGACGATACGGGTTAAAATCCCACACATCACATCCATAGACCGCCGTAGCATTCCCATCCTTATCGCGACACAACACAAACCCATCAGAAGGTGTACTGCCGTCTTCGTCATGTTGGTCCGGAGGAACAACCCCTACGCCTGCTAAGCCGGCAAACAAATCGCTGAAGAACTTAGAACTCAAAATACCACCCCCACTTTTTCGTAGCGTTGCAGGCGTTTTTCCCAAAAAGGCGTTAGCTCGCCCAGTTGTTGTACTTGGACCTTCATTTCAGCAACAAGAATAAAACTTCCCTCTGAGCGCTGGGAAACGGCATCCAGGATAAACTCGATACGGATAGAAAGATCTTTGAAAAGCCGCTCAGCATGCTGTAAATCCCCGGACTTCCCCCTCACGGCGTTAACAACATACTGAAGACTGAGGAGTTTATGAACATCCTCTTTATCTGCATGACACATATAATTTTCACAATAAAGACACCCATACTGCGTCTGACAGTTTGGTTGTATCGGTACCTCCTCATGAGTTTTCACAGGGTGATTGAGGTCCTCGCAATGCCCTACAACGGTGGCAGAGCCAGGCCGAGAACCTCGCTCCCGAACGACCTCAGCGGCCTTACGAACGGCCTCCCAGTAAGTACCAAATTCCTGCTCTTGCCGCTCCGGAGTAGTTTCTGAGTAATACATAGCATTTGTGCGTTCCGAATGGTTCAGCGTATCGGCCACCAATGATGGCGACACTCTCAATTCATGCAGAACCAAACTCTTAAATTTCCTTACCGAAGATGCCGGAATATTTTTGGCATCCGACGGCAAATACATGCCTCTAAGCCGCCTAAAAAATGCACTCGAAAAATTTTCGTTCAACTGGCTAAATTCACCAGAGTAGACACCTTCTTTACGCATCCGAAAAAAAAGATACTTGCAATCTTTTCCATCAAGCATCCATTGCCTAAGTTTCAAATAAGCCTTCAGCAATTGAAGTCCTTTTCTGCCGATTGGATAACGAGTCGTTTTTCCCCTCGCCCTAAATTTAACTGCCGTCAACTCCTTTTTTATTGACGACTGCTCAACCTCAAGAGCTTCCGCAAACTCAAACTGCACAAACTCACTCGGATTTGCGCCTGTAATTAAAATAAACAGGCACGCATACGCACTTGCAGCCATGGAGGCTAAGCGCATCCGCTGCTCATGCCGAAGACTTGCGTTCGCTTCATCCATAGTACCTTGTGTTTCAGCGAGCGAGCGGCGAATTATATCTAGCTTACTGACTCGCGCCCCACTAGCCATATACTCCTCAGGTGTCGAAACTCTTCCTTCCGACAGATTAAGACAATGGAGCTTCTTACCCTGAGAGTAGGGAGTAATTGTTGCACCGCAAATAGGAAAAACTACAGCTTCCAAACCTACAAACTTAACCCGACAGGGAAACGGCTCGCCATCCATAACAAAAGAACGAAACCGAGATGCGATATCCATGCAGACGTTTATATAATTTTTAACATCAAGTTCTTTCGGAGGCTCCGGGCTTTTCCGATTCGCGCTAATAACAGATACGCCTCTGGTAATGTAGTGAGCATCATGTTTAAACTGCAACCCAATTAATAGCTTGAAGGCTCTCTGCCTACCAAAGCATGTGATCGGCTTTAGTTTCCCTTGGGCCAATATCTGATGCAGAGGAAAGCCACTAAACCCTTTGTATGCTGCCCGAGCAGACTTCACGTCATCGAATGCATCCCTATGGCCATTGGAGTCACACCAATCCAGCACAAACTTAAAGCTTTTGAATTCACCAAGGACGCTTTTATCTCGCAGCCCGCCCGTATTAAAATAATCTGCAATTGTTCGTACCAGCATTCTCCGAACACGCACAAAAGAGTCTATCGCGACGGGAATCCCGTCCTTACATGCCTTGACTCCTATATAGCGAGAAGCATAGGCAAATGCGCCGATATCAATCGGGCTTTTGATGCCGCGCGGATCCAGCTTTAAACGCAAGCGCTCAGGGTACAGAAAATCCTGCCCTAATTGAGATAGACTAACAACATCCGTTTCACGAACAACCATTAGCCCAAAATCACTCATTAACATCCTCCAGCATCAAATCGCTGTAACCTCGAAATCCGAAAATCTCATCCTCGTAAAGCTCTTGTGCCGCCAACTTATCAGAATGCAAACGAAACAGCTTTAGATCATTCTCAGTTGTTACCCGACTTGAGTGATGCAGGCGCTTCTGCACAAGCGAGATCTCTTCACCATGCTGCAAGCGCCCTGAAGCTAACAGTGGAGATAGATACTGATATAACTGAAACGCAAAGGTCGCTCTCAACCAGTGATAGGTAAAGCTCATAGGAAACGCCGTTGACGCATGCTTAATAAACTTTCGCTTTAGGGTTTCGGTCACTTGCCCGGTAGGCCTTGACTTAACCTCTAAATAACGAGGATCGTCTTCCGCCATATAATAGCAATTACCTTGATCTGATAAAAATACGTACATATCTTCATCATTTAATGATTCAAGGTGGCTGTAATTTTTCTCGAACCTTTCACGCAGCAAAGATCTCCTTTTGACTGCCACCGCACAACTGGCAAAGACCTTAATATCATCAGCCAATTGCTTCGGCACATAAAGCGTTTGAGGCTTGTCGCGTTTAGTATCAACCCCCGTCCCAGGACCGACATGCAGGTGATATGTCTTATCCCGATGCAGCTTATCCTCAGTGAAATTTTTAAGATGCTTTATTCGCAACGTCAGAACTGTCTGTTTTCGTGCACCGATCATCAACGCGAATAGCAATATCAGTCGTTCCTGCTGCGACCAAATGTTGTCGTCACCGATTACCGCCAACAACTCGGACAACTGCGCATTGGTGAGAGGCCTGAGATCCTCTCCTTCGTCACGCACAAAGCCAATGGATGCATTGTTTTCTTTGTGCACTGGACGCGTCTGACTGCGCTTTTCCACCTCAATCATCCGAGTACCACTACCACTTTCTAATAAAAATCGAACCTTTTTTACAGTATCAACACGCGCCATATCAATTTCATGATGCCAATTCATCGATACAAACTTAATAAAGTCATATACGATCCCGGTGTACTGATTAATAACAGCGGAAGACCTCCCCCCCTGTCAATTAGACGTCGAAAATAGCGGTATGTTGGTCTTAGCGGTGGTCGTTTACCAGAAAAGTCCTTCCAATCTATTTCTTCTTCCTCACAAAACATCAGGTAGTCTAAAAGCTTACTTGCTGTACGCCGGGCCTTGTCGGTGGGCCAATTCTGTGCGTGCTTATTCTTCACGAGACTTAGAATATACGAGTTCGCTTCAATCCACGGCACACCGTTACGATGAAACAACACTGGAAAGTTGTACACGTCACGCTCACTGGAACTACTACCAAACTCATTTACCTGGCATAACTCTATAGGTGGTTCAGTGCCTTTTAAGAGAGTTTGAATTACGCCACGCGGTTTTAAGGACACGCACAGTTCAGCGAAAGCATCCTGCACGCGAGGGATAATGACCAACCTGCCAAAATGGGCAGAATTCTCGTATGACGACATATATGCACCATTTCCCTGAACGCAAATCCGTCAATCTACGTCGTTACGAGATATTTTTTCAATCCTTTTTTGTCAATCCTTGATTGTTAAGTGATTCAACCCAGGGGTCTAACTTATGGAATAACCCATCGCCGCCAGTTAACGATCGATGCTCTGCTCGAACTGTTGCATGCGCGCCTTTACTTTGCCCTGAGTGAAGTTGCGGTCGCGGTTGTTGACGGCTTTGAATTTGCTGCCGTTGATGGCGATGATCGATTGAGAGAAGAGATTGAGGTTGCGACAAAGGCCGAATGTCGATCCAGACCTCCAGTGCGTTTGGCGTGATCCACCAAATCACAACCTGGATGAAAAATAGGCCAACCGTGATCCGACCGCCCACGGCCGTCCCGAAGATGCGCATCCCGATAAAGGCGGCGGCACGCTCGCCAACGTCCCGTACCGCTGTGCCCATCACCGCTTGACCGGTCGGGCGACCAATAAGCGGTGCGGAGTAAGTGAAACTGACTATGACAGACAAAAAACCCGCACCAAAGCCGACTCCACTTTTAAAGTAAAGGAACGACAAAGGCAATATGCCATTAACCACAGGGCACGGCGAGACCAATTTTCGAGTGTCTTAAATATTTGCTCATGGGCGGATGCTAATTTTAAGTTTTTGAAAAACCGAGTTCGCCTTGAAGGCTCAACTTGAAGCACGAAAGCTATTCAAGGGTGAATGCAAGATCTGTAGGTTTTTTCGCAAAGTTGTAGACCGGTGTAAAATTTCAACTGAAATACAGAAAAAAACATTAATTTCAGGGAAAACCTCATCCGCTTCGGCACCATCGCCGAAGTCCAGATAGGAGTTCGTCCAAGCCAGAAGCAAATCCCCCGGTTAAGGCTGCCAAGTAAGCCTGGCTGGACGAACTATCAAAGCGTAACTGGAATCCAAATCTCAATCTGTAGGAATTGTCTGAAAACGCACAAACAAAACAGCCTACCGGTAGCAGCGGCGAGAGTTCTATTGCCGTGAGCATCTACAAACGATACTTCCGGGCCACATTAGGAGACTTGGTAGCTAGGTTTTGTACGAAATCCCTTGAAACGCCAATTTATGTAGCAATTGCCGCCATCAGAGCCAGGAGGCCACGATGGCAAAACGGTATCAACTCTCGGACGCAGCCTAGGATTTAGTTGCAGACATCTTCAATGTAACCCGCCGTGGCGGACGCCCACGGGCAGATGATCGCCTCATGTTCAACGGCGAGCTGTGGGTGCTCTGCTCAGGTGCAGCCTGGCGAGACATGCCGGAGCGCTTCGGCCCTTGGCCAACGGTCTATCAACGTTTTCGCGACAGGCGTATTCGCGGGGGCTTTCGACCAGATGCTCAAGCGCCTGCACATCCGATTGAACGAGCAAGGGGTGATCGACCTGGATACCTGGATGATCGACTCCACCGCCGGGCCTGCAACCCGAGCCTCTTCCGGTGCTGGGAAAAAAAGGGAGCCTGAAGAACCTCAAGACCATGCTCTCGGACGTAACTGCGGCGGCCTGACGACCAAGATCCATATGCTGTGCGATGCCAATGGCGAGCCTTTGCGCTTCCTGCTCTCAGGCGGGCAAGCTAGTGACATTGCCTATACGCAACCGCTGCTGGATGAGGCATCTATTCCAAGTCTGCGCGGTCGCCCAGGCAAACGCTGCTGATGGATTTTGGCCGATAAAGAGCTATGACAACGATACCTTACGGCGCGACTGCGACCGCTATCGGATGCAACCGGTAATTTCACTGTTCAACATGAAACGCAAGCCAAAGCCGGCTTATCCAGACTGTTTGATCGCCGAAAATACCGTCAGCGCAACATCATTGAGCGCATGTTCGAATGGTTGAAGGAGAACCGCCGCATCACTACTCGCCACGACAAACTCGCGAAAAATTTTGCGACAATGGTTTCATTGGCTTGTGCCAAGCTGTGTTTGCGACAGTACTTTTCGTACAGAGCCTAGTTATGTTAATCGCCACCGTTGACCAAGGTCAGATCATCCCAGTCTTTATTTCGTTACCAATGTTTTTCACCTAGGAGCCTTCATCGCACCGGGCCCTATTCCTGCCCCCAATTGTCATTTCTCATAAGCTAATCAGTGACTAGATTTTTCACTACACTTGGGACTGTAGACCTAAGAATTTCATCGTAATGTCTATAGTTCGCCCTTGATTCGTTTGGTTCGCACGCATTTTCATTTATATAAAATTCTGGACAAACACTCACTCAACAAACACTCATCGGGCCGTTCCTTGCAGCGTAGTTTGATGTACAACACTAATAATAGCACTCCTTTCGAAGGCTATTTTTCTATAGAAAGCAATATTGACAGCTGTATATCTACTACCTATACCATATAACTAGATTTGCTCTATGTCCGCTGTGGATGCGTACGCAAAGTTCGTGGTTGATGATTCAGGATTCCGAAGCGAATTCCTGTCCTTCTAATCGAGGTAGAGATGCTCCGCCCTTCGTTGATTTTTGCTGCTCGGTTACTGGGTTGGTTTGAGGTTTTAGAATTTCGGGGTTCATCGGTGTTCACATAAAAAACTCCCAGCCGCAGCTTATGCATGCCTATCCAGGCTCCCCATCGAAGCCAAGGACATTCAACTGCGTAACGCCTGGCTGGAAGTTCGAAAAGCCCTCGGGAACTTGCATCCACCGCCGGGGACCAACAAATCGGAGCTGAGGGATACTGATTCCTAGGTGCCGTTGCTTGACAGAGAATTATTCGAACTGAATTGTAATTTGGGTCCGGCGATTAGGCGCAAGGCACGAAACTACCTGCGGCGATTTTGGTCCTGGACAAACCACCAGAGGTTCAGCGGAACCACGGCCATCCACCTCAATCTGGGAGCCTTTCACACCACGTTCCATCAAATAGCTGCGCACGGAATTAGCGCGCTGCAGCGAAAGGTTATTGTTGTAGGTCGGGCTACCGAAGCGATCGGTGTAGCCAATAATGCTGATACTAATCAACTTCGCCTCATTCAGTTCGCTGATCAGTTGATCCAACTTAACGCGGCCCTCCGAGCGCAATAGTGCGCTATTGAAGCCGAAGGTGGCGTCGGCAGCCAGGTTAATCTTTTTGACGTTGGTAGCTGCGGTAGTCATCTGCTGCGCCGGAGCTGGCGGCTGCATGCAATCTGCGGGCAGGAAGAAGAAGGACTGCGCAACCATGTTTTTGTCGAACAAGACTTTGTATTGGCAGATCTTGTCAGGCTGACCATTTGGCTGACGGAACTTGAAGATATAGTCCCACTCGCGAACTCCGAACATACCCTCGCTGAACTGCGGATGACTAACCAACTCCATCACCTGCTTCTTGCTCATTCCTGGGCGCATCTTGCCCAGGTTCTCCAGGTTGACGTAATAGCCTTCTGGCATGGACGCATCCTTAATCGCCGGGTAAATCGGCTGTGCACTCTGTCCTGCATCATCGACCTTGCTAACAGTACCGCACGCCGTCAATGCCGCCATGGTAGTTACTGCTATAGCCAAACGCAGGCCACCTACGGAAAACTGCTTGTACATATTAAATACCTCGAAGCTTTTGGTTAGGGAGCCGGTTCAAGCCGGCTCCCGTCTCTAAATTAGAGTCGGATTACCACTGGTAGCCCACACCGACTGAAACACCGAATTCACCTTGGGAATCCGTAGTACCAGCCAGCTTGGTGACCCATTTGCCGTTGTCAGAAATTCGCGACACACCCACTGCCAAGGCTTGCTGACCGCGATAGTTGCCCATACCTACGGAGGCCATGCTGGCACCCGGGCTGTAGGGTTGCGGCAGAGCTGCTGCAGCCATGGCCCCAGCGATACCAGCGCTGAGGATGTCATCCTGCTCTTTCAGATCGCGCTTCAAGTCCGAGTAGACGTTATTGATGCTGTTGTTGATGTCACCCGTAGCCTTGCTCAACTGACGCAGGTTTACTGCATCGGTGTCCGCCGTACCATCAGCCACATTTGTGACCTGACGCTCAGCGCCGGCACTACCCATCGAGACACTATTGACGCGGTCAGCCACCGAGTTGTTACCCAGCGCCACCGAGTTGGTGGCGGTCGCCCGAGCATTGCTTCCGAGAGCGGTGCTGTTGTCAGCCGAAGCCACCGCACCGGCGCCGCCAGCGGTAGAGTCCTTACCGGTAGGCTTAGGCTTGGGCAGGTTGCTGGTGTTGTTCGTCTGGAACATGCCGTCGGTGCCATTCCGAATCTTGGTTACATCGCCCTCGACCTTGGTGACGCGATTGTCAACGTTCGTAACCGTGTCATTGATCTGCTTGACCTTGTTGTCGGTGTAGTTCTTCGACTCTGCGACCGCGCCATCCAGCTGACGCAGATTCACCGCATCAGTCGCTTCCTTGCCGTCAGCGACATTGCTGATAGTGCGAGTCTCACCCGTGGCGGCATTGCCCACAGAGACCGTGCCGGCGCTGTTATTGGTCACATTGGAGTACTTTCCTGTGTAGCTTTCCGCGCCACGGCCATTGTCACTGGAGCCTTGGCCCAATGCCACGCTACCGTCAGCTCTGGCAGTCGCACCGTCCCCCATGGCCACAGAACCCTTGCCGCTAGCCTTTGCATCCGGACCAACCGCTACCGAATTCTCACCGCTGGCTACCGAGTCGGCCTTGATGGAGTTGGTGTGGAAGTACTTGATGCCACCACCATTGCTGATGTTGGTGATGCTGCCTTCGATAGTGGTGACGCGATTATCGATATTGGTGACCTTCTCATTGGTCTCATTGAGCTGCGACATGTTCACCGCATCGCTGTCATCCACACCACGGGCAATGTTGGTGATCTTGGTGCCACCGGTTTTGGACACGCTGTTATAGGTATTACCACCCAGGGTGATGTTGTTGTAGTTGACGCTGCCGTCGACGTTCAGGTCGTACTTCACCGAGCCCTTGTCCAGGTTATCGACATTGGTGTTCAGGCCATCGATTGCCGAATTGGTGGCA
>NZ_CATKPU010000064.1:0-426 GCF_949767825.1 Pseudomonas sp. IT-P258 | reverse complement strand
TTCGACGACCACCTGATCGGCCACGGTCAGCGGGCAGTTGCCGCCCTGGGCCGCCGCGAGGTCGATGACCACCGACCCCGGCTTCATCTGGGCCACGGTTTGCGCGCTCAACAGTGTCGGTGCCTTGCGGCCGGGAATCAGCGCGGTGGTGATGACGATGTCAGCCTGCTTGGCGCGTTCGTGCACGGCGGCGGCCTGGCGCTGCATCCAGCTGGCCGGCATCGGGCGGGCGTAACCGCCGACACCGACGGCGCATTCACGCTCTTCATCGGTCTCGTAGGGCACGTCGACGAACTTGGCGCCGAGGGATTCGATCTGCTCTTTTACCGCCGGACGCACGTCAGACGCTTCGATCACCGCCCCCAGGCGTTTCGCCGTAGCGATCGCCTGCAAACCGGCCACGCCAGCACCGAGGATCAGCACGCG
>NZ_CATKPU010000063.1:0-432 GCF_949767825.1 Pseudomonas sp. IT-P258 | reverse complement strand
TCCACCGTGGCTGAAGGCGGTTCGGTGACTTACACCGTGACCCTGACCAACTCGGCCGGTCTGCCGATCAATAACCACGGCCCGTTGGAGTTCACCCTCTCCGACGGTACGAAGGTAACTGTTCCAGCGAACGGGACCTCCGGCTCTGCAACCATCGCCGCTGCCGACGACGTCTTCACCGGCGGCCAGGCGCCGATCGTCAACAAGCTCGAGAGCGTTACTGGCGCGGACAACTTCGAAAAACTGACCCTGAGTCAGACCGCAGTCGACACCAGCGTCACCGATGAGCCATCAGGCCAGGGCGACAAGGTCACCGTCAGCATCGAAGGCAATGGCGGTGTGCAGGAAAACCTCGCGCCGACCTTCACCGTCAAGGTCGACCAGAAACTCGATCACGACCTCAAGGTCACCTTGAGCAATGGCGACACCGTC
>NZ_CATKPU010000062.1:0-469 GCF_949767825.1 Pseudomonas sp. IT-P258 | reverse complement strand
CAGCGTCGCCAGGGCGCTGTCGCCGTCCCCGTCGGTCTTGGTCGCGGTCAGCGTTACCAGGTTGTCCGAGGTCAGGCTCGTCGAATCATCAGGATTGCTTGTGTTGGCATGCACCACGGCGCGGCTCTGGTCGAGCGTGACGCTGCCATTGGCGGCCACGCTGACCGTGAACACCAGCAGGTTACTGAGGGCTGTACGCCCTTCGACCACGGTGCCGTTGAGCGACAGGTTCACCGCCTGGCCCGAGGCCGTGTCGATCAGCCCGGAAGCCCCGGCCACCACGCCCAGCGCATAGGTCAGGGTACCGGCCCCGTCGGCGCCAAACGCCGAGTTGAAGTTGGCGGCGAAGCTCTGGGTGGCGTCGGTCGCCAGCACCGTTTCGTCCACTGTCAGCGTCGGCTCCACGCCGGTGGTGGTGATGTTCGGCCCGTCGTCCTTGAACACCAGGTTCTGCCCGATGTTCAGCGTC
>NZ_CATKPU010000061.1:0-471 GCF_949767825.1 Pseudomonas sp. IT-P258 | reverse complement strand
CCTGGCGCTGCTCGCGCGGGGCCGGCAATACCGGATCTACCAGCACCGGTCGGTGCCGGAAATCGTCGAGCACATCCTGCGCAGTCGCCACGATTTCAGGGGCCAGGACTTCCTCTTCCACCTGCACCGCGAATACCCCCGGCGCGAGCAGGTGATGCAATACGGCGAAAGCGACCTGGCCTTCATTGCCAGGTTGCTGGCCGAAGTCGGCATCTGGTACCGCTTCACCAGCGACGAACGCCTGAGTATCGACGTCGTCGAATTCCACGACTCCCCGCGCGCCTACCAGTTCGACGTCGAGTTGCCGCTGCGTCCGCTCTCCGGGTTGAGCAGCAGCGGTGAGGACAGCGTCTGGGCCCTGCAGTCGGAACACCAGGTGGTGGAGCAGCACGTGAACATCCGCGCCTACCACCACCGGGACGCCCGCGCGTACCTCGACGGCGACATCGACCAGACGCGCGGCGCCAAGGG
>NZ_CATKPU010000060.1:0-503 GCF_949767825.1 Pseudomonas sp. IT-P258 | reverse complement strand
GGAGCACGCCTACAACCCGATCCACCGCCGTCACCAGTACGACCCGGCTGGCGAGTTGACCCGCACCCTCGACAAACTGCGTGGCGAGATCAAGTACGAATACGAAGCCAACGGCCAGTTGCACAGCCGCGACACCGGGCAGTTGCTCGACAGCGAAGAATTCCGCTACGACGCCGCGGCGAACCGGCTGAACTTCAACACCAGCCAGTTTGACCACGTCAAGGACAACCGCCTGAAGCGCTGGCGGGACCAGGAATATGCCTACGATGCGTGGGGCAACCTGGTTGAAAAGCGCAGTGGCATGGGCACGCTGCAGACGTTTGTGTATGACTGTGAAAATCGCTTGGTGCGGGCTGAGACGTTGGTTAATGGCAAGCTGGAAAGTACCGGTGCGTATCGGTATGACAGTTTGGGGCGACGGGTTGGCAAACTGTCTGTTGTTAATGGCGTGACCGAGCAGAAACACTTCTTATGGCAAGGCCTGCGCATGCTGCGGGAGGAGC
>NZ_CATKPU010000059.1:0-569 GCF_949767825.1 Pseudomonas sp. IT-P258 | reverse complement strand
CGGTCAGAAGCTTTGGCCTTGGTAGCAGGCATCGTATTGGTCAATTTGTTCTGGGCCACCTGTGCAATCGCAGGTATCGGCGTTGTGTTTGCTGCGTTCCCTTGGGCGGCGCTAATCGTAAAAGTTCTGGGGGCAGCCTATCTAATGTGGTTTGGATTCCGACTGCTGCTCAAGGCCGGAAAGAGCGCGCTTGCCCCCTGTAATAATGCTGTCGTCGGAAACTTTCGGCAGTCATTCATCCAAGGGGTCGTTACGAACATTGGCAACCCTAAATCCATGGCCTTCTATGCCGCTATTTTCTCAGCGGCAGCCCCCACCCACGTTTCACCAAGCACGTTTTTGTCGATGCTGGCAGTCGTAGTGGTGGTTTCGATGACTTGGTATGGAGTGGTCGCAATCGCTCTTTCGCAACCTGAGATCGCTTCAGCGTATCGAAGGAGGAAAAAAGCTATTGATCGATTATGCGGTGGTTTGATTTTGTCTCTAGGGATCCGGCAGCTGGTTCAATAAGTCTACGATTGAGTATCTATCCAGCCCGAAAACCCTTGCTATGATTTCTGAGGATTTCA
>NZ_CATKPU010000058.1:0-598 GCF_949767825.1 Pseudomonas sp. IT-P258 | reverse complement strand
GAGCTTGCCGTCCCAAGCAGGCAACGTGGCAGGCGGCAGTGGGACGATCTCGTTGATCTCGGGGACTTTGGGATTGGCGTAGGAGTAACCCGAGAGGATTTTCCAGATTTTTTCGTAGCGATCGGCGCGTTCGAGGTCTTCCTGTTGGCCCAGGTAGTACATCCGATCATCCGGCTCCGGACCACGGAAGCCTTTGCTCAAAAAAGAAGTCGAAGTGCTGTCACCGGCCGCTGCCCCGTGCTGGAATGCTTCGAGTGCTTCCTGATAACGCCCTTTCGTCGATAAATTAATACCTAGTGCTCTTGCCGCTTTGCCGTTTCCTTGCTCCCCAGCGCAACGGCGCATTTGCCGGGCAACGTCCGGGGCAATGTTGATCGGCGCCAACTTGTCTGCGACATAGGCTTGAGCTAGCGGATTACCTTCATCGGCGGCTTTGCGGTAGTAACGCAACGCCATTTCGTGATCTTTCTGTAGTCCCGCCGAACCGTTCTGCAGGAAAATGCCGACAAAGTAATATCCCGTTGCCACTCCCGCGTTGATCAGTTGCTCACTCATGCGCAAATGCTCTTCGCCACGGAGTCCGAAATACCCGCGCATG
>NZ_CATKPU010000057.1:0-647 GCF_949767825.1 Pseudomonas sp. IT-P258 | reverse complement strand
ATGGCGTGACCATCGTTGGCCCGACCAACCTGGCCAGCGCCGTGGCGGCTGACGCTTCGGCGCTGTACGCCCGCAACCTGCTGGACTTCATGAAACTGTTGTTCGATAAAGAAGGACAACTGGTGATCAACCTTGAAGACGATATCGTCGCCGCGTGCCTGATGTGCCGCGACGGCCAGATCGTGCGCAAGAACGGCTGAGGATAAAAACAATGGAAGACATGCTGATCTCTCACGGTATCTACAACCTGATCATCTTCGTGCTGGCGATCTATGTCGGCTACCACGTGGTCTGGAACGTCACCCCCGCACTGCACACGCCACTGATGGCGGTGACCAACGCCATCTCGGCCATCGTGATCGTCGGCGCCATGCTGGCAGCGGCGCTGACCGTGACCCCGCTGGGCAAGACCATGGGCACCCTGGCCGTGGCCCTGGCCGCCGTCAACGTGTTTGGTGGCTTCCTGGTGACCCGCCGCATGCTGGAAATGTTCAAGAAGAAAGCGGCCAAAGCTCCGGCTGCCAAGACCGCAACAGCAGCCAAGGCTGAGGTGCAGCAAGCATGAGCATGAACCTGGTTACGTCCCTGTATTTGATCGCCTCGGTCTGCTTCATCCAGGCGCTCAAGGGCCTCTCGCACCCCACCAC
>NZ_CATKPU010000056.1:0-660 GCF_949767825.1 Pseudomonas sp. IT-P258 | reverse complement strand
AAAGCGGCGTTCACCTCGGACCGTTTCAACTTCGGCGGCGGTGAATATGCGTTCAATGAAAAGCGCACGCAGGTCGGTGTCTGGTACTCGGAACTCAGTGACATTTACCAGCAGCAATACTTCAACCTGACCCACAGCCAGCCCCTGGGCGACTGGACCCTGGGCGCCAACCTCGGCTACTTCATCGGCAAGGAGGACGGCAGCGCGCTGGCCGGTGACCTCGACAACAAGACCGCGTTCGCCCTGCTCTCGGCCAAATATGGCGGCAACACTTTCTACGTCGGCCTGCAAAAACTCACCGGCGATGACGTCTGGATGCGGGTCAACGGCACCAGCGGCGGCACCCTGGCCAACGACAGCTACAACTCCAGCTATGACAACGCCCGGGAGAAATCCTGGCAGGTGCGCCACGACTACAACTTCGCAGCGCTCGGCGTCCCCGGCCTGACCCTGATGAACCGCTACATCAGCGGTGACAACGTGCACACCGGGAAAATTACCGACGGCGAGGAATGGGGCCGCGAATCGGAGCTGGCCTACACCGTGCAGAGTGGTGCGTTGAAAAACCTCAACTTGAAATGGCGTAACGCAACGATTCGCAAGAGCTTCAGCACCAACGAATTCGATGAGAACCGGATTTTCATCAGCTATCCGATCAGC
>NZ_CATKPU010000055.1:0-686 GCF_949767825.1 Pseudomonas sp. IT-P258 | reverse complement strand
CCGGCGATGATCAGCATCGAGTTGTTCAGCGAGAAGCCGATGCCCGCCGCTGCCCAGCCGGAGTAGCTGTTGAGCATCGACACGACCACTGGCATGTCCGCGCCACCGATCGGGATGATGATCAGCACGCCGAGCACGAAGGCCAGGGCCAGCATCACGGCGAAAGCGGTGTAGTCACCGGTGAGCATGAAGGTCACGCCCAGGCCCAGGGTGGCCAGGCCCAGCAGCAGGTTCAGCTTGTGCTGGCCACTGAACTGTACCGGTGCCCCCTGGAACAGGCGGAACTTGTACTTGCCGGCCAGCTTGCCGAAGGCAATGACCGAGCCGGAGAAGGTGATTGCCCCGATGGCGGCACCGAGGAACAGTTCCAGGCGGTTACCGGCCGGGATCGCGTCACCGAGCTGCTTGACGATGCCCAGCGACTGCGGCTCGACCACGGCAGCCACGGCGATGAACACCGCGGCCAGGCCGATCATGCTGTGCATGAAGGCGACCAGTTCCGGCATCTTGGTCATTTCAACGCGTTTGGCCATGATCGAACCGGCGGTGCCGCCGATCAGCAGGCCGACGATCACGTAGACGATACCGTCTTGCGCCAGCTCGGAGCCCAGCTTGTAGATCAGGCCGACCGTGGTGAGGATCGCCAGGCCCATGCCGAGCATGCCGAACAGGTTGCCACGACGCGA